>SYMJ01000234.1 GCA_005805505.1 Verrucomicrobiales bacterium | reverse complement strand
CACGGCGGCTATACGGGCTCAAAACCAGACCAATGGTGCGACGGGCATCGACGTGGTCGGAACCATTTTGTGCGTCGTCCTCGATGATGAAGATCGCCGTCTCTTTCCAGTAAGGGCTGTGGCTGACGCGATCGACCAATTGACCGATCGCCCAGTCGTTGTTGGCCACAGCTGCCACCGGGGTGGGCGCACCGACCCGGGTGCCTTGGGTGTGGTCTTCGCCCAGGCTCATCACCACAAAGTTTGGTAGCCGCCGCTTCGGATCGGTCGACGAGTAGTTCTCGACGAAGCCATCGAACTCAGCGTTGAAGACACCCACGTTGTCGGTGTCCCGCATGCCCGTTTTTCGGAAGTTCGGGCAGACATGACCGACCAGTCCTTCGACCCCTGGGGCGGCATCCATCTGCCCCCCTTCACTGGTGCGGGCGGCATATTCGCCATAGGAGCGGTAGGTGAGTCCTTTGCGCCGAGCCAGATCCCAAATGTGACCCGACGAAGGCACTTGGGCCGGGGCCGACGAGGCCTTGCTAATACCGCCATAATTGGGGGGCCACAGCTTTTCATTGAAATCGGTGGCGTAGCCCGCGTTGGACCACGAATGCCCGTCCACACTGACCTCGGCATCGCAGTACAAATTATCGATCAGGAGAAACTCTTCGGCCAGGCGGTGCTGGTTGGGCGTCACCGAACGTCCGAAAATGGTGAGTCGCGGATCGCCGTTGCCCTGTGGCAGGTCCCCAAAAACCTGATCGTAGGTGCGGTTCTCCTTGATGATATAAATGACATGCTTGATCGGTGAACCCACCCCCACCCGATTGGGCAGGATGGTTCCACGAACCGCGGGCGGCTTGGCCGCGCTCAGGAGTGCGTCGTGATAGGGAGTGTTGGCGATGACCTTGCGGGTGTACCCACGGATCTTACTGCGGAGATTGGCCAGCGGGAGCGCGGTGATGCTGCCCTGCTGGAGCGACTTGACCGATCCCAACCCTTCCGTGTTGCCATCCTTGCTCAAGGGCGACAGGGGCCCGCGGATATTGGAATACCCCCCAAGTCCCTTAGAGGAACCAATGTGCAGAAACTTCCCGTCCTTGGAGATGGAGAGCGACGAGGGATACCAGGTCGTGGGAATGAACCCGAGAACGTGGCTCTCCTCCCGTTCGCCGACATGGATGACCGCCACACAATGATTGTCGGCATTGGCCACAAACAACAGGCGTTGCGACGGATCCAGCGCCAAGGCATTGGGAGTTGAGCCCACAGGCGCACGCGGATGGATGGAAGTGCGGAGTGTCTCGATCGATCGCAGCTCCTGGGTGTCGATCACCACGACGGAGTTCTCGTTGCCGCAGGCCACGTAGAGGCGGCCATCTCGGGCGAGCAGCAAATCGTTGGGATTGGTGCCGACCTGGATGGTGGCCTTGACCTTCAGGGTGGCCGTGTCGATGACACTCACCGAGCGGCTGGACCAGTTGGAGACGAACACCGTGCCGCCATCCGAACTCAATTGGAGGTCGCACGGAGTGACCTCCACTTCGACCTGACCCAATACCTTGCCATCGCGAGAATCAAAGGCCACCACGTGGCCTGGATCACTTCCGGTGCCCCGATTGGCAGCATACAAAACAGGCCGGGACGGATGGTGCGCCAAGCCAGCCCAGTAAATGGATGCGGCAGGCAGTCCATTGGTAAACTGGGCCACGGGCGATTCGCTCAGCCGACCCTCGCGGTATTCAAACACGTAAATCGGTGCGACCTCGGGCTTCTTGCCGCCACCGGCATTGCCACCCGAGACGAACAAGCGACCCCCCTCCGGGCTCCACGCCAAACCCATCCACGAGGAGCGCAGGGGGATTCTCTGGAGGATGGCCGAACCGTCGGGCTGGGTCACCACGAGGCCATGCGGGTTGAAACCACTGTGGAGGCCCACCAACACACGCCCATCGGGTGACGGGGAGAGGCCCAGCACATAGTCTGGAGTCGAGAGGTGGCGACCGACCGGCGAGATGCTCCACCCATTGGGCAGCAACGTGGTCCCATTGGTGGGGCCAGGCAGTTGGGCGAAAGCACAGGAGGTCGCCCAGCAAGCGAGGATCAGGCTCCGAATCATCATTGCATCTAAGACTCTTTCAGTGACGGATGGATGCCGAAATAGGGCCAATGTGCCAACAATTGCTTAGGGATCCTTGGTCTTCTAATCTGCCTGTCCTTTTGTCGGCGTCCGCGCAACCGCTGCGCTGGTGGAAGGGCAACCTGCACACGCACACGCTCTGGTCCGACGAATCCTTGTTCCATCAACGACATGAGGCCCGGTCCTGCAGCCCGGACAGTCCACGAGCCAGTCTTGCCCCCGGGCCGGGGTTTTCCCACACTGAGGTTTCTTTATGGGACTTCTCGAAGGCAAACTCGGCATCGTGTTCGGCGTCGCCAACAAGCGCTCCATCGCCTGGGCCATTGCTCAGGCCTGGCACCGCGAGGGCGCAACGCTGGCGTTCACCTACCAAGGCGAGCGACTGAAAGACAACGTGGAGGAACTGGCCGGCACCTTCGGAGCCGACACGCTCATCCTCCCCTGCGATGTCAGCAGCGATGACCAAATTCGCTCGGTGTTCACCGCGGTGAAGGAAAAGTTCGGGCGTCTGGACCTGCTGCTGCACGCCGTGGCCTTCGCTCCGAAAGAGGCCCTCGAAGGCGATTTCATCAACACCAGCCGCGAGGCCTTCCGGGTGTCCCACGACGTCAGCGCCTATTCGCTCATCGCTCTGGCCCGCGAGGCGGCCCCGCTCATGGACCAAGGCGGATCCATCGTGGCCATGAGCTACTACGGAGCCGAGAAGGTTATCCCCCACTACAACGTGATGGGCGTGGCCAAGGCCTCGCTGGAGTCTTCGACCCGATACCTGGCCTACAGCCTCGGCCCAAAGAAGATCCGCGTGAACTGCATTAGCGCCGGACCGATGAACACCCTGGCCGCTCGGGGCATCGCCGGATTCACCGACATGCTCAAGCACTACGAAACCCACTCGCCGCTCAAACGCAACGTGGAGCCCTCCGAGCTCGGTCACACCGGGGTGTTCTTGGCGTCCGACGGGGCCGCTGCCATCACCGGCCAAGTGCTCTACGTGGACAGTGGTTATCAAATCATGGGCATGTAAGGGTCGACGGCCCTCCCGGCCACGGCTTTGAACTTCAGGCTTCGAACACCATGTTTCTCGTCGTCATGGGAGTGGCCGGCTCCGGCAAGACCACGCTGGGTCAGGCTCTGGGCCAGCGCCTGGGCTGGGAGTTCCGCGATGCCGACGGATTTCACCCGGCCGCCAACATCGCCAAGATGAAGGCGGGCACGCCGCTCCAAGACGAAGACCGCTGGCCTTGGCTGCGGGCGATCCGCAGCCACATGGAATCCGAACAGGCGGTCGGCCGCAGCGGGATCATCGCCTGCTCCGCCCTCAAGGAAATCTACCGCGACACCCTAGGCCGCGGTGAACCTTGGATACGGTTCGTTCACCTCAACGGATCCCGGGACCTCATCGAGGGACGGATGCGGGCCCGCGAAGGGCACTTCATGCCGGTGAGCCTGCTCGACAGCCAGTTCGCCACCCTCGAGTCGCCTGCCGACGCCATCACTCTGGATATCTCTCAGCCTCCAGAGGCACTGGTGGAAGAAGTTCTGCGGCGGATTGCCTGATTAGCGCGAGACGTCGCCCTGGTAGAGGATGGTGAAGTAATGGCGGCGCAGACTGTCGACCGCCACTTCAGGGTGTTCGACATTGAGCACCAGGGCCGACTTACCGGCGGGCCGGTTCAGAAAGGGATAGGTGTAGTGGATATTCAGTTCGGCCTCGAGCAACGCGGCCAGAACATCCTGCAACTGACGCTCGCCGGCGATTTCGACCACCACGACGGCAGTTTCAGTAAACGCAAACCCATGCTCCTGAAGAAGGCTCCGCGCCAAATCAGGATCATCGACAATGATCCGTAAGATGGTGCTGTCAGTGGTGTCGAGCACCGTCAACGCCAGGATGTGAACGGACCGTTCGAAGAGCCTTTGGGTGACTTCATGCAAACGTCCCAATCGATTCGGGATGAACACGGTGAACTGGAGCACCGGGTCGGACCGGGGTTGACGGGCGATCGCGACAGCCATGATAGAGGAGAGTGTCCGTCAAGCGCGGGCCGAGGGCAAGGAGGCTCGGCGAGAGCCTTTACCCAAGCACCGAAGCTGTGGTTTATTGCCTGCGTGGCCAGTCCCTCCGATGAGTTGTGCACGATCGCCGAGAACCTCGGTATCGCCACGCTCCAGCGGCATCTCTTCCTCTGCGTAGATGCCACTAAGCCCAAGTGCTGCGACCCCCAGGCAAGCCTCGCGTCGTGGGAATTTCTGAAACGTCGACTCAAAGAGCTAGGACTCGTCGGACCGCAGGCCACGGTCTTTCGCACCAAGGCCAATTGCCTGCAATGCTGCGCCCAGGGGCCCATCGCAGTGGTGTATCCTGAGGGAACTTGGTATCACCACTGCACACCCGATGTCCTTGAAACCATTATCCAGGAGCACCTGATCCATGGCCGGCCCGTGTTGGAAAACACCTTTGCAACTCATCCGCTCGGTACTGGCTCCCGCTGAAGTGCAGCTGGACCTCTTCCAACGGCTGAAGCCCAAGGCACCGTCGGCCACCGTGCCCGGCGGTGGCAAGTGGGTCGCTTCCGAAACCATCGTCGTCGGAGGCACCTCCATTGAGGTGCACTTCATCCGTCATCCGCGGGCTCGAGTGTTTCGCCTCACCCTGTGCCGCGATGGCTCCGGCCGGGTCACCCTGCCCCGCTATGGATTCATGCCCGGTGCGCGGAACTTCTTGCTCCAGCATTTGCAGTGGCTGGCCGAACGGGCCCAAATCCAACGAGCCAACACCGCTCCGACCGACCCGTCCAAAGGGGAAGTCCAAATCCGCTTCCGGGGACAGTTTGAAACGGTCTCCGCCCCAGAAGACGGGAAGTTTGTCCAAATCGGCCCAGAATTACTGCCCCTGCCGCGCCTGCGCGACGAGCGGGACTTGCAGGCCAGGGCTCAGGCCGCCTTGCAACGGCTGGCCCAACGCGAACTGCCCGCCCGGGTTCAGCACCTTTCGGCCACCCATGGCATCGCAGTCAGTGCCATCTCGGTCCGCGCCCAACGCACGCGCTGGGGCTCCTGGTCGCCGCGGGGTGAGATCTCACTGAATTGGCGGCTGGTGCAAGTGCCCGAATGGGTCCGCGACTACGTGATCTTGCACGAGTTGGCCCATCGTCGGCACCTGAACCACTCGACCCGGTTCTGGGAAGAGGTCGAGCGCCTCTGCCCGAACTACGAAGCGGCCGAAACCTGGCTGCGCGAAACTGGGCGACACGTGCTCTGAGCCAGACCGAGGCCCTGGGATCGTTCCCGGCTGAGTCTAGGCCTAGACACTCCGCAACGGGGGCGATCAACGGCGAAGGATCTCAAATTCAATGTCGAACCAGAGACCGTTGAACTCGAAGCGGGCCTGACCCGATTCAATCCCCCGCTTTCAAACAAGGGAGTCCTGTGCCCGTTGTCCATGAGAAAGCATCACCGTAACCGGCCATGGAGTCCTCCGGTCTCCATCAATAGTCCCCATCTATCGATCCATCTATGAAACCTTTCCGGACATTATCCCTCCTCATCGCCAGCTTGCTGGTGGGCTCTGTGAGCGCCCTCGCCGATGTCGCTGAAGACGTGAAGAGCGCCGCCAGTAAACTGGCCGACGCCGCCAACTACTCGTGGACAGCCACCACCGAAATCGAGGGCGGCCAATGGACGCCGGCTCCGGTCAAGGGCAAGGCCATCAAGGGAGGGGCGGCCGTGATCACCAGCGAGCGGGATGGAACCACGACCACCGCAGTGCTGCAGGGAACCAAAGGGGTAGCCAGCACCGATGAAGGATGGAAGACCGCCGAAGAACTCCGCGCGGCAGCCGGGGCCGGGGGTGGCGGCGGTAATCGCGGCGGCATGCGCGCCGGAGCCCTCTTGCGCAACCCCTTGCCGGCCGCTTCGCTCACCAAGCTGGCTGAGAAATCCAAAGATCTGAAGGCCGGTGAGGCCGGAGTGATTGCCGGAGTACTTTCCGACGAAGGCGCCAAGGAATTTGCCCTGATGGGACGCGGCGGACGGCCGGGCGGCCAAACCCCACCGGAGCCGAAGAACGCGAAGGGTTCGGTGCAGTTCTGGCTCAAGGAAGGACAAGTCCAGAAGATCCGCCTCAAGGTCTCCGCGACCATGACCGTCAACGGCGAAGACCGCGATATGGTCCGCACGACGACCTGGGAAATTCGCGACGTGGGCACCACCACCGTCGAAGTCCCGGCCGAGGCCAAGAAACACCTGGGTTCCTGAGCTGGATCAAGCCGTTGGACAAACCCTCTGGAGGCTCCGTTTGGGGCCTCCAGACTCATTGACCCTTCCGGATCGCGTTCTTAGTCTGGTGTGCATGATTGGCAAGCGTCTGTACCGTTGGGCTTGGCTGCTGGCCGTGGCTGCGGTGGGTTTATTCCCCGCATCGGCCCAGGTTCCGGTGCCCTTCAACGGCATCCAGGCCATTATTAATGACACGGTCATTAGCCGTGACCAAGTCCTGGGAGCCGCGCAAAGCGAGTTGGCCATAGCCGGCCGCACCGCCACCTCCGAACAGCAGTACCTCACCCGGCGGGCGAAGATATTGGATGACCAGCTCGAGCAGCTGATCGATCGGCAGCTCATCCTCGATGAGTTCAAGGAGAAGGGGTATTCCTTCCCCGAATCCTACGTCGATGACCAAGTTCGGGAGCGCATCCGGCGGCAATTCGGCGGAGACCGCGTCGCCCTCACCAAGACCCTGCGAGCCGAAAACCGCACCTTCGAGCAGTTCAAGAAGGAGGAGCGCGAGGGGATGATCATTTATCAGATGAGTTCTCGGTACGTCCGCGACGAAATCATCATCTCGCCGAAGAAGATCCAGAACTACTATCAAACCAATCAGGCCCGCTTCCGCATAGGCAACCGGGTCAAGCTGCGGATGATCGTGGTCGACCGCTCCAAGCACTCCGCGGAAGACGGAGCCGGCATCGCCTCACGAGCTCTGGCCCAGCTCAAGGAAGGCACTGAGTTTGCCAAGGTGGCCACGGAGTTTTCCGACGATGCCCGCCGCTACAAGGGCGGCGACCGCGGATGGACCGAGGAAAGCGCCCTCAACGAGGCCCTGCGTCAGGTCGCCTTCAACCTGCCCATCGGCCAGACCAGCGATATCATCGAGGTCCAGGGTTCGCGCTTCATCCTGAAGGTGGAAGAGAAGCAGCAGTCCGGAATGCGTTCACTGGCCGAGGCCCGTCAAGAAATCGTGACCATCCTCAAAGACTCCGAACGTCAGCGTCTGCAAAAGCAGTGGCTGGCCAAGCTGCGCAAGAAGGGCTTCGTTCGCTACTTCTGAAGCCGCCCTTCGACCCAGACTTTCCACTGACCTAAAACTCCGCCGCCGCATGATCCTCGGCATCACCTTGGGTGACGTTACCGGCATCGGTCCGGAGGTCGCCTTACGGGCCGTCGCCCGGCTCACTGCCGAGGACACCGATGTGCATTATGTCCTCATCGGCGATACCGGTGTGGTGCGCCGCCTCTGTGGCCTGATGGGCGTGGAGGCCGACCTGCCCCTGTGGCGGGGCGCGGATTCGGAGCCCTCACGGGTTTATGCGCTGCCGGTCTCCGAAGGCGAGTTGCCCGAAAACCTGCCTGCGGGAGATCCCCGGGCCGCCCTGGAAGCCATCGCCGCGCTGCGCGAGGGCGCTCGGCGTTGCCTGAGTGGCGAATTCGCCGGCCTCGTTACGGCCCCGGTCAACAAGGCCTCCATTCTCGAAGCCGGCGTCCCTTTCATCGGCCAAACCGAATTCCTCGCCGACTTGGCCGGGGTTTCCCGCTTCGCCATGATGTTGCTGGGACACGACCCTGCAGGGCGCTGGTTGCGGGTGGCTCTGGCCACGACCCATCTGCCCTTGGCCCAAGTATCGGCGGCCCTCACGCAGCACGGCATTGCCGAGGTCATTGCCCTGACCGCCGAGGCTTGCGGATTATTGGGCCTGCCCCGCCAGCGCGTGGGGGTTTGCGGGCTTAATCCGCATGCCGGAGAACACGGTCACCTCGGAAGCGAAGAAATCACGGTGGTGGCCCCGGCGGTCGCCCAGGCACGGGCTCGGGGGTTCGATGCCCACGGTCCGGCAGCGGCAGACACGCTCTTCCACCACGTCTTCCGGGGCGACTACGATGCGGTGGTCGCGATGTAACATGACCAGGGTTTGGTTCCGCTGAAGATGATCGCCTTCGATACTGGGGTGAACTGGACCCTCGGGTTGCCCTTCGTCCGAATGTCTCCCGACCACGGCACGGCCTATGACATCGCCGGACAGGGACTGGCCGACCCGGCCAGTATGGAATCGGCCCTCCGTCTGGCCGCCACCGTGGCCGCCACTGGAATCCCCTGCTGGCGTCCCGCGCAACGGGGTCTGTGAGCACCCATTACAAGCCTGAGCTTCGAGAGGCGTGTTACACGTCGGCCTCTTGCACCTCTGCTGGAATCGTCGCCGTGAAGGTGGATCCTTTGCCGTACTCGCTGGCCACGGTCATATCTCCGCCCATGAGTTGGCAGAACTTCCGACTCAAGGCCAATCCCAGACCGGTTCCGCCATATTTCTTGGAGGTCGAAACATCGGCTTGAGAAAAGGCCTGAAAGAGGCGGCCCAATTGTTCAGGAGTCATGCCAATACCGCTATCGATGACATCGAACACGATATTGCTAGCGTCACGACGCCCTCGAAGAAGGATGGTTCCCTTGTCGGTGAACTTGCTCGCATTGCTCAGCAAGTTGAAGAGCGTTTGCCGCACCTTAGTGACATCAGCCCGCATGAGGCCGATCTCTAGGGCGACCTCCAAGGTGAGTTGATTCCCATTCTTGGCGACCAACGGTTGCACCATCGCTGCAACCTCAGCCAACACCGGTCGAACTTCAAAGGTCTCCAGATACAGGGTCATCTTCCCGGCTTCGATTTTGGAGAGGTCTAAAATGTCATTGATCAACCCCAGCAAGTGCTTGCCCGCGCCGGTGATTTTTTGAAGGTCCGGTTTGATCTCCGGTGTGCCCAAGATTTCCGCCTCTTCCTGAAGCATCTCGCTGTAGCCGAT
>SYMJ01000233.1 GCA_005805505.1 Verrucomicrobiales bacterium | reverse complement strand
CCCCTTACGTTGGCGCTTTCGGAGAAATCGCCCCACCTCGGAGGTGCTCAGGTAAGGCAGAGTTTGCAGCAGGAACCCGGGATGTAGTCCGATGAGGCACCTAGTCCGATGACCTCCGAGGTAGGGACCGATCTCCGAGCGGTCCATGTCTGCGGCGTACCGTGTCTGCAGACGTTCCATGTCTGCAGGTGTTGCGTGTCCGCAGGTGTTGCGTGTCCGCAGACGTTCCATGTCCCCTTACGTTGGCGCTTTCGGAGAAATCGCCCCACCTCGGAGGTGCTCAGGTAAGGCAGAGTTTGCAGCAGGAACCCGGGATGTAGCCCGATGAGTTTACTAAGTAGGAACCCAGAGTGTCGCCCGAAGACCTCCGAGGTAGGGACCGATCTCCGAGCGGTCCGGCTCTGCGGCGTACGATGTCCGCAGGCGTTCCATGTCCCGTTACGTTGGTCCTTTCAGAGACATCGCCCCATCTAGAAAGCTGCCCCGGGGAATACTCAGCCAAGAGGAGTTCTGCTGGATTAGTCCGGCTGGCTGCGTCGTCTTTCGATGAGGGTTTGGTGACGATGGACCTCTCCGCGCGCGGATCGCAGCCGTTGCCTTGAATTGCTGTTCGTGTTCAGGCTGTGGCGCATTGGACTCGTCCTTGACCATCCACCCCATCGGTTTCCTGCGATCCGGAAAGGGGGTGCGCTTTAAGACGCTGCACCAGCCAGATGAAGCCGCAGCAGAGACGAACGTACTGGAATTAACCCCGGCTCCAGGCATCCGCGAGGCGCTTCGGGACTTGGAGGGCATGGAGCGGGTTTGGCTTCTCTGGTGGTTTCACCGAGCGGAATCCTGGCGACCGTTGGTGTTGCCGCCCCGGGGGCCGTCGCAGCGGCGCGGTGTGTTTTCCACCCGTTCGCCGCATCGACCCAATCCCATCGGAATGACCCCGGCCCGCCTTTTGGGCGTCGAAGGCCTGCGGTTGTTGCTGGGCCCCTGCGATTTGCTGGAGGGGACCCCGATTTTGGACATCAAGCCCTACGTTCCGGCCTACGATGCGTTTCCTGAGTCGGCCGCCGGATGGATTGATACCGTGGAGACGTTGCACGCCGAGCCTCCGGCCTATGCGGTGTCTTGGAGTCTACAGGCACGCGAGCAGGCGGAGTGGCTCAAGGCGGCGTGGTCCGTGGACTTTCAGCGGCGCTTGGTGGAGATCTTGGGGCGAGATCCCCGGCCGCATCGCACCCGACGCATCCGGCGCCTCCCGGGAGGCGACTTTGTGATTGGTTGTGGTACTTGGCGGGCGGAGTTTCAGGTGCAGGATTTCCAGATAGAAATCCAAGCCTTGAAGCCCTCGTTCCCTGTTCGGTTTCTCCTGGAGTCTTGGCGCGAGGGAATCCCCGACCGTGACGCTCAGTTGGCCTTCATGCAGCGATGGCCTTGTCCGGAACTGGAGCTTCGCGAAGGAGAATCCCCGAATCACTCCCGTCCGCTTTGACGAGACCCCGGGGTCATTCCGCTGCGCGACTCCCCCATGCCTGAGGACAGGCCCCGAGGACGGCCTCGTTACCGTGTTTGCGCATTCGGTTGGTTTTTTTCTTTGTGTGTGTGCTTGGTTTTCGCCAGAAACAACGGTCTTTGATCCGGCCATGGCCCTGATTGTGCAAAAATTCGGCGGAACTTCCGTCGGCAATACGGAGCGTATCCAGAATGTCGCTCGACGCGTCGCCCAATCTCGGGTGAAGGGCGACCAAGTGGTTGTCGTGGTTTCCGCCATGAGCGGGGTCACTGACAAGCTCATCGGTTTGGCTAGGGAGATCACACCGCTGCCCGACGAGCGTGAGATGGACATGCTACTGGCCACGGGCGAGCAGCAGACCATCGCGTTGGTGGCCATCGCCCTCCAAGCCCAGGGACAGAAGGCTGTTTCATTCACTGGAGCTCAGGCGGGCATCGTGACCGACGGCACCCATACCAAAGCCCGCATCCAGAACATCACGCCCGACGAGGTGCACAAGGCTCTCGACGAAGGCAATGTGGTGATCGTGGCCGGTTTCCAGGGTCGCACCCGCGACGGTGACATCACCACTTTGGGTCGTGGTGGTTCTGATTTGTCGGCCATCGCCTTGGCCGCTGCGCTGAAGGCCGACCTCTGCCAGATTTACACAGATGTCGATGGCGTCTACACGGCCGATCCGCGTCTGGTCCCTGCGGCCCGCAAGATTTCCGAGATCTCCTACGACGAGATGCTTGAGATGGCTGGCGCTGGATCCAAAGTGATGCAACTGCGCTCGGTCGAGTTCGCCAAGAAGTTCAACGTCGTCTTCGAAGTCCGTTCCAGTCTCAACGACAATCCCGGTACCATCGTGAAAGAAGAAACCTCCAGCATGGAGGACGTCGTCGTCCGCGGCGTCTCGCTCGACAAGAACCAGGCCAAGGTCACCGTGTGGAGCTTGCCCGACCAGCCCGGTCGAGCCGCCCGCATTTTTAATGCCTTGTCCGAGGCCACCATTAACGTGGACATGATCGTCCAGAATGCGAGTCATGCGGGGGGTAATCCGGCCACCGACCTAACCTTTACTGTGGACAAGCCCGACCTCAACAAGGCGAGCAAGGTTCTGGAGAGTCTCCGGACGGAGTTGGGCTTCCGGGAGGTATCCACCGATGAGTCCATCGGCAAGGTGTCTATCGTGGGTGTGGGCATGCGCAGCCACAGCGGTGTGGCGGCGCGGATGTTCACGGTGTTGGCGGCTGAAAACGTCAACATAGGTCTCATTTCTACGAGCGAGATCAAGATCAGCGTCGTGATCGACTTGGCCAGTGGCGAGAAGGCTATGCGCGCCCTGCACAAGGCCTTCCTCGAGTAGGTCGGTCGGCCCCGGTGGTCAGGGTAGGTCTTTGATGGAATTTTCTGGGCGGAATTCCTCGCTTGCCGCCGAGCGGTTGACTGCGTACCGAAAGGGAATGTCATCGTCTCTTCGTGTTCGCTCCGCAGCGTTCACCCTCATCGAGTTGCTGGTGGTGATTGCGATCATCGCGATCTTGGCGGGCATGCTCCTGCCGGCATTGGGCAAAGCCAAGGCCAAGGCGATGGGGACGGGCTGCATGAACAACCTCAAGCAGATCCAGTTGGCTCACCTGATGTATCCCATGGACAATGAGGATCGTCTCACCCAGCCGGGGAATTCACGCGACGAGAAATACCAATGGGTCGGGGGATGGATGGGCTGGCCCGGGCCGTTCCCTGGGGATAACACCAACCAGCAAATGCTGCTCAATCCCTCCAACTCGTGGTTGTCTCCCTTTCTTCAGTCTGCGGCGATTTACAAGTGCCCGGCCGACTTGAGCAGGGTGACTTTGTCGGGCAAGAAATACGCACGGGTGCGCAGCATGGGCATGAGTCAGGCGATGGGTGGCCCCGGAGGGTGGTTGCCGCCGGGCTCCGGCTACCAGGATAACCAGCAGCGCTACAAGATCTTCAAGAAATCCTCCGACATCGCCACGGTGGGGGCTTCGCAGATGTATGTGCTGCTCGATGAGCATCCCGACAGCATTAATGCCGGTGGCTACGCCAACCAGATGGTAGAAAGCCCGGGCGCGGCCCGCATCATCGACTACCCGGCCAGCTATCACAATCGGGCGGCGGGCATTAGTTTTGCCGACGGGCACACGGAAATCAAAAAGTGGCTGGATCCGCGCACGGTTCAGCCGGTGAAGTTCTACGATATGTCTCTGAATGTGGCCTCGCCGAACAATGTGGACGTGATCTGGCTGGCGGAGCGGACCTCCGTCCGGAACTGAGGAACTGAGGGGAAATAAAAAGGCACCCCAATTGGGGTGCCTTGTTGTTGTCGGGTGCGAGACCCGGACGGTAATTTGAAGATTTCCGAATTACTCGCCGATCTGGAAGCGCAGGAAACGGCGGATGCTCAGGGTGTCACCCAGTTGCTTGCTCACGGCGCCCAGATGGGCTTCCATCTTCAACTCTGGGTTCTTCACGAAGCCCTGCTCGAGGAGGCAGTTGGTCTCAAAGTACTTGTTCATTTTGCCTTTGAGGATGCTTTCCATCGCGGCAGCCGGCTTGCCCTTGAGGGCGTCTGACTGAGCGGCGATTTCGCGTTCCTTGTCCGCGAGCTCCTGGGGTACATCGTTGCGGCTGACCGCCACCGGGCTGGCGGCTGCAATTTGCAGTGTGACGTCGCGCAGGAGTTGCTTGAATTCCTCGGTGTTGACCGACGCGGCCTGAGTAGCACCGACTTCCACCATCACACCGACCTTACCGCCGGTATGGATGTAGGCGGCCAGAGCACCGATGCCTTGGACTTCCAGGCGGGTGACGCGTCGGATCTGGATGTTTTCGCCGATCTTGGCCACAGCAGCGACGCGGTCGGGATCGAGATCGACGCCCGGCTGGGTAGCAGCCTTAGAAACGAGTTCGTTGACGAAGGATTTGAAGGAGTCGTTGCGGGCGACGAAATCGGTTTCGCAATTGACCTCGATGAGGGCACCAACTTGGCCGCCGCTCAGGACGGTTTGTCCGATGAGGCCTTCATTGGCGACGCGGTCGGCCTTTTTCACTGCGGCGGCGGTTCCCTGCTTGCGCAGAAGATCGACGGCGGCGTTCAGATCGCCCTGGGTCTCGTCCAGGGCCTTCTTGCAGTTCATCAGTCCGGCACCGGTCATGGCGCGGAGTTGCCCGACGAGGGCTGGGGTGATTTCAGGCATGAAGAATATCGATTGTGGGTGATGTGTTCTGAGAAAAAGCGCCGGAGCGTTATCCGCTCCGGCGCGTCTTAGAGTGTTAAATTATTTCAAGCGACCGTCGGAGCTGCCGTCGGGGCGACCTCGGCGGGAGCCGTGGGGGCAGCCGGGGCGGGGGCGGGAACGGTCGTCGGCTCGTCGCGGTTGATGCGGCGGCTCTTCTTGGCGTCGGCCTCAGCCTTGCCCTGGGCAATGGCCGTGGTCACGGTCTGGAGGAGAATCTTGATGGAGCGGATGGCGTCGTCGTTGCCGGGAATCGGATAGTCCACCACGTCGGGGTCGGCGTTGGTATCGACAATGGCCACCAGCGGGATGCGCAGGCGACGGGCCTCGGCGACGGCGTTGTGCTCGCGCTTGAGGTCGATCACGAACATGACGTCGGGGGCGGCGTCGATGGTGCGGAGACCGTCGAGGTTCTTGAAGAGCCGCTGATGTTCGCGGCGGATCATGGACTGCTCTTGCTTGACGTATTGGTTGATGGAGCCGTCCGTCTCCATGCGCTCAATTTCCTTCATGCGCTTCATGGAGCGCTTGACGGTCTTGAGGTTGGTCAGGGTGCCACCGAGCCAGCGCTCAGTGACGAAGGGCTGGCCGCAGGCCTTGGCTGATTCTTTGACGGCTTCTTGAGCCTGCTTCTTGGTGCCGACGAAGAGGATGTTGCCGCCCTTGGCCGCGGTGCCGGCGAGGAATTTGCAGGCTTCTTCCAGTTGCACGACCGTCTTGGATAGGTCGATGACGTGGATGCCGTTGCGGGCCTCGAAGATGAATCGCTTCATCTTGGGGTTCCAACGACGGGTCTG
>SYMJ01000232.1 GCA_005805505.1 Verrucomicrobiales bacterium | reverse complement strand
TCGATGGCTGTCCTGGGAGAGTCGGGCAAGTTCACCTTGCCTCGCCTCCCGGGACCGTCCCAACGTCTGGGCCATGAACCGCATCGAGCAACGCTTCGCTGCCCTCAAGGCGGCCGGTCAACGGGGGTTGGTGGTCTACATCGGAGCCGGTGATCCGAATTTGGAGGCCACTCGTCGTCTGGCTTTGGGCTTCGATGCGGCCGGGGTCGACGTTTTGGAACTGGGGGTCCCTTTCAGCGATCCGCTGGCCGACGGCATCGTCAACCAATTGGCCGCACAGCGCGGATTGGAGAGCGGCACTACTCCTCCTAAGGTCCTAGCGACCATCGTCGAGATTCGCACGGAGTCGCAAATCCCCATCGTCCTCTACATTTATTTCAACTTGCTGCACCGCGTCGGGGTCGAGCGGTTCATTCGGGATGCGGCCGCCGCTGGTGTGGATGGGCTGCTGGTGCTGGATCTGCCGCCTGAGGAGTCCGAGACCTACGAGTCACTCATGGCCTCGGCGGGCCTGAGCCCGGTTTACCTCATCGCTCCGACCACCCCGGATGCCCGCATCGCATTGATCGCACCCCGGGCGCGTGGGTTTATTTATTATGTCAGCCGCGAAGGCGTGACCGGCATGCAAAGTCAGGTCAGCGATACCATCGCCATGATGACCGACAAGATTCGGGCCCACTCCCCATTGCCCATCGCGGTCGGCTTCGGCATATCGAATGTAGAGCAGGCCCGCCAGGTGGCTCAGCATGCCGAGGCCATTGTTGTCGGCAGCGCCATCGTCAACCGGATCGCCGAGCACGGAAAATCGGCGGACCTGGTGGAGCGGGTGAGCGGATTTGTCCGGGAGTTGGCGGAAGCGGTGCATTCGGTTCGTTGAGAATCGAATCGCTCAGTCCTCCGGCGCGTCGTACTGAAAACCTCATGAAGTTCCTAGCGTTGGCCTTGGGTTGGATTTGTTGTGCATCGGCGATGGGTGCCGCGGTGAAGGAGGTTCCGCCACCGGCTCCGCAGGCGTTTCGCCAAGAGGTGGCAGAGCGTTTCACCTCCCATCGGGAGGCGCCCCAAGGTCCGGTGTCGCTGCTCGTCGCCGGCCCCGACGGTTCGGTTCGAGCCTCTGGTCAGGGCATTTGGTCCGAGTATCAGCAGGGGCGCTGGCACACCTTGGCTGTGGGGTCGCAGGTGCCGACAAATCTCTTTGGGTTTCCGGATGCCGAGGGAAAGTGGATCACCGCCGATGTCGTACGATCCTCGGTGGTCCAACTGCTGCCGATCGGGCAGGGGTTTCTGGTGGTCTCCACCAACCAATTGCATCGATGGGAATCCGGGAAGTGGACTCAGGAACCCTGGCCGGAATCGTGGGCCATTTCCCAGTTGGCGGTGACGCGCGACGGAACCTGGTGGGCCGCCTCCAGCCATGGATTGGTTCGTCGGACGGCCTCTGGCTGGGAGCCTGAAGCCATTATCGATGCGGGGGACCGGGCCTGGGCGGTGCGCTCGGTTCTGGGTGTCGCCGTCGATGCATCAGGGCAACTCTGGTTTGCCAGCAAGGCCGGAGTGGGTTGCCGGACGTCGAAGGGGTGGCGTTTTTTTGAGGGCAAAGACGGACTGCCGTGGAACGAGTTCACCGGGATCGCCGCAAGTCCTGCGGGTGAGGTCTGGTTCACCACGTCCCGCGGAGTGATTCGCTGGAACGGCACCGAGTTTCAATACCGTCAGGGACCGCGTTGGTTGCCTTCCGATGCGGTGTCCCAGGCCTTAGTGCAAGCCGATGGCCGCGCCTGGTTCGCCACGTCCAACGGCGTGGGCTTCATCGACCAGCAGCCCATGACCCTCGCCCAGAAGGCTGAACACTATGAGCGCGAGATCGATCAGTACATCCGCCGCACCCCGTATGGATTCACGGCCGAAGCCCCATTGAAGACTCCAGCCGATCGGTCGACAGCCGCTCCCGATGACTCTGACAATGACGGCCTGTGGACCGCGATGTACGGGGCCGGCGAGTGCTTTGCCTATGCGGCGACCCGTGACCCGAAGGCCAAGGCCCGGGCCACGCGGGCTTTTGAGGCCCTGCGGTTTCTCCAGAAGGTGACTCAAGGTGGAACCCCTGCGCCGCCCAAAGGCTATGTGGCCCGAACCGTCCGACCTGTGGAGTTGCCTGATCCGAATGCGGGTCGGATCAATGGCGATCGCGAAGAAGCCAAGCGCGACGGACTTTGGAAGGTTTACGAACCCCGCTGGCCCAAGAGCGCCGATGGTCGCTGGTATTGGAAGAGCGACACCAGCAGCGATGAGTTGGACGGGCATTTCTTCTTCCATGCCGCCTACTTCGAGCATGTGGCGCAAACACCCGAAGAGAAAGACCGATGCCGCGAGGTAGTTCGGGATCTGGCCGACCATTTGGTGAGCCACGGGTTCAACTTGGTGGACATCGACGGCAAGCCCACCCGGTGGGGACAGTTTGGACCGGAATCGGTGAATCGCGACGAACGCTGGGTGGCCGAGCGCGGGCTCAATTCACTGAGCATCCTCAGTTATCTCGCTGTCGCCGGTTATGTCACGGGGGACCCGAAGTACACGGAGGCTTCCCGTGAGTTGGTGAACCGACATGGCTATGCGCAGAACTTGATGTTTCCCAAAGTGCAGTTCGGGCCCGGGTCCGGGAACCACTCTGACGACGAAATGGCCGTGATGTGTTTCTACAACTTGCTGCGCTACGGCAAGGATCCTGCGATTCAGGATCGGGTGCGCTACGCGTCTTATGCCTACTGGGCAATGGAGGCTCCGGAACAAAACCCCTTCTTTAATTTCGCCTTTGCCGCCGAGGCACTGGGCAAAACCATCCGCAAGGTCTGGGGGGAATTTTCCGTGCATCCCTGGGAGGGGTGGCATGAAGACGCCCTAGCGACGCTGCGAGGTTTTCCCTGGGATCGTTTGAATTGGCCGCATCAGAACTCCCATCGGTTGGACATCGTCCGTCTTTCCCGGCAGCAGGCGCGGGATTTGTATGACCCTCGGGACGAAGGCCGTGGCCGCCGGGTGAACGGCCAGGTATTGCCCGTGGAGAACCGCCATTTCGAGCACTGGAACACCGACCCGTGGACCTTGGACTACGGTGGGAGCGGTAATGTTTTGGGCAGCGGCACGGTGTTTCTCTTGCCCTATTATCTCGGCCTCTACCACGGCTTTATCGAGAAGCCTGAGTAGGGTGAATGGAATCCGACGATTTTTGTCTGAAATACCACCTTGCACGCGAGGCTGTCCGATTTAGTTTCGTGTTCGTCCAGGGCGGTTCAGCCTCGGACCTCAGCATGATGTCACCCAAGAAGGTCTTTTATTTCGACAACAACGCCACGACTCGCGTCGCCCCTGAGGTGGTGACGGCCATGATGCCGTTCCTAAGCGAGCTGTGGGCCAATCCTTCCAGCGCCTATTCCTTTGGTGCGCAAGTCCATGGTCATGTGGAGAAGGCCCGGGAAACCGTGGCAGCCTTGATCAACGCCGATCCGAAGGAAGTGACCTTCACGAGCTGCGGAACCGAGTCGAACAATTCGGCCATCCATAGCGCACTGGTGACGAGCGGTAAACGGCACGTGGTGACCACCGCCGTCGAGCACAGCGCCAATATGAATTTTGGTGCTTATCTCGAGAAACGGGGCTTCGAGGTGACCTATCTGCCGGTGGAAAGCGATGGTTCGCTCGACTTGCATCTCTTGGAGCGCTCGATCCGGCCCGATACAGCCGTCGTTTCGGTCATGATGGCCAACAACGAGACCGGCGTGCTCTTCCCCATCGAGGAAATCGCCGCCTTGTGCCGCAGCAAGGGAGTACTCTGCCACACCGACGCCGTTCAGGTGCCCGGCAAACTCAAGATGGATGTTCGCCAATTGGGGGTGGATTTCTTGTCGCTCAGCGCCCACAAGCTCCATGCCCCCAAAGGCATCGGAATGCTGTATGTCAAGCGCCGGACCAAGTTTCAGCCCTATGTTATCGGCGGCCACCAAGAGCGCGGTCGCCGTGGCGGCACCGAGAGCGTGGCCAATATTGTGGCCTTTGGCCGGGCAGCCGAATTGGCGATGGCCAGCATCGACGACGAGAACACCCGTATTCGGGGCCTGCGTGACCGCTTCGAGAACCACGTTCTAACACGGATCCCGAACACGGTCCGCAATGGTAATCGCAACCTTCGCCTGCCCAATACGTCCAATATCGCCTTTGATTTTATCGAGGCTGAAGCGGTGTTGCTGCTGCTCGATCAGGCCGGTATTTGCGCGAGTTCTGGATCGGCCTGCACGACTGGTTCGCTCGATCCTTCCCACGTGCTCATGGCCATGGGGCTCCCGCCGATGCGGGCCCGCGGATCGGTGCGCTTCAGTTTCGGTATCTACAACACCGAGGAAGACGTGGATCACCTCATTGAGAAGCTGACACCCATCGTCCATCGCCTGCGCGAGATTTCTCCGCTGAGTCCGGAGCATCCGGACAACGATACCTACGATATCGAGGCTGCCCGTCGGAAGCACGAGGTGGAGATGTCGGTTCAGGGCGAGGGTTGAACCCAGTCGTAATGGGTCGGATTCACAGGCTGATCCATGGGGCGCACAGGCCAAAATAGCCTGATTGCCTTTGGGTTCGGGGATGTTTTTTTCGACCTCCCCGACCCGCCTCATTGGCTCTGGTAGGCCGGAATGCTGCGACAGCTGTAAAACTGCTTGGGAGCGAGACTTCAAATCCGATTCGGGCTTCGGTCCCGCAAAACTCTTTCGGCCCTTATGCCTGCACCTCAAGGCTGAGGATCTCGCCGGGCTCAGACTCTGCGAAGACCTCGAACGGACGACAGCAAACCTCGCAATCGGTGGTGAACCGCTGCTGAGGGATGCTGGTGTCTATCACCAATTCCATGCCCTGACCGCAGTACGGGCACTGGACTTCTTCACTTTCCTGCATGACCCACCTTGGTCCGGCACTGGCGGCCTGCCAAGTGGGGATCCGTCGCGAAAAAATTGAGGAAATTCATTAGTTCAATTTGCAGCGGTTCGGCACGGAACGTGTTTACCCGACGTTCCATTCATGTTGGTTCATACCTTCATTGTCGAATCAGCGACCGAGGCAGTTGGCCTCATCCGGAACAAATTGGGCCCCGACGCGGTCGTGCTCAATGTTCGGAAACTTCCCGCCGAAGGGGTGTCGAAGTTGTGGAAGAAACCCAAGCTGGAGGTCTTGGCTGCGGTGATGCCCAAGCCGGGGCAGGAGACCATCGAGTCGGCTTTAAATTTTGCCGACATTGCGGTTCCGGTCGAGAAGATCGCCCCGCCGCCAGCCGCCGTGGATCCGTTGGCGGATTTGCGCCGGGAAATGTCCGAGATACGGGCCGAAGTGCTCAGACACCGCGAATCGGGCCAGGGCCGTGAACCGGCGGTGGCCGATCTGGTTGGTTTCACAGAACTGGCGGCAGAATCCGTTCTCATCGAACCGTTTGCCACCAAGGCTGTTTCCTATCCCGGCGACTGGCAGATCGGCCCCATTCTGGAGGCCACCGGACTTCAGCCACGCCATGTCCTCCGAGTGGTGGAGCGGTTGTGCCAAGACTACGGCGAGGCCGCTCCAGAGGCCCTGGGCGAAGAGTTGGCCCTCGCCTCGAAGGTGCTCAAAGGGGAGTGGTTGGTTGCGCCCTCCCTGTCACCCAGCGGCACCCCTGAAACCCATGTCCTCATCGGTCCGGCAGGTTCCGGAAAGACAACGGCCCTGTGCAAGTGGTTGGCTCAGTTGGTTTTGGTGGAAGGGCGTTCCGTGGCGGTTTTCCGGCTCGATGGCGAGACGGCCAACACCGGCGAATTCCTCAGTGTGCATGCGGAGGTGTTGGGAGTGCCGGTCCAGCGATGCCTGACCCCGGATTGGCGGTCCGCCGCTGAGATTGTCTTCATCGATCTTCCAGGCATTTCCCACACCGATGGCTCCTCGATGAATAAGCTTCGAGACCAGTTGAAGGGAGTGCGTCCCGCCCAGGTTCACCTAGTGCTCAATGCGGCCTACGAATCTCCTTTGCTCATGGCTCAGATCCGAGGCTTTGCACCGCTCCAACCGAACGACTGGATGGCCACACACCTCGACGAGGAACCTCGCTGGGGCAAACTCTGGAATGGGATCATGGGCACAAATTGCCCCCTGAGTTGGATGGGGATTGGGCAGAATATTCCCGGCCTGTTTCAAAAAGCCGATCCAGCACGAATTTTTGATCGTCAATTCAAACGGTAATCCGCGGGTTAAAAAACAAAACAAGTACCCGGATGCTTATGGCACTCGGTTTGCTTGAAGGGGTGCAGCTGCGTTGCTTTATGCGAAAGTTCATGATCACAGGTGCCTTGATTGGGTTTGTCATTGGCGGGTTTTCAGGTCTGGCCCAGGGCGCTGGAGGATCTGAGGTTTTTTGGCGTGCGGCGGTTTCGGCCGGCGTCCTTGGCATGTTGATGCGTTGGTGGTGGGGCGTCTGGAGGAAATCTCTTCATGAAGCCCAGATGGCACAAATCAACAAGGTCGCAGAAGCCATGAGCAAGCTCCCGGGGGAAGTCGATCGAGTATCCAATTAAGAACTAGCCGAATCCTATGCCTGCATCCTCTCCCACCACAAAAGACGCCTTGCCCTTGCGCAAGACCCCGTCTCAGTTCTCCCAGTACAAGAAGATCCGGCCGGGGACACCCAAGGAAGCGGAGCTCATCGAACAATACCTTCCATTCGTGAAGAATGTCGTGGGTCGATTGGCGTTGAGTCTGCCATCCCATGTCGATCTGGACGACCTTTACAGCGCCGGATTGGTGGGTCTTCTGAATGCGGTCCGCAACTACGATCCCTTGGCCGGATCCAGCTTCGAGTCCTACGCACGAGTCCGCATTCGTGGATCCATCTTTGACGAATTGCGCCGCCTCGATTGGGTGCCGAGATCCGTTCATGACAAGGCGCGGAAGGTTCAGGCCGTCATCCAACAAATCGAGCAGTCCAAGGGGCAGCCTCCGACCGATGTAGAAATCGCGGCAGCCTTGGGCCTGTCCATGAACGATTACGACGATCTGATGAATCAGATCCGGCCGGCCACCTTTGTGTGTCTGGATGCCGTCAGCGGCAATGAAGACGGCGGCGAAACCGCTCAACATGAGATTATCTCCGACGAGACGATGCTCGATCCGGTGGATTCGACGGTCCGCAATGAAATGGCCCGTCTGATCGAGAATCGGCTTTCCACTCTGCCGGAGATGCAGCGGAAGGTGCTGGCGCTCTACTACTTTGAAGACCTTCGCTTGCGCGAGATTGCCGAGGTCTTTGGGCTCACCGAGTCCCGGATTTGCCAGATCCACTCCCAGGCCATTCTTGCGCTCCGGGGTTATCTGCAACGGATGGTTGCCGATGATCGCTAACCAACCCCTTTTCATTATAGCCCTCTCACCTCGGACTCACTCCTTTCACGTATGCTAGTCATCATCGGCTCGGTCATTGTCTTGGTTTCCGTCTTGGGAGGCTTCATGATAGCGGGTGGCCATCCGGCGGTCCTCCTCCAGTGGTCTGAGTTCATCGTCATCCTGGGTTCAGCCTTTGGATCAATGGTCACCATGGCGCCGATGAAGGTTCACAAGGACATGATCGCCCAGATCATCGGTTGCCTCAAAGGTTCCCCGTATAACAAGGCGGCCTACGAAGACATGTTCAAGGCGCTCTACGAGATGTTCATGCTGGGTCGCCGCAACGGCATGGTGGCCTTAGAACCCCACCTCGGAGAACCTGCGACCAGCAGCATCTTCACCAAGTATGTCGCATTTTCGAAAGACCACCATGCGATCGCTCTACTGACCGGGGCTTTGCGACCTCTCATCGACGGTAAGGTGAAGCCGGACCAGATCGGCATGCTGATGGAGACGGAGATCAATGCCATGGAGCAGGAGCATCATAAACCCATCGATGTGCTCTCCAAGACCTCAGACGCCATGCCGGGATTCGGGATCGTGGCTGCTGTGCTCGGAATCGTCATCACTATGGGATCGATCGGTGGACCGGTTGCGGAAATTGGTCACCATGTGGCTGCAGCATTGGTCGGAACCTTTTTGGGGATTCTGGTTTCCTATGGTTTTCTTGGGCCGTTGGTTGCTGCCATGATCTTCAATGGCAACGCCGAGATCGGTTATTACCGGACTTTGACAAAGGCCGTTTCGAGCTTCGCTACTGGCTCTGCCCCCATGATGGCTCTGGAGATCGCGCGACGCGGCCTGCCGGGGGATGTGAAGCCTACCGCCGACGAGTTGGAAGCGATGCTCAAGGCCGCCAGCAAATAACCCAAACACTCAACCCAAACCCACACAAATCATGGCTGGAGGAGGAGGAGGAGCATGGAAGGTCGCCTACGCGGACTTCGTCACGGCAATGATGGCACTGTTTTTGGTGCTGTGGTTGGTGTCCCAAGATTCGAAGGTCAAAGACGCCGTGGCCCGGACCTTCCGAAACCCCTTTTCAGCCACAGAAAAACGGTCGACGGGTGTTTTGAATTCGAACAAAGAAAACGACAAAAGCTATTCCAAGGGAAACTTCGAAGCCAATGCGCCGATCGAGCTAGGTATTCTCCGTCGTATCAGTCAAGACATGCTCAAGACCTTGGCGACCAACCCCGAAATTACAGAGGATCAGCCGCTGCGCATGGAACTGCTTTCCGACGGCATCCGCCTGACGATGTTCGACCGGCACCAAAGGCCCCTGTTCGACCCGGGTTCTCCCGAGCTTTCGGAATATGGCCGATGGATTTTCACCACGATGGCTTGGCAGATCACCCGATTTACCAATCATTTCACCCTAGAAATTGAAGGCCACACCGAGGTCGACTATCAACCCAAGGCCGGAGAGCCAGACGCCTGGGACCTGTCCACGGAACGTGCTCATACCACCCGCAAACTCCTGATGGAACACTCTGTGCGTTCCTCTCAGTTCCGGAGGGTCTCTGGTTACGCCGACACCGCACCGATCGAAGGGATTGCTGCCACCGATGAACGCAATCGTCGTGTGACGCTAATTCTCCGGGCTAACGATACTGTGTATAAGTTCTGAGGTTTTCTCTCCGCCTTCCATGCCTTCCAATTTCAAACCACTGACTACTGGAGCCAACGCTTCGGCAACCAACTCATCGGGGAGAGCGACGGGCCAACGGGACATCAAGGGCCAGTTTCATCCGGTCGGTGTGTCTGGCGACAGCCTCCGGCCGACGACGAACGTTGGGGCCCATGCCTCCCACCTAACCCATGGGCCCGCGGGCGGTTCGACCCACGCGGTGGCGATGGAGCCCGCCCCGAGGATCTCTACTGCCATCATGCGGTTGATCCGGGACGGTGATCGGATTACTCACATTGAGGTTCAATGTGGGTGCGGTGAAATTATTACTCTCGAATGCGGCTACACCGCGGCCGGTGAGTGATGGGCCCCTGCTGGGAGAGTCATCGCACCGTTTAGCCTATCAGCGGGCGCACTTCGGCCCCACCCAGGGTAGGACCCTGGATTGTCAAAAATTCTAAGCACAGTGCATCGGCTGCGGTTGCCGACTCCACGGGCTATCGATCACTCCCACTCGATCGT
>SYMJ01000030.1 GCA_005805505.1 Verrucomicrobiales bacterium | reverse complement strand
CATCGAGATCATCATCCGTCAGATGCTCCGCAAGGTTCGCATCACCGAACCGGGCGACACGCTCTTCCTGTGGAGTGAGCAGATCGACAAGCTTGTCTTCGAAGAAGAGAACAACCGCGTCGAGAAGATGGGTGGCAAACCTGCAGAGGCAGCACCGGTTCTTCTAGGCATCACCAAGGCGTCGTTGGAGACCGAGTCGTTCTTGAGCGCCGCGTCGTTCCAAGACACTACCCGCGTCCTCACCGAGGCGGCGACCATGGGCAAGTTCGACTATCTCCGCGGCTTCAAGGAGAACGTCATCATGGGCCACATCATCCCGGCCGGAACCGGCTACGACCTGCATCGCAACATCAAGGTGAAGATGCTCGTCGAAGTTCCGGAAGATGAACCGACTGTGATGGACATCACCGCCGACCAGTCGCCTTCGGTCGCCTGATCGTTTTGGATTAAGATCTGACAGGGCACCTGGAAACAGGTGCCCTGTTTTGCTTTGTGTGTGCCCGGTCAGGCGCACCTGTTTGCGGGCAAGGAATGTTCGGCAAGGAAAGTCAGTCCACCGATCGACCTCAAGTCCCTGTCGCTTGCTCAGCATTCTGTACCTCGACAGGGAAACCGGTTGCTTCTCACCGGCCTGAATTCCAATCTCCGGTTTGGCGATCGGATTAAACCCAAGTCCTGCTGCTCCGGATTCCCCTATGAAGAAGGTGTCCCGCTCTTCCCCGAGTCGTGGTGTTGTGAGTCCTCCAAGGCCGACTCCAGCGAGTCCAACTCCCGTCCGCCGTTTCAAGCCGAGATTCGGTCCTGATCCCATCCCGCAGCCCATTTTCGGGCGCTTCGGCCTTAGAGTCTCGGTAATGCTGATCCGTCGCCACAGATCGAACCCGGTGGAGCGACGCGTGGGAAAAGGTGCTGCAGCCCCGCTGAGATTTGTCTTTGTCCGTCGTGCGAAAACCACCCGAAGAAGATCCTCTCGCCGATCCTCAGCTCAGGTATCCCTGCCGATTCAAATTCAAAAATCGGTGGGCAAGGGCGAGGTTTTGATGAAGGGGGCCACGACAGACCTTTCGCCGTTGATTGAGTCCAAGACCGAGTTGTTGGCAATTCAGGGATTGCCCTGGGTCCAACATCTGATGGCAGCCCATTTGGACCCGACGAATATTCCACAAGGTCTGCCTGAGATACCCGCAATCCTCCTGGAGGGGGATCCTGGGGTTCTAGATTTACCCATCCAAGACTGGGGCCAGAAATCTCATGAATTTGCCGGGACTGCATCGGCGGTGTGGCTAACGGGATGCGATCCGCGGACATTGCTCCTGGGTTGGGAGGAACCAAGTCAGCCTTCGATGTCGACAGCCTCCCCAACGGAATGGCGGATTCGTTCGGTCACTGAACCCGATTCCATACTCGATGCAGTAGCCCTGCCTACGGACCGTCGGTTCATCTTCCTTCAAGATCCACCGCAGGCGACGGGCCATATCGCTGAAATCGGGATGCGCTCCCCCCAAGGGCGCTGGGAATGCCTGGCATCTTCCGGACCGGTCTCGCTGCCGCCGTCTTTGGTGGCTGCCGATACGTCGCCGGCGAGTGTTCCAATCCAATTGATTACCGGCGTTCGGTCAGGGGTGAGCGCGAGCTATTTTCAGCAAATTCTGGATCCTCAGCAGCAGTTCTTAAATCCCGCGGGCAGTTCGGAACTCGGACTGCCCGCCGTGTCTGGTCGACCGGGACCGGAGGGCGTCTCTCACCACGCCTCCTCCTCGGATGTGAATGGGGCGATCCCTTTCCCGGAAATGTCCTCGTCGGCCTTGGGTGCGCCAAGTCTCGACTTCGGTTCGCCTTCCGAGGACTTCGGGTTTCGCGTCAATGCTGAGGTGGTTCTCTTTGGTAGTACACGACCCGGGTCTCGTGTGACGATTTTTGGCCGCCCGGTTGAGCTGCGTCCGGACGGCTCCTTCACCTTTCGTTGTGCATTGCCGGACGGTCGATTCGAGGTGCCGATGCAGGTGGAGGGTCCGCAGGGGATGGATGTCCGACAGGCTGTTCTCACTTTGGCCCGACAGACAGCGGTCCGCGGCGGAGTGGGTTCACATCCACCGATCTTTGGACTTCCACTTCCGGATGCCATTCCGTGAGTGAACCACTGGTGATCGGGTCTCTCGCCCTCGTGCTGCACGCTCACCTTCCGTGGGTGCGCCATCCCGATCAGGACCGGTTTCTCGAAGAATACTGGCTGTTTGAGGCGGTGGCCGAGTGCTACCTGCCGCTCTTGAGACTCATCCGGGATTGGGCCCGCGATGGTGTGAATTGGAGTTTCAGCCTCGGGATCACCCCGACCCTGGCCGCTATGTGGGCCGACCCGTTGCTGCGTTTCCGGATCCAACGGTATCTGGCCGAGCGTCGTGACCTGGCGCGGATGGAATGCGAGCGCACGATCCTGATTCCTGAACTGCAGGCGGTGGCCCAGTTTCACCGCGCGTTTTACGATCAGGTCTGGGAAGAGTGGGTAGCTTGCGGAGGTGACCTGGTGGGAGCCTTTGCCACCTGGGCGCAGACGGGAAGGCTGGAACTGCTCGCAGGCCCAGCCACTCATCCCATCCTGCCCCTGCTGACCATTGAACCGGGGAGTCTTCGGGCTCAATTGCGTCTGGGACTCAGGGAACACGAGCGCCGATTCGGCCATTGCCCACAGGGGCTTTGGCTCCCGGAGTGCGCCTGGTCTCCCGCGTTGGAGCCACACTTGTTGGCGGTGGGAGTCCGCCACAGCATCGTGGAAACCCATGGCCTCCTGAAGGGTTCGCCTCCGGCGCCCTCTGCGATCTTTCTGCCAGTTCGTAGCCCGGGGGGAATCACGGTTTTCGGGCGCGATCCTCTGAGTGCCCGACAGGTTTGGAGTCGCCAGGGCGGATATCCTGGGGACCCTCGATACCGGGAATTTCACCGTGATTTGTCCGATGAGGCGGAGTGGGAATCCGTATCGCGGTTTCTCCCGGGAGCCGGGGTCCGCTACCCCAGCGGACTCAAGTACCATCGAGTCACCGGCGGCGGTGCCGACAAGTTGTTTTACGATCGTTCCGAGGCGATGCAGGCCGTTAAGGAACATGTGACGCATTTCTTGTCGCAGCGGCAGCACCAACTCCGACAAGCCCGGGCTGGACTAACCCGAACACCGGTTATCGTGTCCCCTTACGATGCCGAACTCTTTGGCCATTGGTGGTTTGAGGGACCGGAGTTTTTGGATGGCGTGATGCGTCAGGCTTCGCGCTTCGGTATTGGGCCACAGACTTTGTCGGGGGCTTCCGGCGATAGTACCGAGGCGTGGGTGTCGCAGCCTGCCGAGTCGAGTTGGGGCGCTGGTGGGCACCTGGGGGTTTGGCTTCACCCTTCTAACGCCGACCTTCAGCCACGACTGCGCTCAGCCGGGGCAAAGATGGTTTCGGTGGCCCGCACGGCCATTATCGCCGCTGAATCCGGTGATCCTGCGGGTAGTCGCCTCGGGGAATGGGCGCGGCAAGCGGGCCGGGAACTGCTGCTGGCCCAGGCCAGTGACTGGCCTTTCCTGATCCGCATGGGTACCGCCGAAGGCTACGCGCGTCGCCGAGTCGAAGGTCATCTGCAGGCCTTCGAGGACCTGGCCAAGGCCGTCCTTGGCGTCGAGGGAACGACCCCTTTGGGGGGACAGGAAACTTCTCGGCCCGGGGACGGTTTTCCGGAGCCGGATCTCAACTG
Source organism: Verrucomicrobiales bacterium (assembly GCA_005805505.1). GTDB lineage: Bacteria > Verrucomicrobiota > Verrucomicrobiia > Limisphaerales > UBA9464 > SXXZ01. The sequence continues at coordinate 9,707 of SYMJ01000030.1, read as the reverse complement.
GTGGTGGTCGGCAGGGGAGGGTAATCTTTGAGTGCTTGGATGACTTCTGCGGTGCCGTCCGGTCATCGGTGCCTCGCTGTCTTGCCTCGGTGATGAAGGATTCTAACTGGGAATGGTCGGCGCCCCCCGATGGAGGCTGCAGTATGAATCTGAAGTTTTGACACTTTCCCGGGCAACGGGTGCTCTATCCATAACTCAAGCGTTGACGATTCTTCTCTCGGGTTGCTTCATCCCCAGCAGCCCCAAATACTGTCGTTCAACAAACCTTTTTGCATGAACCCCTATCCTGCATCTCTGACTCGCCGTGAGCGCAACCAGCGCGACGGTTTCACCCTCATCGAATTGTTGGTGGTCATCGCCATCATCGCCATTCTTGCCGGAATGTTGCTGCCGGCCCTGTCCAAGGCAAAAGACAAGGCCTTGTCGACCATCGACTTGAGTGGTTGCAAGCAGATCATGCTGAGTTCGCACATGTTTGCCTCCGACAACCAAGACGATCTTCCGGGTCCGACCTGGGGTCTCACCGGTTGCAGGACCGGTTGGGCCTATTCGGCCGTCAACGACGGCACTGCGCCGTCCCAGACTCCGGGCCAGGCCGTCCCGGCGTCTATTCCCGATGGCGCAGGCGACAGCAAGGTGCCGCTGAGCGCTGGTTCCAAGTCCCTGGCGCAGCAGCCCTTTTTTATGATGGGGCAGTTGGGACGATTCCTCACCACCCCGAAGGTGCTCTTCTGCCCCAAAGATCTCACTGAAGTCGCTGGTTCTAAGAAGAACGAATGGGCTGGCCGCAGCGTTAAGATCACCAGCTACACCTTCAACGGCTGCATCATCGACCTGGGTGCTTTCCAAGGTTACGAATCGGGCAAGGCCCGAAAGCTCTCGGCGTTTCGCGCCCTCGATATCTTGTTCTGGGAAACGGCCGAAGGGGACCCCTTCCTCTTCAATGACGCAGGCAACCAACCGACCGAAGGCATCTCGCAGCGCCACCGCGCTTCGGCCTACAGACGCGGCATCCTCAATCAGAACTGGGGTGGTCAGTCGTCCATTGGCCGCATGGATGGTAGCGCCAGCTTCATCCGGTTCAACGACTTCACCATCATGGGAGGCGGGACCCCTCAAGGCATGCCTGCAGGTCTGAGGGCTATGCCTCAGAAAGACGACAACAATCACGTCTGGATCGGGCCGGCTTACAAGAATTGATCCTCCAATAGCCTTCGTTACCATTCGAACGCCATGAAACGCGAATATTGCCTGCTATTGCTGTTGTCGTTGGGCTTGGTGACCGCCTGCTCAAAGAAGGATAAGGACGACTCAGCTTCCGCACCGGCTGCCGAGGCACCGGTAGCTACCGAGACCACTCCGGCTGCTGCCTCAGCGCCCGCCGAGGTGGCTCCGGCTCCCGAGGCCAAGCGCAACTGGGATGCTGTAGTGGCTGAAGTGGCCCGTATCCGCGCCATGCGCCCATTACCCGACGACAAGCGGACCCGCATGCTGCAATTGCAGGATGAGTTGATGGCGGCCTCGAATTCCGATCCGACCGCCCGGGAAGCTTGGGCCAATTTATCGCGGATTATCAACGGTCGCTGAGGTCTTGTTTTTGGTCTTCTTAGAAGTCGGGCGTCCGGAGAACCCGGGCGCCCTTTTTTGTTTGTAAGCCCTATGACCCGGAGGACGGTGATCTTGTTGGCAGTGTTGCTGTCGGTGGGGGCGCTCGCTGTTTGGCGACGCGGCCCTGCGTCCACAGCTATGGTTCGGCAGCAGGACGCCCAGGCCGAGGCGGCAGCGCGCAAGTTCATGGCCCTTCGTGAGGCAGAAGAGTTGGCAGATCGCGAGGTTTGGTCACCGACCCAGTTGGCGGTCCGCCTCGAGCAGGAATTGGTCCTGGGGGTGGAGCGAGCGATGGGAGCCCGCAGTCTCGACGCCGGCGTGCTGCCCAATCTGGCTCAGCGGATTTCCGCACCGGCGGGTTACTCTCTGCGTTGGATGCAGGTCCGATTGATGCGGGTCCGCCCCAATCCGCAGACCGAGGGACTCACGGCGGGATTTCTGGCCGACCTGGAGTTGGAGGTTGTCCTTGAAGCACCCGCCGACGGGAGTTCTTTGCGTGCGATCTGGACCGCGCGCTTCCTGGCGGAGTCGGATTGGTCCGCCGGTGAGACGCCTCGACTTCGCGACTACCGCCTTAGCCAGACTCCGACGGTCCAGAGCGGTGTTCCGGTTTTCGAGCCCTGGGCCGACCTCTTGATTCCGACCAATGGCGTTGGGCTTTTCACTGACCCGCTGCTGAAGGAGACCACGGAGCGGGGAGTTCAATTGCATTTGGCAGGTGCGGGGGTGACGGCCGTCCGGGTTGGGGAAGGGTGGCGCTGGGAGACGGCGGACATGGGGCCGCCCGCCCAAGTTAAAGCCATCGTTCTGGCCGATTTGGACGGAGACAGAACCAATGAGGTGGTGGTCGCCAATGCCTCCGGAATTCAGGTTCGGGGCCGTGATGGGTGGCGTCAGGCTTGGGTGGCACCAGCTAAGCTCAGGCATCCGCAGTCCATCACCGCTGGTGACGTCGATGGCGACGGAGACCTCGATTTGTGGGTCACCCAATACCGGTTGCCATTCGTCAACGGCCAGTTCCCCACACCGTACTACGATGCCAACGATGGATTTCCTTCCTACTTGTTGCGCAATGACGGAACCCAATGGTTGGACATCACCGAGGCCTCTGGTTTGGCACCAAAGCGTCATCGGCGCACCTACAGTGCCTCGTGGCTCGACTTCGATGGCGATGGCGACTTGGACCTCGTCAACGTGAGTGACTTCGCGGGCCTGGATTTCTATCGCAACGACGGGCGGGGTTATTTTACCGATCTGACGCCCGGACTCGGCCTGACGCGGCATGCCTTCGGAATGGCTCATGTGGTCTGGGACGCCAATCACGACGCGTTGCCCGATTTTCTCATGGTGGGGATGGACTCACCGGTGGCTTCGCAATTAGACGCCTTGGGACTGGGCCGGCCCGAGTTTCCCGGACATACGGTGCACCGAGGGGCCATGACCTATGGCAATCGTCTTTTCATGGGTTCCAGAAGTCGCGGCATGGAATTCAGTCCGCTCTCCGAGGACTTGCGTCGGGCCGGGTGGGCGTGGGGGGCTGCGGTGTTGGATTGGAACAACGACGGTCGAGACGACATTCATTTGGTCAATGGACATGAGACCTTCGAAAGCCGATCTGAGTTCGAGCGTCAGTTCTGGCAGCACGATGTCTACGTCGGCGGATCAACTCCCGATCCGGCGTCGCAGCTCTACTTCATGCAGGCCAATGAGCGCCGTCGGGCCGCCCGGCAGTCCTACGGTGGGTGGCAAGCCAACCGACTGTTCACCCAGACGGTGAGGGACTCCTTCGTCGAGAATGCTTGGATCCTTGGGGTGGCAGTGACCGAGGATTGCCGCAACGTTGTGGCCGGCGATTTTGACCAAGACGGGCGAATGGATCTGGCTTTAACGACTTACGAACAATGGCCAGTGACTCGCCAGAGGCTGTTGATCTTCCGTAATCGTTCCGTCAACGACGGACACTGGATCGGGTACCGCCTGAACGCTTCGGCTCCGGGTTCCCACTTGGAGGTGACCACCCGGGAGGGCATCCGGCGTCACTGGTGGGTCAACGGAGACGGCTACCGATCCCAGTCGGATACCGAGGCCCACTTCGGGTTGGGGCATGGTTCCGAGGTCCTCAAGGCGGAATGGGTGCGCCTCGGTGGCGCTCGCCAAGAGTTGCCCCGGACTCTCGACCGATGGCATCGGATTGGCCTCCGTCCTTGAGTCTGAGGCAAACCTTTACGAGGTTCTGTTGACAATCCCATCTCGAAGCGGTCCGTAACGGGCTGGATCCGTGCTGCAAACCCAGGAAGGGGGCCTTCATAGTCAAGGCGGCGATTCATGAGCTTTTTCGCTGAATGGGATTCCTATTGACCGCAAAGGCGTCTGTTGTGGACAACCTGAGGGACGTGACGGATCCGATCCGACGCGACTCCGGAAAAACACATGGCGAGAATAGTAAGGAAGGCGGGCCCTGCGATCAAATCGGCGGCCAGTTCCAAATATGACGCGCACCACAAGGTGCTCAACACGACCTACGGCTCTTTCGCGGACTTGCGTCGCGAACTGGCCGACTCCAAGGAGAAGGTTTCCGAGCGGGAGAGCGTGCTGAAGCTCTTTGCCACCTGCATGGATCCTCAGAGGGCCTTCCTGCTGCTGGATGACTATCTCGAGAAGCTCTCCCTGAGCCGCAAGGACTTCGGCCAGTCGGAATGGTGGCCGCGGATGCAATCTTCGACGGGCAAACCCCGTCTGGAGGAAGTGGCCATGCTGTTCCTGCGAAACAATCGGTCGTTGCCGACCGAATTGCTCCAGTACGCCAACTTCGAAAAGTTTGCGGCCGTCGAACAGACTGAGAAGGAGACCGGCTTCGTTCAGGAGTTGGAGAACTGGCTCTTCCCTCCCAACCACACGCATCTGGATTCACCTCGTGCGGCCCTGCGGGTCGTTTGTGAGCCGAAGCGGGAAGACGAGAACTCCAATCAGTGGCGTCTGGCCGTTCATTTCTTCCTGTTCCGTTCCCGCTCCGGCGAGAAAGAGCGCTTTGTTTCGGACCTGTGCGACCTGCGCACTCGTGCGGCTCACGAGGCGGAACTCTTCCCGGCCGAAGACTGGCAGGTGATCGACTGGTTGCATGGGCACTGGTCGGAGAAGGTACCCGAAGGGGAGGTTATGCTACTCGACGGCCCAGACTTGCTGACCTGGCTTGCCAAGTGGGCCCACGGACAGCGGCTTGAGCTGCTGGGTAAGGCGACCAACATTGATTTTGTGGGACGGGTGGCCGAATTAAAGCCGCGACTGGAGACCATCGAAGGCGAGATGAGTTTTACTCACGTGCTGTCATTGCCCAATGGGGTGAACCAGCCCTTGCCGGAATGTCATTTCTTCGTCGGAGAGCCTCCGCTCGTGTTGGTGGGCAACGAGTTCTTCGTTTTGCGCCATGCGCCTCCGGCCACACTGCTGGGCCCATGGGCTCAGCGTCCGGTGGTGCCGGTGAAGCGGTTGTCTCAGCGCCTGCTCACCGAATTGCGCCGCACCCAGGCCAAAGAGCAGCCCAACGCCAACTGGAGCGAGTTGTGCGAGACCCACACGGCCCGTCCCCAGTTCACCTTCGAACTGGCCGACGAGGTGGTCCGTGTCCGTCTCTTGGCTATTAGTGAAAAGGACGCTTCCGAGTGGCAATGGAACGGCCACGAATGGACTCGGGTGGTGGAGCGCCAGGGAACCGAGAACCGTCCGGAACTCCTGGACGATGTTCGGCTGCTGCCGGCGATCCATTGGCTGCAGCAGGCCGATTGGTTCACTCCGGAGCCAGGTCTTTGGGTGCTCGATGCCAATGAGAACTGCCTTTCTCAGTTGGCCACAGCGTGGTTCGACCGCCCTAAGGAGGCCGACTACTTGGGCAACCCCAGCTTCCAGCGCCTCTTCCTCAACCGGCGACTCGTGAAGCCCAAGCTGGTGCTCAAGGGTTCCGGCATCGACTGGTTGTCGGTGAGCGCCGAATGGGAAGCCGAGGGCATGAAGCTCTCTAAGGCTGACTTAGAACGACTGGCCGCGGCCACCTCGCGCTTCGTCAAGCTACCCGACGGCGGTTGGGTGGAGTTGGACATCGACGCCAACCGCAAGGCCCACGAGATGGCAGCCACCCTGGGGCTCGAAGGTCTCTCGGCGGACGCCCAGAAGACGTCCTTGGTCCACGCGACTCAGTTGGATGAAACAACTCTGGATGCCCTTGGAGCCAACAAGGTGGTCGCTGAATTGCGCGCCAAGCTGGCGAATTTCAAGGGGGTGCCCGAGACGAAATTGCCGGCGAGCATATGCGCTGAGCTCCGACCCTATCAGCAGGAGGGGTTCAACTTCTTGGCCAATCTCACCCGGCTTCGTTTGGGTGGCATTTTGGCGGACGACATGGGCTTGGGTAAAACCCTCCAAACCTTGGCTTGGCTCACCTGGCTGCATGAGAATGCCGCTAAAAAAGACAAAAAACCGTCGTTGGTCCTGTGTCCGGCCTCGGTACTGCACAACTGGCGCCGGGAGGCCGAGAAGTTCGCTCCCAATCTCAAGGTGCTGGTACTCCAGTCGGGCCAGCAGCGCCACAATTTGCGCAAGCAAATCCCCGACGCCGATATCGTGGTCACCAACTACGCCATCCTCCGCCGGGACTTGGAAGAGTTGGGCAAGTTCCACTTTCGCGCCCTGGTGCTGGACGAGGCTCAATTTATCAAGAACCCGACGGCTCAGGTGACCGTTGCTGTGAAGGAGATCGAGGCTGATCACCGTTTGGCCCTCACGGGTACCCCGCTGGAAAACCGCATGCTCGATCTCTGGTCGATCGTCGACTTCTCGCAGCCGGGATACTTAGGCAACCAGCAGAACTTCAATGAGGTCTATGAGTCCAAGGGCGATGGTCCCGAATGGGATGGCTCAGCCAAGCGCCGTCGCCTAAGTGCCAAGCTACGCCCGATCATGCTGCGCCGCCTCAAGAAGCAGGTGGCCAAGGACCTGCCTGACCGAATCGAGGAGCGCCGCGACTGCGAATTGGACGACGATCAGCGCAAGCTGTATCTGGCCGAGCTGCGCCGTAGCCGCGAGCAGGTAATGAAGACGATGCAGGAGAAGGGTGTGGCTAAGTCCAAAATGCACGTTTTGGCGGCCCTCACCCGCCTGCGCCAGATCTGCTGCCATCCGAGGCTCGTCGGCAACGACTGCGTTTCGGGCAAGACCGAGACGCTCTTCGAGCTACTCGAGCCCATCTTGGCTTCCGGCAACAAAATCCTGCTCTTCTCCCAGTTCGTGGAGATGCTGAAGCTCTTGGAGGCCGCCTGCCGTGAGCGGGGTATCAAGACTCACATCCTGACCGGCGAGACCAAGGCGCGTATGGAGGTGGTCAATGCCTTCCAAGCCGATCCGGATCCCTGCGTGTTTCTCTTGTCGCTCCGCGCGGCGGGCACGGGGCTGAACCTCACCAACGCCAGTTATGTGGTGTTGTACGATCCGTGGTGGAACCCGGCCGTCGAGGCGCAGGCCATCGACCGCTCGCACCGCATCGGTCAGACTCAGACTGTGATGGCCTATCGGTTGATCACTCCGGGTACCGTGGAGGAAAAAATCTGGGACCTCCAGCAGCGCAAGTCGGCCACCATCGCCGACGTGCTCGGCGAGGAAGGTTTTGCGAGCAATCTGACGAAGGACGACCTCGAGTACCTCTTCAGCGAGGACTGACCCGCGGTTTTTCCGGAAAGCATTGGGGCCGTGCGGGCCGTTTCTAACGGATCGCACGGCCTGTTCGTTTATAGCAGGCCAAGGCCCCTGGGTTTGTCGTGGAGACCGGGCAGGGGTCGGGAAGCCGGTCTCGGGCTGGTCCTGTCAGGGTTCGTAAAGTCCGACCTCTCGGAGTTGCGCCTTGAAGGCCTCCACACGCGCCGGGAAATACCGCTGGACGATGCGTTCGACCTCCGGCTTCCAATGTCCCTCGACCGTGTAGGTTTCGAAGGCTCCCTCCTTGTAGCGATGAATTCGGTTCCGGTAGTCGCCCCATCGCAGGGCCTCCGCGAACAAAGCCGGTTCCAACTGATTGGCCATCGAGCGGTATCGGGCGGCCGCAGCGTCGGCCGAAAGAGCAGCCCCTGGGGCCATGTGCTTTCTGGCGCGGGTTGCGAACTCTCGGCAGAAGTTTGGAGACTGGCGGAGCTTTTGAAAAATGCGGGTCGGCGATTGGTCGTCGTCGTCCTTCAGGCGATTGTCCTGCGTGTCTTCGAGGGTTCTCTCCCCGTCCCAAATTAGAAACTGCCATAGACCCGGAGGATTCCGACGCCGGGCCGCATACCAATTGGATGAGCGGTCCCAATCGCCGTTGGCGCCGTACAAGTTGAGCAGCATGAAATCGATGAAGGCAGGTACATCTAACTCGGCACGGAGGGCCTTCTCAGTCACCTCGTTGGTGATACCGGCGTTGACCAACCGCATCAACCGATCCCAGGCGATGGTGTCGCCGGAGAGCACCTTGTCGGCGTTGCGCGCATCGTAATCGACGCTTCGACCGCCCCAGGTCCGGGCTGCGAAACCCGCGTCCGGGCGTTCGCACAAATCGTAGATGCCCCAATAGAGGCCATTGAGATGCAAATGCACGGGACGGCTGCGGGAGGCTGAATGCCCCATCACGGAATAGGTCGCCCGCATCCAAGGGTCTCGCAGGTAGTCGGCGCTCCGACGTTCTTTTCCGTCCCAGTGCAGCCAGGAGTGATTGTTGCCGGCGCGGAGAATGAACTGATCAAGGTCCCCCTCTTGCCCGGGGAACAATGCGTTTTTGAGAGACGGCAGCCCATAGCGGGAACGGAAGACGACCCGGAAGGAATGCTTCGGTGATTCTTTGGGACGGCGATTCCATCCTCCCTGAATCCTCAGACCGGCCTGAACTTGAAAACCCGGACCGCGGGGGGAGGTCCGAAAGCTGAGTTGGACCGGCCGTTCCCAGGCGTCCCCGGATTCCTGGGTATGCCGGTAGAGCCCCCGTTCCTCGCCATAGAGGTCTTCGTTCTTTAGGTTTAAGAACAGGTGGGGAAGGGCCTCGAGGGCCTCCTGAAGTCGTTGTTCAGTTTTGGCCGCCCCATCGGCCGGCACCGACATCCGGTACCAGGCAGGTGCTTCCCAGCCGTCTTCGCGACCCCAGGTCGAGGGTAATCCCGCCCCGTCTTGCCGTAGAATCTCGGCGACCGAGAACACCGAAGTCGGCGGAGGAGGAGGGCCCGGTTCGGCTCCGGATCGGAGGACGAGAACGACTGCGACGAGAATCAGGAATGGAAGATCGCAGAGGTATCGGCGCACGTTTAAATCGTGAGCTGCTTCGGGCTGAAAGGCACGACTCGAACGGCCATAAAGATCTCAGCCTGTTGCCTCAAAATTTTTGACACCCTGTGGGATGGGCGTGGCGGAGGGGTATGAGGTCGTTGACCCCCAAAGGGTGACACCGGCTAAGAGAAGGGATGCCGATGGAGCCGTCGAGCTCCCTGGAAAGGACCGATCTCCGAGTGGTCTGGCCCTGCGGTGGTCCATGTCTGCGACGGTCCGTGTCTGCAGACGTGGCGCTTTCGGAGAAATCGCCCCACCTCGGAGGTTCCCGGGTGAGGCTGAGTTTGTTGTAGGACTCCAGGATGTAGCCCAATGACTTCCGAGGTAGGGACCGATCTCCGAGCGGGCGGGCCCTGCGGTGGTCCATGTCTGCGGCGGTCCGTGTCTGCAGACGTTGGCGCTTTGGGAGAAATCGCCATACCTCGGAGGTTTGCGGATAGGGCTGGGTTTGTAGTAGGACTCTGGGATGTAGCCCAATGACCTCCGCGGTAGAGACCGATCTCCGAGCGGTCCGGCCCTGCGGCGGTCCGTGTCTGCAGACGTTGGCGCTTTGGGAGAAATCGCCCCACCTCGGAGGTTCCCGGGTGAGGCTGAGTTTGTTGTAGGACTCCAGGATGTAGCCCAATGACTTCCGAGGTAGGGACCGATCTCCGAGCGGGCTGGCCCTGCGGTGGTCCATGTCTGCGGCGGTCCGTGTCTGCGGACGTTGGCGCTTTGGGAGAAATCGCCATACCTCGGAGGTTTGCGGATAGGGCTGGGTTTGTAGT
>SYMJ01000029.1 GCA_005805505.1 Verrucomicrobiales bacterium | reverse complement strand
GCATCCAGCTCCCCGTACCGAGCTCCTGTCGTCCCAGCTCGCGCCGCATACTCCCATTCAGCCTCGGTCGGCAACCGATACGCATGCTGAGCCGTGATCCGTCCCGCCGCTCGCTCCCGCTCCGTCAGCTTTTGGCAGTAGGCCACCGCATCGTCCCAGCTCACCATCTCCACTGGCCGTTTCAAGTCACCCTTGTATTGAGACGGATTACTCCCCATCCCCGATTGATACTCGGCTTGCGTCACTTCGTGATCTGACAGCCAGAACCCCTGCGTCAACGTCACCGTGTGTTGGACCTCGTCACTGTCGCGGTCGCTCGGTCCGAGCAACGCTTCGCGGGTCGCGCACTGGTCGGCACAGAAGCGCGCCGGCCAGAGGCCCCTTGGCAGGCCTTCATCCGGAGCACCTATGGTGAAGGCATCGAAGGAGAGGTGTTGGCCGCGTCGCAGGCCCAGAGCCTCGATCGGGCCCGCCACGATCAAGGAACGCTGCGATCGTTCCTGGTCGATGCGAGAACCAGCGGCTGGAGTTTTGCGCAGACCGCATCGCCCAAGGCGAGCGCCCTACTGCGCGAAATTGGCCATGATGCGATCGGATCCTTGCAGAGATTCTACGTCGCCAACTCAGGCCCGCTGACCTCCTGTGCACTGGACGACCGACTCCTGGAGGCCCTCCGCCAATGGATCTTCCGGACACACCCCGGGCTATTTGGAGTCAACGACCCGGGGGCCGAACACTTAGCCCTCAGGCATGCCTACGACTTCCTCTGGTGGCGGGGTTTTTTGGAGGGCGGATTAGGCCAAGACCGGGCTACTTGAGGCTTAGTCGGCTTCAACCCATTGTGATTGCTCGGTTCAGGTTGGTAGGCGAGCAGGGGAACAGGGAAAACGTTCGTCGCGGTCACTTAGGTGACGTTCCAAGGGTTATGTCGCTCAGCAGCCTCGGGATTTCGCTGTCACCTGCCTCTGGAAGGTGGTCAGACGACTCCCTGACGACTGGTGACAATCACACGAGGTGTTCAATGGCGACGACAACAGGATGCAAGTGGCGTCTGGCTGGCTGAAGGCGAGTAGGTTAGAGCTAAGTTTCCGCCACTGCCCCGAGCCTTTGCGCTGCGCGGAAACCCTGTTGTCGATAGACATCCTTGGATCGACGATCCTACTCTGTCCCCAATGAGGTTATTGACTCGGCAGTTGGCCGCTCTAGTGATTGCCGCTCCCCTGCTGCTCGCGCAGTCCCTCCGGCTCACGGACGGCGGTGTCGAACGGGATTATGTCATCGCGACCGATGAGGTGCACCTCTCGGGGCCTAAGCTGGATCGGGTGGTGCGTGTCGACGAGCTGGGTAACGCCAAGTCATCGCGGGCCCCGGGAATCCGACTGGAAACCGTGCTTTATCCCGCCGGCGAACCGAGATCGAACGGCCGTCGCCGCATCATCACCCGCCGCGTGTCCGCCCAAGTCGCACCCGGTACCGACATCGGCGCTCTGGCCACGCAAGTCCGAGCCGTCTCGGTTGAGACGATGGCATTCGACAGGAGTCTCGCGGTCTTCCATGCCGGCGAATCCTCCGGCCTTGCTCTGGCCACCCGTCTCCGGCAGCACCCCGAGGTCCTTCGGGCAGACGTCATCCTTGGGCGATACCTCACACCCAAGGTCCAACCGAATGACCCGCTCCTCCCGCAGCAGTGGACTCTCAAGAACACCGGTCAATCGGAAGGCACACCGGGTGCCGATGCGAATGTGTTTCCCGTCTGGGAATCCGGTCGCCACGGCGAGGGTGTGGTGATCTCCATCGTGGACGATGGGGTGGAAAGCGCTCACCCGGACCTCACAGACCGCATCGTTCCGCAAGCCGGCTACGATTACCGGGACCAGGATTCGCAGCCAGAACCCGAGGGAGCCAACGGAGTCGATGCGGAAGGCAAACCAGCGGCCGACTCCCATGGAACCGCGGTGGCCGGGGTGGCCGCCGCCAGTGGCAACAATGGCATTGGGGTAGCAGGTGCCGCTTACGCCGCACGCCTGGTCCCCATTCGTCTGATTGGCGGTAACACGGGGGATGATCAGGAAGCCAAAGCCATGGCCCATCGATTGGACCTCGTCCACATCAGCAACAATTCCTGGGGTGCCGACGATGACGGCAAGACCATCAGCACGCCCGGCCCCTTGATGAAGGCAGCCCTGGACATGGCGCTTTCCCAGGGGCGCGGCGGTCTTGGGACCATTTTTGTCTGGTCGGCCGGAAACGGCGGCAACGAGCAGGACAATGCCAACAATGACGGCTACGCCAATTATCCGGGGACGATCGCCGTAGGCGCGCTCAACGATTTGGGACATCGTGCCGACTACAGCGAGCCGGGAGCCTGCCTGATTATTTCAGCCCCCTCGGGCAACGACAAATCCCGGTTGCCGGGTTCGTTCACCACCGATCTGTTGGGTGAACGTGGATACAACCGCGCCGACGTGAAATCCGACATCGCTGACATCGACTACACGAGCACCTTCAACGGGACATCCTCGGCCGCACCGCTTGTTTCCGGAGTCGTGGCGTTGATGCTCCAGGCAAACCCGAAGCTCGGTTGGCGGGATGTCCAGGAAGTCCTCATCCGTTCGGCGGCGATGACTCAGCCTGAGAACCCCGGCTGGTTCACCAATTCTGCGAAGATTCGGTTCAACCACGAATTCGGTGCTGGACGGGTGGACGCAGCCGCCGCGGTGCAACTGGCCTCCGGTTGGCGGAATCTCGGCCCACGCAAAAGTGCCGTGGTCGTGAAAGCAACAAAGGACCTCCCGCCCATTCCCGACGAGGGGATCTTTGAGGGCAATCTCTTGGTCACAGACGACCTCAGGGTCGAGCAGGTCACCCTGAACTTGACGCTCACCCATCCGTCGCGCGGGGAACTCGCCATCGACCTGATATCGCCCGCCGGCACGATCAGTCACCTGTTCGTCCCCCACGGGGATACCAACCAAAACATCGAACACCGATTCACCTCGGTTTTCCAATGGGGTGAGTCAGCTCGTGGCGATTGGAAGCTCCGAATCCGGGATACGGTCGGCGGCAACGCCGGGCAGGTGTCGGACTACCGGCTGGAGGTCTTTGGAACACGACCCGAGGTCGTTGCGCCCGACCTGAAACTGACCGCCTTGGGTGCATCCTCCGAGGGCTTCCGACTGCGGTTGCAAGGCCCAGCCGACCGTGCGGTCGTGCTTCAATCCTCGTCGGACCTGATCGATTGGCAGGTGGTCACCTCCGCAACGATCAACGAAGGCGACATGCAAATCGCGGATCCAACCGCCACCGAGACGGCCCGCTTCTATCGCTTGGTTCTGTCGAATCCTTGATGCCGCCGTTACCGACGAGGATCGGCCACAGTCGCAGTGAAGCCGAGTCATCTGAAAAACAGCGTCGAGCCTGCACCCCTTCAACGGACAAGACGCAGGGGCACCATGTTTTTTCTGGCGGGGAAATCAGGGAACGCTCCAACCCGTAAGCTGGGTCATCCGCCTTCTTGTAACCCATGGTTTCGGCAAAGATTTCTTGGATCAGATCGCTAGAATTGGAGCCTCAGTCAACCCGTCCCCAAACACCGCCAACACCGAACCCTTCCCGTCCAGAACCACCGCACGGGTCTTTTTGAAGCGGATCCCCTGAGTCCCCTCCTGGGTGAAATCCGCCTGGAAGGTCAGTTTCATCTCCACCACGTCCACATCCCGGAATGTTTTCCCATCCCGCTCGAAGACATCGTGATGGGTGACCACCGCCGAGTAGTCCATAAGGCTGTGCGGCTCGATATGAGTCTTCCAGGATCGATTCCGATACCCATCGATCAACCGTTCATAATATTCGAGAGCCTGCCCACTCAAGGCATACGGCAAGAGGACGCCCAGTCGAGTGCCTTTAAACCATGTGTTGGTGTCTGATGACGCATTCTCGGCACGATTGATCATCTTCAAGGAATGCCTATCGGCCGGCGTGCGCTGAATCATCACAACATGCCGGTTGGGATTGGCGGCCCACTCTTTGGCATCGGCTCCCGGGAGAACATCGGCCGTCAACCGAGTCATCCAAAACAGGAGGCTCGATGCAACCAGGACAAATCGGCCCAGGCTCCAACCTCGCGAGGGATGCGGTGCAAGAGAGCCTTTTGACCATCTCATGAAATGAGCCTTGCAGACGAGTGGTTGCAGGGCAAGGCACGGGCGTGAGCGAAGCCCGTATGATCTGGACCAGTGCATGTGGGATCCGTCATGGGCTGGCACAGTGAATTCCACTCAAAACACCTCGCGACTTCATTCCAGTCGAGAGGTCTTCCTCCCGAGAAAACTCCGGACCGACTATCGGCCACGATGAGATCGCAGCCTCTTCTGCGAAGGTCACCTTCCCCTGAACCACGGTTTCGATTCCGGCGGTAGTCACCTCCGAAGCCCAAGCTGCAGACGTTTCTTGGCTTTTGTCGGAACGCGATCTCGCAGGCATCACTCCGATCTCCGAGCACAGAACGGATGGATGGCCTGTTGCAGGAATCCTTCCGGAACCGGGTTTCCCTCGATGCCGTAACCGGTGGGCCATCGGCCCGGTGGCGCATAGTGGCTTCCAAAGACGCGGTCGATCCAGGGAAAGTGGACCGCGAAATTTCGATCGATTGCCTCCCGCTCCACGGCGTGGTGCCAGTGGTGGATGCGGGGGGTCACCACCAGCGCCTCCACCCATCGCGGGAAGTTCCAGGACACATTGGCGTGGATGAAAACGGCATGAACCGACACGAATCCGAGGTAAGCGATGAGGGGCCCCTGGTCGAAACCGAGCAAGAACAGCGGAATGAAGGTCAACGCCCGAGTGATGATCACGTCCACCAGGTGCAGCCTGGAACCGGCCAACCAGTCCATCGAAGTGCTCGAGTGATGCACCGCATGGAAGGGCCAAAGCCATCGGTGATGGTGGAACAATCGATGCACCCAGTACTCCGTCAGGTCGGCTGCGATCGCGCATTCCAGGAATTGAAGCGCAAAGGGTTGCGAACGCACGCCTTCCTGGAACCCTGAGTGGACCGCCCACGCAAAGAACACCTTGGCCGGCAACAAATTGAGCCAAGTGGACATCTGCACCAGCAGGTGGCTGACCAGGAAATAGAGCATGTCCACGGTCCAGGCGGGCCTGAAAACCGATTGAAGGTGCCGTGGCCACCAACGCTCCAAGGGCACGAAGACCACCGCCAAGAGAAGTATATTGAGCAGAAACCAGTCGAGCCCCAGATAGATTGGAGGCCTCGGGACCGATTCCATGGCTGGAACGTGGCCACCGCCCGCCAAGGACGCTACGAGCGCCATCCCCATACCGGTGAATCCCAGAACTTTGCGGCGGCGCAACAACGTGCTGGCCAGACCCAGCAGAAACCCAAAACCGATGACCGCTTCGATCAACAACCGGACCCAAGGCAAGGGCAGAACGGCCCGGATCTCGGGGCTGGTCAATGTTGCCGGAAGGTAGAAGCAAGCCACTGAACCCAGCGCGATGAACCCGAGGAAAACGGATGCCGTTCCACTCACCCATCCGGATCCCAAACGGGTGGATTCTTGATCATCGAAGATCCGTGCTACCCGCTCATCCAGGTTCATGGTCGGACATTCCCGACAATCGGCGACGAAGACAAGGTGGGGGGCATCGATGCTTTCAATGGCCACATCGAGACTTTCAATGCGGGATCGATCGGGCGCGACTTGCCGGAGAACTTCATCCAGCCAAACCATCAGCTATGATTGATCGGAATGATCCCGTCGAATCGGCCCTTCCGTCGGAGCCATGCCCACGCAGCAGGGCCCACCGATCCACTCGGCTCGAGGCCTTGCCCGCTCATGATGAGTTCTCGACGTCGACACGGGTCCTTGAAACTACGTCGATCGTGGCCGCATCGGTCCTGCTGATCCTCCTGATGGTTCGATGCCTGCCGCTGATCATGTCCCATCCAGCGAGCCTTCTGGTATGGATCCTTGGGGTGGTCGCGGCGGATTTTGGATCCGGCATGATCCATTGGTTTGCCGACACCTGGGGGCATGAAACCATGCCCATCCTGGGGCGACGCCTCCTGCGCCCATTCCGGGTGCACCACCTCAACCCCGATGATTTCCTCCGCCGCGACTTCATCGATTGCAATGGGGATGTCGCCCTCCTCCAGATCCCGATTCTGGCGCTGGCTTTGTTCCTGATGGGCCGCGTTTCCTGGGGGGGCGCCCTCGGGACCTTCTGCATGGGGCTCTGCGGCGTGGGAATGTTCACCAACCAGTTTCATCAATGGGCGCATCAACGTACGCCTGCTCCCATGATACGATGGCTTCAACGTAGGGGTGTTGTCCTGAGCCGAGCTCAGCACCGCCTGCACCACCGCCAACCGCATCAACAGGCATATTGCATCACCACCGGATGGTGCAACACGCCCCTTGATAAGATCGGATTCTTCTCTCGCCTTGAGCGGTTGATCACACGATGGACCGGCCGGCAACCCCGGGCCGACTACATTGAATTCATCTCCCGGCACCCGGTCGGTCACCGGAAGAGCTGTCGAGGCCGCGTGAACCTGGACGGAACTCACCTCGCACCCAGCGGTCAAGAGGGTGGGTGATTCTCCTCGTGGCGGGCGGACCGGCCACGCCCTCGGTCGCCCGCCTGTCGCGCGGTGGCCGGGGGTCTTTTCATTTCATGGGCGGGAGGTCGCCAGATGCCGAGGAAGTGCAAGCAGGCCTCCTCTAGCGGTGCAAAAAGTGCAAGCAAAGTGCAAGCAGGCCAAACCGTCGGTGCTTGCGTCCGGGAACTCCGGAGCTTCAAAAAACCCAATAAATACGGGCTTAAACTAAGTGGTACCGGCGGAGGGACTCGAACCCCCACCCGATTTCAAACGGCCAAAAAT
>SYMJ01000231.1 GCA_005805505.1 Verrucomicrobiales bacterium | reverse complement strand
TGCACAACCTCAAGCACAACAAGGTGCTCCACAAGCGGGTCGTCTTCTTCACCATCTGCGTGGACGAAGACCCTGTGGTGGACAAGGCCCACCGGCTGGAGGTAGAGCGGATGGAGGCCGGCTTCTGGCGGGTCCAGGCCCACTACGGGTTCATGGAGACCCCCAACATCCAGGCCATCCTCCGGCAGTGTGCGGAACACGATCTCGAGTTCCACGAGATGGAAACAACCTTCTTCCTCAGTCGCGAAACAGTGATCCCGAAGGCCGACAATGGCGGCATGAACATCTGGCAGGAGCACATGTTCGCCATCATGGTCCGCAACGCCCTCAGCGCCACAGCCTATTTCCGCTTGCCTGCCAACCGGGTCGTTGAATTGGGCATGCAAGTGGAGATCTGATCGGGTTCTCTCTGGTTTTCTTGGCTCGAGCAACCTCTGCCCGAGGCCCAAGGGGCAACATCGGCTGTCCCCGGACCAGAATCAGGAACTGGGCCCCGCCGATGGCCGCTCGAACGCGCTGAAGATTGGCCTCCAAACTGGAGGCCTCGTTTCAGTTCAGCAGGACGATGGACAGGCTCCCGGAAGAGGGCACCAATCTGCCGCCTTTTGGCCCATCAGAACTTGCTCAAGCGCTCGAGCTCCTTGACCCGCTCCAAGATCTTGGCCTTGGTCGTGCGGGTGGTGACATTGAGACCAAAACCCTCGCAACAGAAGGACGCCACGACACTGCCGTGCAAAATGGCGCGTCGGAGATTGGACTCAACCGTTCCTTTTTTCTGGGCCGCCAAATAACCGATCAAACCGCCCACGAACGAGTCCCCTGCACCGGTCGGGTCAACCACCTTGCGGAGCGGATAGGCTGGCGCGATGAAGAGCCCCTTCGGACCCGAGAGAATAGAACCGTGCTCGCCTTTCTTAATGATGACGTACTTCGGGCCCATCCGGTGAATCTTGGTCAGAGCACTAACCACGTTGTCGTCGGAGACCAATTGACGGGCCTCGCTGTCATTGAGCACCAGACAGTCGATGCGCTTCAACAGGGTTAGGACTTCGGGCAATGCGATGTTCAACCACAGGTCCATCGTATCGGCGATGACGAACTTGGCCTTGGAGATCTGATCCAGCACCCGGTGCTGCACCCCCGGAGAAATATTGGCCAAGAGGACGAACGGTGTGGACTCGTAGGCCGCCGGAAGCGCCGGTTGCCAGTGCTCGATGACACCGAGCACGGTCTCCACCGTCCGCCGGTTGTTCATGTTGACCTCGTATTCGCCCGACCAATGGAAGGTCTTCCCGTCTTTCACCCGCTCCAATCCCTGGAGACAAATACCGTGCTTCTTGAACAGCGTGAGGTATTTGGCCGGAAAGTCGCCCCCGACGACACCCATCAACCGAGTCGGAGCGAAGAAGCTCGAAGCCACGGCCGCATGGCTGGCGGAGCCGCCCAGCAGGCGAGAGTTTTCTGATTTTGGAGTCTTAATGGAATCCAGCGCGGTGGTACCGATGACGAGAACGCTCATAAGTGTGATGCGACCTTATCGTCAGCCCCGGGCAACGATCAAGGACACGGCTTGTGGAAGATGAGGAGTGATGCTGCGGCCCGCGATTTTGAACCACCGCTAGCGGAGGTAATCCATCAAGGACATCGACAGGATCTTGCCGCCGGTCTGGAGGGCGGCCTGATAAGAAACCTGAGTCTCGTTCAGTCGAACCAATGCCTTGGCCAAGTCGACGTCGGTCTCGCCAGAAATTTGGCCTTCGAGAGAGAGCAACCGATCGCTCACTGTTGCACTGGCAGCCTCCAAGCGGCCTTGCACAACGCCATTGGCGGCAATGTGGCGCAGGAGATTGTCGGCATCGGCCTGCAGCCCCACCGCCGTGGTGGTCGTGACCGCGGCTCCGTTGCCAGCCAGCAACTGATCCTGGAACTGGATGAGGTGATTGAAGAGATCGGCTCCGGATCGAGGGTCCTCGATCAAACCAGCCGGACCTGAGCCCGTCGGGTTCGAGCCTACCACGCTGGCGCTGAGTTCCTGACCTTCGGCAATGTCCAGAGACGGGATGTCCTGATTGCCATTGTAGGTCACCGACTGCACCCGACCATCGGTGCCTAGGGTCAAGGTGTAGGCCGGTTGACCATTGCGGGTGCCGGCCATTGCCGAATCACCGCGCAGGTTGGTATTCACCGAAGACACAGCCTGATGGATCATCTGGGTCACCTCCGCTGCATAAGCCTTGAGGTCGTCGGCCGAACGGATGCTGTTGGCCTTCACGGCCAATTCTCCGGCCCGCGTGGTCATCTTGGACAGAGAGCGCATCACCGTGTTGGTCGTGGTGGCCGTCTCTTTAAGCCGGGTGACGTTGCGACCGTACTGACCTACCCGACCGCGTTCCCCTTCGAGATCCAAGGTCCTCCGCACAGCACCCGGATCGTCCTCGGGCAGCCTGACTTTCTGACCGGTGGAGATCTGCGCCTGATAGCGGGCTTGCCGTGCGGTGATGGTGCCCAGGTTGGAAATCAACCGATCGGCATAGGCTCCTGAGGTGACTCGAATCATGTCGTTGGCCTTTCGTTAAGAAACCCTAGCGCTTGAGGCTCAGGGTCGTATCCATCAGTTCGTCGATGGTGTTGATGAGCTTGGCACTCGCCTGATAACCGCGCTGAAAGCGAGTGAGGTCGGCCATTTCTTCATCAATGGAAACACCGCTGACCGAATCCCGCTGTCCCTTCAGCAAATCGGCGATCACTTTTTGGTCGGCCAATTGCTGGTTGACGGAGGAAAGGTCTTCGCCCAACCGCCCGACGATGCGGTTGTAGGCATTGCCCAAAGTTTGGCCATCCAGTGCTGCTATTGGCCGGTTTCCCAACTGCGAGAGAGCCTGGGCCACCCGATTGTCGCCTCGTGCGATGGCGCTGCCGGAAACCTGCAGGGAGTTCGGATTATCCAACAGGTCTTGGTTGACACGAATATCGGCTGCGGAAGAACCCAAGAAGAAGGCCCGACCAGTAGTGCCATCGAGAGCGAAGCCGGAAGTATGAAGGGCATTCACCTGGTCGATCAGGTTCTTGGCCAGGTCATTAATGCTGCTGCGCAAGTCCTTCAAGCCGCCGTCACGGGCATCCAGGGTTCCGTGCACGCGACCCGAGGTCATCGCCAACGCATCGGTGGTGCCGGAGGCGCGAATCATCCGCTGGCCGTCGGTATTGGTAAAAGTCTCCAGGGTCTTTGCACGAATATCGCTGGTGACCAATGAAACACCACCCACCACGATCCCTACAGAACCGTCGGAGGCCTCGATCGAATCGAACCCAATTACTCCGGAAAGCGATTCCATCTTGGCTTGGCGTTGATCCCGCAGGTCGTTGGCCGAACCGCCCGAAACGGCCTCGGTCCGCGAGATCTGCCCATTCAGGCGAGCGATGTCGGACAAAAGCGCATTAGCCGACTTCAGGTCGGTGTTGAGGGATTCGTCCAACTGAGTGCTCAGGGCGGATAAACGATTGTCGAGCGCCGGAAACTGGGCCGCCAAGGACGCTGCCCGACGCAGGGTGATTTCCCGCTCGGGAAGAGAAGTCGGCTGGGCCGCCAGAGACGCGAAGTTATTGAAGAAATCGGTCAGCCCCGCAGCCAACTGCTGGCCGCCACCCACCCCGTCGGCCGCCGAGGTGCCTCCGGCGCCGGTATTGCCCCGATCGATGCTTTGTCCGAGCAGGGACTGCACCGTCTTCAATGCGTTCTGTTGGGCTTCCAGAGAGCCACTTACCCCACCCTCGGTGATGACTTGCCTATCCAGGATTTGATCGCGGATCTGACGGATAGCCACCACCTCCGCTCCAGAGCCCACCGGATCAGTGAGGCCGTCGCTGGAGGCGGTGGATTGAATGGACACCCGTTGCCGGGCGTAGGCCGCGTTGTTGACGTTGGCCAAATTGTGACCGGCCACCTCGACGCCCTGCCGTTGAGCAGCCAAGGCCCGAGTTCCCAGACGCAATGTTCCCAAGAGTCCCAACATACAACGTGCTCCAAAAAGGTTTAGCCGACCGCTTCGTACATTCGGCGCGCTGTGGCGCGAGAACCCAATAAGGCTCCGTCGCCGGAGTAAGTGCTGCCTCCCTTGGCGGAAAACAAACTGCCCATGAGCCGCTGCATGAGTTCCACAGTGCGCGAGAGCAGCAAGTGGTTCTGACGGGAGCGGGCCCGAACGCGGGTCAGCAACTCGTTGTTTTCCTCTACCAACGCCCGGATCAGAGGACGGTAGTCGTCGGGCAGCAACGGCAGGAGGAGTTCGAACGACGCATCGGCCGGGGCTCCAAGGGAGCGAGCCAAATCGGCCCGGCACAATTCACGTTCACGACGGGCCTCCTCGATGAGTGCGGCCTGACTTTCGATGGCGGCAGAGCCGTCCAGCACGCCTTCGGCATCTCGCCGAAAGACTGTTTCCTGCTGCTGATCTAGACGGGCCAGCAGTTCACCATATTGCTGCAGCTCCATCCGCAGCGCTTCGATTAGATCCTGAATGGATGAGTTCACGGGAGAGATGTGGCGCCTGGGAAGGCCGCCTCGGGGGTTGAAATGGACACAGGGGTAGACTGACGAATTTGGAGTTCGAGACTTCGGGCGACGCCGAATGTCCCGGATTGGCTGATCTGGTCGGCCCAACGCTCGACCATCATGTCTTGGTAAATGCCGCGGGACGACGAGGCCGGGAGAGCACCCCCACCAAGGACGGGCTTCTGGGCCTCATTGAGCAGGTGCCGCACGAAGACTGCCTCAAACTGCTGAGTCATCTCGCGGGTCTTGTCTGCGGGAGCGGCCCCCGGAGGCCTCGAACCCGAGTGGGCAAGGCCGGCCAGCGGAACGGAAGAAGGACTGGTTCCAATCGGGTTCATGGTTCAGCGCAAGATGAGTTCGGCCTGAAGCGCTCCGGCCTGCTTCATGGACCCGAAGATGGCCATCATGTCGCGCGGAGTGACGCCGATGGCGTTGAGGCCGGCCGCCACTTTTTCGACGGTGGGCAAGTCGGATAGGACCATCAGCGTACCCTTGCGTTCATTGACGTTGGCGTCGGCCCGCTGTGTAACGGCGGTCTCGCCGGTTTGGCTCAGCGCGTTGGGTTGCGAGACATCAAAGCTGTTGGCGATGGTGATGGTCAGGTCACCGTGTGAGACCGCGCAGCTGGAGATCTTCACCTTCGACGTCGCCACGATCGTTCCGGTCCGCTCGTTGATGACGATGCGGGCGGTGGTGTCCGGGGACATCTCGATGTCTTCCAGACGGGCCACAAAATCAACGGAGGCCTGAGCAACCCCTTCCGGCATGCGGACCTTGACCGAAGTAGGGTCGATGGCTCGGGCCGAATTGGTGAATCGCTCATTGATTGCCATGGCTAATCGGGCTGCAGACGTGAAGTCCGGCTCGCGCAGCAGCAGCTCAATTTCTTGGTTCTCCACGATGCGGGTCGGGATCTCTCGCTCCACCAGGCCGCCGCCGGTAATGGTTGCCACGGTGGGGTGATTCTTCTGGACGCTCGAAGAGGCATTGCCGCCGATGAAACCGCCCACAGCCAGAGCACCCTGGGCCACGGCGTAGATTTGTCCGTCGGCCGCGTAGAGTGGGGTTTGCACTAAGACGCCCCCTTGCAAACTGCGCGCATCGCCCATGGCAGACACGGTGACATCCAAACGCTGACCATTCTTGGAGAAGGCCTTGATGTCGGCCGTCACCATGACCACGGCCACATTCTTGGCGATGAGCGTCTGAGCCGGCACTTGGACGCCGAAGCGCTGGAGCAAGTTGGCGAAGCTGCGAAGCGTGTAGATGGGGTTCTTGTCGCCGTCTCCATTGAGGCCGACCACCATCCCGTAACCCACAAGCTGGTTGTCGCGTGCCCCGGCGACCATAACCAAGTCTTTAACCCGAGTGCCCAAGGCCAGCGCCTGCGAGCAGCACAAGAGGCCTAGAAGCGCGAACGCTCGGGTCCAGCGATCTAGCGCAGTCCAATAAGATGAAAAACGGTGGAGGCGCATGATCAGAAAGGCGTGATTTTGTCGAAGGTGCGGGTGAACCAACCACGGCGTTGGCTGTCGGAGACCACGCCCTTGGAGACAAACTTGATACTGGCGTCAGCGATGTTGTGGCTGAGGACTGTATTGCCAGGCTGGATGTCTTCTTGACGGACCAATCCGCGGAGCACGGCTTCCTGCTCCTCGCCACCCACTAGGGTCATGCGGCGGCCCTCGAGAATCATGTGCCCATTGGGCAGCACCTCCGTCACACGGACCGCGATCCGGGCGGTGATGCGCTCGGAATTGTTGATTGTACCGCCTCCCTCGAAGCTTTTGTCGGACTTCATGTCCATGGCCGGATACTTGCCGCCACGGGTCAGAAACCTGTCTTGGCCCGCGCCGAAGAGGAAGCTCGAGATGCTTGCACTAATGCCCGTCTTCTTGGCGGTCTTGGTATTGTTTTGCTTGGCCGACTCGTTGGTCTCTTCGACCACGATGGTCAGGATGTCGCCGACATTACGGGCCCGATTGTCGGCCAAGAGCAGACGGGCAGACGACTCGGTCCACAACGATCCATTGGCGCCCAGCACAGGCATCGGTATCACGGTCATGACGGTCATGACGGTCATGGCGGTCATGGCGGTCGTTACCGCGAACGCGTGGATCGCGAAGAGCGGGCAGCGAAATTGGGGGAACTCTTTCATGGGCATCAGAGGGGCTAGACCGGCTTCACAGGGGAACTAGAACAGAGTCTTCACCCTGAACGACCCCTCGGAACTCGCGTTTTGAGAGGGGGTTGCGCACACGAATGCTTTGCCCGGGATATCCGTCCTCTAGGGCTTCGACCTTGGTGGTGATTTCGAGTGTGCCCGCCTGGATCCGGGCATCGACCCGACGCCCCCGGAAGACCACCGTCTTGAGGCGGAGGCTTCGATCGGAAAAGGCCTGACCCGGAGCCAAGCCCTCGGCCAATTCGTAATCCTGAACCGCTTTGGGCAAAGTCTTAAGGATTCCCCGAGAGACCAAAACGTCCCGACGCTCGAGCACGGTCTCGACCTCGGCGAGAGGTTGCCCACGGCGGAGGGCCGCGGCAGCCACCGGCACTTCGCACCAGTGACGGACCTGGATGGGTTGGAACCAAGAACCGACCGCGTCACCTCCCACCAGCCCCTCCACCTTGAGAGAAATCAACGACTGGAGGCCCGCGGTGGGTAAATCGAGAAGGCGGATATCCAGGGATTCGTCGGGGATGGATACCGAGCGCCAGGGGCGAGAGAGACGCACCTCGATCTCGCCGCCGTTGCGGGCAAATCGGCGCTGAAGTTCTTGGGTAATCTGATCGCGCACCTCGGCCTCACCCAATTCTCGCATCGCCCGAGAGATCCGGGCCGATTCTGGGCCGGTCCAACGGACGAGCGAAAGATCGACCCCCGCGATACGCAACGCCTCGACAACAGAAGTCCGGGAAAGCTGAGACCAGGCACCGAGCTGCGGAGCCGGGGCCACTCGGACACGCGGCAGTGCAGGAACTCCCTGGATAAGGTCCGTGGAGAAGACGCCTTCGGAACGGACCATCGCCCCGGTGGCGAAGACCGCGACGAGCGGCTCGGGGGCCGCCACCGTCGGAGCCGAAACTTGGGCCACGAGGGATGACACCCCCAGCAACAACTCTATCAGGATGGAGAGAGAGAGCTTCATCAGCGCTTGAGGTTATTGGCCTGACCCATCATTTCGTCGGCCGCTTGGACCGCCTTCGAGTTCACCTCGTAGGCACGCTGAGCGACGATCATTCCGACCATTTCCTCGACGACCTTCACGTTGGACATTTCGAGGTAGTTTTGGGCGATACTGCCGAACCCGTTCTGGGCTGCATTGCCCTGCTCGGCCTGCCCGGAGGCGCCGGTCTCGCGGTACAAATTGCGACCCAGACTCTGGAGCCCTGCCGGGTTGATGAAGCGGACCAGATTGACCTGGAAGGTCTGATTGCCCTGAGCGCCTTGGGTCGTGACGGTCCCGCCGGGTGAAATGGAGACGTCGGTTGTTCCTGCGGCCACCGCCTGGAACCCACCCAAGAGAGGCAGTCCATCGCTGGTAACCCAGTTGCCGGTGTTGCTGAGCTTCAACGCGCCGTCGCGGGTGAAGGCCCGACTGCCATCGGGCATCTGGACCTCGAAGAATCCATCCCCCTGAATGGCCACGTCAAACTTGTTGCCGGTATTGGTCAATTCACCGGTGGTGAAAACTTTGGCCGTGGCCACCAATTGGGAACCATGACCAATCTGGACTCCGGACGGCGCCAAGTTGCCCGCACCTTGATCGGCTCCAGAAGGCCGCTCGTTCTGGTACAACAAATCCTGGAACTCGGGCCGGGATTTCTTAAATCCCGTCGTGTTTACGTTGGCGAGGTTGTTCGAGATCACGTCGAGCTGCGTCTGCTGGGACTGCATTCCGGCGGCGGAGGAATAAAGGGCTCGGATCATGGAAGAGGGTTTGGAGGGCTGCTGAGTTTAATTGAATTTAGGCCTAGTGAATTCAGACCTAGTTAGGTGCGCCCCCGAGGTCATTAATAACCCGCCCCATGCGGTCATCTTGCGTTTGGATGACCTTCTGGTTGGCCTCGAACATGCGCATGGCGTGGATCATGCCGACCATTTCGGCCACGGCGGAGGTGTTGGATCCTTCGAGCCCGCCACCGCGCAGCGTGGGATTGGGGGCATCGGTCTTCTGCAGCGCCGGATCGGTGGACTTCCAGATGCCGCCACCGGCCGCCATCAGGCGGTTGGGAGCATTGAAGGCAACCACACGCAGCTTGCCACGGGATACGGCCCCCTTTGAAACGGTGCCATCGGCCGCGATGGAGATCGGACCGGGAACGGTGTTGTCCAACTGGACGGCCCCACCATCTGAGAGGACCGGAAAACCCTGCGAAGTCACTAACTCACCCGACGGCCCGACGGAGAATTGTCCATTGCGGGTGTAGCCCAACTCGCCGTTGGGCAACTGCACTTCGAAAAAACCGTTGCCCTCAATCGCGACATGGGTGGGAACCCCAGTGGCCTGAAACTCACCGGCCGAGAAGACGGTCGAACCCCGGGCATTGGGCAACTGGTAGCGCATGCCGGGGTCAATTTTGCTGCCGGCATCACCGGGCGGGACAAATCCGGATGCCAGGCTAGAAAAGGAAACCTCCGTGCGTTTAAAGCCGGGCACCGTCGCGGAGGCCAAGTTCTCGGAAATAGCCTCCTGCCAGCGGGCATTGCCCGTCATCGCTGCAGCGGCTTGATAAATTCCGACGTTCACACCTGCCGTGAAGCATCCGGAGTGCCACGCGTCTTTTATGGGGTTTCTAAGGGGGTTTTCGTGCCCATCACCCCGGCGACCGGCTCTTTCTCCCCAAGACCACCGGCAACCCGGACCCCCCTCCGGACAACTTTGCCGCGTCACCCGATTTACCCCGGAGCCTGCGATCCATTCATTAAGATCCAAACCACCCAACGACTTCGGGACTCATTCCCCCAACCGGAACGATTCACCGGAGGCCAAATTCGACACCGCTCGACTCAATGGCTGAACAGGCCCGCCATCGCCAGGAACTGGCCCCTGAATTGAACCGGAAGCGGAGCCCACTTCTAGCGGGCTCCTTGGCTACAAACAATTCAGGCGTCTCCGAAGACCGGAAACGCCTGATCGATTGGCCTCTGCGGATTTAGCCCACAGGGTCCAGAGCGGAGGCTCTTTTTACTTCTTGCTGTCCTTCTTGCAGCAAGCGCCGCCCTTGGAGTCGCAGTGGCCCTTTGCCGACTTCGACGACTCATTGGAAGCACCGCGCGGAGAATGCGCTGCGGAAAGTGCGGTGGCACCGAACACGGCCGAAACCAGGGCGAGAATCACCGACAATTTAAGGGTCTTCATGACTTGAGTGCGTTTGTTGTTGTGTGTGCAACACCACCCATGGCCTGACGGGGTGCCTGACGGGGGTGCTCGAAGGAATAGGACTCATAAAGGGGTCCTGACTACAACCATTCCTGTTTGGAAATTACCCTATTTTGCAACTCACCCGTGCACCTGAAGACCCCTTCCGATGAATTCGGAGACGCCCTCAGAAAATTGCCGACTCGCCAGACTCTCTTTCATCCCTCAACGTCATCACGTCTTGGAAGGGTGGAGGGTCGCTCGCGGCGAAAGTCGCGGGAGGAAAGTCCGAACTCCATAGGGCGCGGAGCCACGTAACTCCGGTTAGGCCGGAGATACACGCGGGAGGTCACGACGTAAGGCGTGGCCGACAGACAGTGCCACAGAGAATATACCGCCCGCGCCGAAAGGTGCGGGTAAGGGTGAAAAGGCGGTTTAAGAGACCACCGCTCGCGACGCAAGAAGCGGGGCATGGCAAACCTCTCCGGGAGCAAGACCAAATAGGGGACCTTCGATGCGGCCCGCATCGTATCGGCGAAAGTCGATCGGGTTCCGGGTATCGGTCGCTCAGAGAAATGACTCTCTCCCTGGCGCAAGTCAGGAAGACAGAATTCGGCTTACAGCCCTTCCAAGACACTATTTCTTCCTCGACCAGGGGAGCCCCTTAGGCCGATCGACCCAACGGTTCCACCTTGGATCAGGGCGATGCTTGGATTTGCCGCACAATCTCAAAAGCAACATCCAGCGCCGCCTTCGCTTGGGCTCCACTCACCTTCGGCACCTGTCTCTCCCGCACGCAGGCCACGAAGTCCGACAACTCCAGCTTCAACGGCTCATCCTTATTGATGGGTACTGGTTCCCGGACGATTCGCTTGCCGGCAAACTCACTGACAATCGTCGACTCCTTCGCCGACAAGAGCTTGCGAAGCAGAGAGCTCTCCTCCTCACCGTCCCGCGCCAACCGGTAGAGGAAGCCTTCCTGAACCCGGTAATCGAGGCTGATGTACACCGGATGATCGCCCCCGCTGAAGACGCGAATCTTGCGCATCCGCTCCGGACTAATGCGACTGGCCGTAAGATTGGCCACGCAACCATTGGCGAACCGAAGCCGCGCATTGGCGATGTCCTCGCTGCGGCTCAGCACCGGGATCCCCACCGCATCCACCGACACCACCGGCGACTTCACAAAAGCCATCACCACATCGAGATCGTGGATCATCAGGTCCAGCACCACTCCGATGTCTGTGCTCCGGGCCGGGAACGGCGACAACCGATGGCACTCAATGAATTTCGGAAAGGGCGCCGCCTGTTCCAAATAGCTGAACACCGGGTTGAACCGCTCCACATGCCCTACCTGGAGCACCAGCCCCTTTTCCTGCGCCAATCGAACGAGATCTTGAGCCTGATCCGAATTGTCGGTCATCGGCTTCTCGACCAACACATGTCGCCCCAGAATCAGTAACTCGCGGGCGATCGCATGGTGAGTCACCGTCGGAGTCACCACACTGAGAGCATCGCTCACCTCCGCAGCCTCAGCCACCGAAGCAAAAGCTCGAACCCCCCAACGCGCCGCATGAGTGCGGGCCGCCTCAGGATTGGCATCGAACACCCCGGTAAACTCCGCCAACCCCGCCTTGGCTAGGTCGGCATAAATACGCGCGTGTTCCTTGCCCAGCGACCCCGTCCCGATCACCGCCACCCGCACTTGGTTCGACATACACCGAAGCCTAAGCCGGAACGATTCAGTTGGGAAGAAAGCGACGGCGCAGCGGATTCTTTCCCAAGACGACCAGTAGAGAACGAAGATCAAGCCAATCTGAGGCCCGTGCTTGAAGCCCATAATCAGCAAACAACGACGCTCTTGCGGAAGAAGACGCAGCCAGAACGACCTCACCAACAGAAATCGTTCCGCTCAGAAAGCCCTCGGCCTGGGTAACCACTCCATCGATCCCACAACGCGGGCTGGAATCCGAACCCATGATCAGTAATCTTGCCAAATCATGTCCCTACGTCGCTTCGCCCTGAGCCTAGCCCTTGTCCCCTCCCTCGCCCTGTCCCTCATAGCCGGAAAGTCCGACGGGCGGCTGGACATCTGGTGGTGCGACTCGGACGGCGGTGGTTCCACCCTCATCATCACGCCCGCTGGCGAGAGCATTCTCATCGACTCCGGCAACCCCGGCGGCCGCGACTCGGCCCGCATCCTCAAGGTTCTCACCCAGACCGCGGGCCTCCAACATCTTGACCACCTCGTCATCACCCACCTGCACATCGACCACTTTGGTGGCGCCGCCGAAATCGCCGCCCAAGTACCCATCAAAAACCTTTGGGACAACGGCCTCACCGACGCCGACCCGGACGGCAACCGCAACTCCACCTGGCCCCTCACCAGCAAGACCTACCGCACCATGCCTGTTGGACAACGGCATCGCGTCGAACCTGGCATTAGCCTACCGCTGACCAGCGGCAAGACCCCCCTGTCGATACGCTGTGTCATCACCCGTCAGAAACCCGCCGAAGGAGCCTTTCCGACCCTCAAAGCCGAGGGATCCGCCCCGACCCTCAAAGCCCCGGACACCTCCGACAATGCCAACAGCTCCGCCTGGGTCCTGAGCTTCGGGAACTTCCGCTTCTTCGACGGCGGCGACCTCACCTGGAACGCCGAAACCCAATTGATCTGGCCGGAAATCCGGCTCCCCGAAGTGGATTTATATCAAGTCACCCACCACGGCCTCGATGTCAGCAACCACCCGCGCCTGCTGAGCGCCCTCAACCCCACCGTCACGGTCATGAACAACGGCGCCACCAAGGGCACCGCCGGCGAAGTTCTTGCCACGCTGCGCACCCTGCCGCGGATCGAAGCCCAATACCAATTGCACCGGAACCGCCGGCCTGACGGCGTCACCAACAACATCCCCAACGCCTTCATCGCCAACACCGAAACCGGCACCGCCCACCCCATCCACTGCGCAGTCCTCCCCGATGGCAGCACCTACTCCATCACCCTGCCCGGCCCCGTCACCCGCACCTACACCACCCGCCGCCACTGACCGAGCACTGATACCCCGGACTCCCGAGCAGCAACCGGCACAATCTTGCCGAGCCAACGACCCTCCGAGCCCAAAGAGCCTGTCCCCAAGTCGCCCGGGGCGCGGGCCTCGCCTAGGCCGTAGCGGGACCGCGCTGGAGCACGCATTGGAAGCGATCAAACCCTTCCCTCGCGCACAGCGCGAAAACCAATCCTCCCCCGAGCTTCCTTGCGCGCGGAGGACTGAACCCGCGGAGCCCTTTATTTCTGCTCGCTTCACCACAGCCGTCCCGTTAATTCCTTCACCAGCATGAGTTCGCAAGTTCCCGCAGACCTGAAATACGCCAAGTCCCACGAATGGGCCCGCATCACCGGCGACACCGCCGTCGTCGGAATCACCGACCACGCCCAGCACGAACTGACCGACATCGTCTTCGTCGAACTCCCCTCCGTCGGCCGCAAGGTCAAGGCCGGCGAAGCTTGTGCCGTCGTCGAATCCGTCAAAACCGCCAGCGACATTTACTCCCCCCTGTCCGGCGAAATCATCGCCGTGAACAGCACCGCTAGTGACAACCCGGCCTCGGTAAACACCGAACCCTATGCCGGCGGTAGCTTCTTTACCCTGCGCCTCTCCAACCCGGCGGAATCCGAGGCGCTCCTATCGCCTGCTGCCTATTCCCAGCAAATCGGAGGTTAACGAACTCGGGCTCAGACTCGAGCCCGGGCTCACCACCCGATTCATCGAGCGTCAAACCGCCCTGAACCACCGGCCTCACCGGTGGTTCAATTGTTTTCAGGAGCATCCCGCCGCAGACCCACCTTGTCGGCGATGTCGTTAAATTCCTCCCGACTCACCTCGTGCAGTTCCTTGCCTCGCTTGGTGAGGTGCTCGTTGATCTTGATCGCCTTCTCAGTCATCGCCTCGTGAGTTTCCTGAGTACCACCCACGAGCGCGAAGTTCTTGCCCTTCGTCAACCGCTGGTGGCCATCCGAATCGAGACCCACCCCCAACAGGAGAGCAGGAGCCTTCTTCGAGGGCTTCTTGGAATCTGGCATGGCGAGACGGTAGATCGGAAAAAACCCAAGTCGCCACGGCAAATCTTCCATCAAGGCAACGCCCAGCCCCGACATTGATTGGCTCGATGATGCTGAAAAAACATTCGATTCACGCAGAAACGAAGCACCGGGCGACAACAGCGGAGTCATGAGCGACCCCGTATTCTGGACCGTCCACATCACACAAACCCTAGCCAGCATCGCAATGGCCGTCCTGTCCGCCGATTTCGTCGTCGGTGTGTTCCACTGGATTGAAGACGCCTACCTCCGCGAAGACTGCCCCCTGCTGGGAGAACTCATCGCCAAGCCCAACATTCTCCACCACTACCGGCCCCGCCATTTTCTCAAACACTCCTGGATGGACTCCTGTTGGGACCTATGGGTTGTGGCTGCACTCTTCGTCCTCGGCGCATGGGCCCTGGAATCCCTCACACCGGCCGTCTGGGTCTTCGCCTGCTTGGTCGGCAACGCCAACCAAATCCACAAGTGGGCCCACCGCAGTCGTCGTGAGAATGGCCCTTGGATAAATCTTCTCCAAGATCTCAGGATTCTCCAAAGTTCCCTACATCATGCGATCCACCACACAGACCCAAAATCGACTCACTACTGTGTGATCACAGAGCACCTCAACCCCGTTTTGGACCAGTTGCGGTTCTGGACCCATCTGGAGTGCTGGCTGTGGAGAACCTTCCGGATTCGACGCCGCAGCGACACCTCGAACCGACGTCATGGAATCACACCCGAATGGGTTGTGCGCACTGAACACGCTTAAACCCCACCTCGAATGCCCAACCTCCAGCGCAACTACCCGCTCCTGCTCCTGAGCCAATTCCTCAGCGCCCTGGGCGACAACGCCCTCCTGGCTGTCATCGTGGGACAACTCACCTACCTTCAGAAGGCAGGCCTCTTGTCCGAGGCCCAGCTCAGGACCCATAACACCGTCTACACCAGCCTCCTGTTCATTCCCTTCATTTTCTTGGCTCCCGTCGCTGGTTTTCTCAATGATCGACACTCCAAAACCTCCTGGCTGGCCGGTGGCAACGCCCTGAAACTTCTCGGCACACTCCTCTGCGCATTGAGCCTCCGCTGGGGACCCATCTGGCAGGGCATCGGATATCTGATCGTTGGCGTGGGTGCCTGCGTCTATGGGCCTGCCAAGTATGGCATCCTGCCCGAGATCCTCCCCAGAGAACGCCTCGTCCGGGCCAACGGCATGGTCGAACTCCTCACCCTGGTGGCCATCCTCGGCGGAGCCATCGCCGGTTCGATCATGGCCGACCGGTGGAAGGATTCCGTGTTGAGCTCCTACGCAGTTCTCGTGGGGATTTACCTCGGATCATTCCTGCTCAATCTCCTCATGCAGCGAACGCCATCTAACCCCACCGTCCTCTGGAACCTTAATCTGACCGCGTTCAAAGACCATGCGAAGCAACTGGCCTTGGCTCCCCGATTGTCCCGAATGCTGGTGGGCACCGGACTCTTCTGGATTTGCGGCGCAGCCATGAAGATCAACTTCCAACCGTGGGGCCTGAGCGTTCTCCACCTGCCCGATAACACCCAAATCGCCCTCCTCGGGCTGTGGCTCAGCGTCGGAGTCATGGTGGGCAGCATTCTGGCCGGCCGATGGTTTTCCGTCGGAGAATTGCAACGCACCCGACTCTTCGGTTTTGCCCTCGCCAGCATGCTCGGCCTCCTGTTCTCCGTGGAGCACCTCAACCTCTGGAAGCACCCCATTATTCAAGCCGGCGCGTTGCATTTGATTCTGCCGGTGGTCGGCCTTCTCATCGGCACCGGCATCGCCGCGGGATTCTTCCTCATCCCACTCAATGCGGCCCTGCAGGCCGAATCCGACCCGAACAAACTGGGCAAGACCATCGCGGTCCAAAATCTGGTCGATAATCTCGGCATGGTCAGTGCCAGCTTGCTGTGCCTCTTCAGCGTCCAGGTAGGCATCAGCGCGTCGGGCGTCTTCTTGGTACTTGCCGTGGTGACAGCCGCCATCGTCGCCCTGTTGAAGATTCCGGCTTCGAATATCCACACAACCCCTGCAGGAAAAACCCGATGATCAAGTCCCTCCTCCATTGGCTCCTGCGCCTGTGCTTCCGGTACCGCGCCTACAATACCGATGCGCTTTCCACCCCGGGTCCGGTCTTGCTGCTGCCCAACCACGTGTCCTGGCTGGATTGGGCCTTTCTCGGAGTCGTCCTCGATGAAGACTGGAAATTCGTCACCAGCTCCACCACGGCCGAGACCTCGTGGATCCACCGGAAGATCATGGTCAACCGGCGAACCTTCCCGATCGACCCCGCCTCCCCTTACGGAGCCAAGCGCATGGCGGAATTCTTGGCCAAGGGAGGCCGCTTGGTGTTGTTCCCCGAAGGACGCCTGACGCGCACCACCCGGATGATGAAGCTTTTCGACGGCACCGGGTTCCTCATCCACAAAACCAAGGCGAAGGTCATCACCTGTTATTTGCGCAATGCGGTTCGCGTGCCCGCTGTGCGACACACCGGCTGGACTCAGTGGTTTCCGAAAGTCTCCGCCCACTTTAGCCCCTTGCTGACGGCTCCGGATTTGACGCACCAACCCAACGGCTTGGCCCGCACCCGGATCACCCGCTGGTTGCGCGACGTGATGGTGCACCAGCAATTCCAAGCCGAGATGGACCACGGTCCGCAGGATATTCTCGAAGCCATCGCAGAAACCGCCCGGACACTGCCACGACAGCAAGTCCTCGAGGACATCACCCTGAAACCGCTGACCTATCGACGGCTCATGGTCGGCACCGAACTCTTGGCCGGCCAATTTCGGCGGTGTCTACCCCCAGCAGCGCGATCTCCTCAGGGCGACCCCGCCCAGGTCGGAGTACTCTTGCCTAATGTCAACGGCATGCCCGTCACCCTGATGGCACTGTGGGCCACCGGACATACCCCGGCGGTCCTCAACTTCTCCACGGGGCCGACCATTCTCCTGCAATGCTCCCAACTGGCCGGCATCCGCGATATCATCACCTCCCGGACCTTCCTCCAGAAGGCCAAGTTGGATATCGCACCCCTCGAAGCGGCCGGCATCCGGTTCCACCACCTCGAAGACATCCGGATGGGCATCGGATCCGTGACCAAAATCCTGACGCTCATCCAGCACAGCCTGCGCTGTGGCATGGGTTTGCACGTGCCGCGATTGGGATTCGATGCGGTAAAAACACCGGCCGTGATTCTCTTCACTTCCGGATCGGAGGGCATTCCCAAGGGCGTGGTGCTCACCCACGCCAATCTCTTGGCCAACATTCGCCAGATGGACGCCTTCCTCGATATTTCCGATGAGGAACGGTTCTTCAACGCACTCCCTCTCTTCCACAGCTTCGGCCTGACCGCCTGCACCCTGCTGCCCCTGGTCCGCGGCCTGTACACCTTCCTCTATCCATCGCCCCTGCACTATCGAGTCATTCCCGGAGTGGTGTATGACCGCAACTGCACCGTTATGGTCGGCACCAACACCTTCCTTAATGGCTATGCCCGCAAGGCAGCGCCCTATGACTTCCACTCGGTGAAGTTTCTGGTGGCCGGCGCGGAGAAGGTCCAGGAAGCCACCGCGCAAACCTGGGCCCGGAAGTTCGGCATCCGTTTGCTCGAGGGCTACGGTGCCACTGAGTGCAGTCCGGTGCTGAGTGCCAACAACCGCATCGAGGCACAGTTCGGCAGCGTCGGGCGTTTCATGCCCGGCATGGAATGGAAACTGGAGTCTGTCGAGGGCGTCAGCGAAGTCACCCCCGAGGGCCGCATCGTCTCGGGCCGACTCTTCGTGCGCGGCCCCAACGTCATGCGGGGCTACCTTAACGCGGAAGCCAACGCCGCCTTCCAATTGCTGGGCGGCTGGTACGACACCGGCGATCTGGCCCGGATCGATGACGACGGGTTCGTCTTCCTGCTCGGCCGCATGAAACGCTTCGCCAAGATCAGCGGCGAAATGGTCAGCCTCACCGCGGTTGAGGACGCCTTGGCAGGGGCCTTCCCCCAGCACGGTCTGCGCTGCGAGATCGCCGTGGTGGCCGTCGACGACGAAGAGAAAGGCGAGAAACTCATCGCCATTTGCAATGTCCCACGCCTGTCGATGGATGAAGTGCGACAAGCCATCAAGGCCAAGGGTTTGACCAACTTGTGTGTCCCACGGGAAATCCGGTTCGTGGACGAGATCCCCAAGCTGGGTACCGGCAAGATCAACCATCGGGCGCTCATCGAAGTCGTCCGCTCCCCGGCAATCGGTTGACCTGATGCCCATGCCTGGAGCCATCTCAAGGCCTCAACCCGGCGATCGGCGTACCGAGGCCGTCGTCCTGTTGCACGGTTGGTACTCGTCACCGATCCCGATGAAACGCCTGGAATGGACTCTGCGACGGGAAGGCTACCAGGTCTTCAATCCGGCCTACCCATCCATTCGGGTGCCGCTCACGACCTTGGCTTCGGAGTATTTGCCAGACTATTTGCAGCGCACGATTCCGGAGGGCATCCAACGGATTCATTTCGTTACCCACTCCATGGGCGGGCTGTTACTGCGAGGCTGCTTGGCGGCCGACCGCCCCGCCAATTTGGGACGCGTGGTCTTTCTGGGCACGCCCCACCATGGCAGCGAAGCGGCGGACTTCTGGTCCAAAAACGCCTTCTGCCGGTGGTTGGCCGGACCCAACCTGGCGTCATTGCAAACCGGTCCGAAGGGCTACTCCGTCACACTGGGCCCCGCCAACTATGAAGCCCTCGTCATCGCTGGAGATCGCCCCTTGTCGCCCTTCTGGTCTCCATTGCCTTCTCCGCATGACGGCAAGGTGAGCGTCGCCTCGACCCGACTGGCAGGATCGGCCCGTCACGTCGTCGTGCCTCACACCCACGTTGCCCTGCCCATCCGGACCGACATCATCCGGCAAGTCGTGCAATTCCTCCGCGGAGACGTTGCCTGACTTTATTAGCGCCCCACCGTATCCGACCCTTCGATGCGTCACGCCGAATGACGCAACCTCAGCGGCAAGCCCCTTCCGCGCAAACCCGAGTCAGCAAACCGCGCCTTTACAGGTCTACTCATTGCGGCAAAGTCTTATCACGTCCCTGCTCTAAACTCCCTTTCTGAACATGTCCAAGGTCATCGCTGAAATGCTCGTCGAGTCGGTGAAGATGGAACTTCCCGACACCAAAACCGTCCGCTTCCAATGGCCCGAGGGTTATGCCCCCGACTTCAAGACCGGCCAGTTCATCACTGTGTATTGGTCGCACAAGACGAAGTACAAGCGGGCTTATTCCCTGAGCTCTTGCGCGCTCGATCGGGGCCACTACGAGGTCACCGTGAAGCGCGACGGCAAGATGGGCACCAGCATCGTGGATTGGGTCGAGGCCGGTGACCGGATGTTCGTCATCCCTCCGACCGGCCGCTTCCTGCCGGTGTTCGACCCTCCGGGCAAGCACCTCATTTGCGTGGCCGGCGGCTCGGGCGTAACGCCCTTCCGTGGCTTCGTCCGCGAGGCCACCGAGAAGAATCTCGATACCCGGATCACTGTCCTCTACACGGTGCGAACCACCAGCGACATCATCTTCGCCGAAGAATTTCTTGCCCTGGAGGCCCGCAACCCGCGCTTCAAGTTCGTGGTGACCTGCACCCGCTTGGCTACCGAAGACCCCTGGACCGGTCGCCGTGGCCGCATCACCCCGGAGTGGGTCAAGAGCTTCGTGGACGACGCGGCCAACACTGTTTTCTACGCCTGCGGCACCAACGATATGGTCAACGCCGTCGAACACTTGGTCCTCCATGACCTGGGCTTGCCCAAGGAGCAAATGAAGCTCGAGAAGTGGGGCTGACCCTCACACCGCTTTCGTTCGATTCACGGGGAGTCTGCCTAGCGGCGGCTCCCCGTTTTCTTTGCCCGGTCCGGATTTCGAATCGAGTAGACCCGCGGATCCTGAAGCTTGAGATGGCCCATGTCCGGCCACCCGAGCCCAGAACCAATACCCCAGAACACCGAGCCCCAAGGCTCCCTAGGCCATCGCAATCGTGCGGACTGGGGTCGTGGCGAAGACCAACAACCAGCCCAGCAAAACGACTGAGGCCCACCGAGGGCCGAAATCAAGAGCGGGATGGTGATGAACGAACCCGCACCCAGAATATTGGTCCTGTTCAGTGCTGGCGCGGGCCAGAGGGTGAACCGGTGCTCTAGGTGCGGCAGCTCGGCGGGATAATCGGCCCGGGGAGTCCCACCCGGGTTGTAAGGCCCCGCCTCCCCGTTGACTTTTCACCAAACGCGAGATGGACGGCCCGTCGACAACCTACTGGCCCCGGTCCACTCACCGATCCGGCTCGGACGCCAACGCCCCTGCCAATCATCGAAAGGCCCACCTCTAGCTTCTTAGGAAACCTGCAGAACTTCGGTTAGCAAAGAAACGCCTTGCAGCACGTGTGCCGTTAAGGCATACACGCATTGTGCAGTATGATTGGGATTCAAAGAAGAACGATTTCATCAAGGCGAATCGGGGAATTTCATTTGAGGCCATCATTGTACACCTTGGCCGCGGAGACATCTGGAAGGTTACAGATCACCCGGACCAAGCCCGGTATCCGGGGCAAAGCATCCTTTTCGTGATCGTGGACGACTATATATACATGGTCCCATTAGAGATCCGAGGAGACACGCTATGGCTTGTGACAATTATCCCGAGCAGAAAAGCAACAAGACAATACAGAGAGGAGAACCAAAATGAAACTGAGCAAAGAAGAAAAGGAAATTGAATCTCTTTACGAAAGCAATTCCTTCGAACTTCGTAAGCCGGATAAGGCATTGCTACGCCAGTTGAAGGCGGCGGCTGAAAACACCTTCAAGAAGGATCGCAGAATCAATATACGCTTGTCTGAGCATGACATGGTCGGCATTCAGAGGGTCGCTGCAACAAAAGGGATTCCTTATCAGTCGTTGATTTCGGGCCTGATTCATCAGTTTGTGGAGGGTGATCTCATAGAGAAATCAAAAGGCTAACGGGGCGAGAGTCCTTACAAAGATCAGTCAAATCGGCCAGGTGATTGTTGTAAACATACCCAGCCACCACTTCTAGTCTCTGGACAATTTGATGAGGCGACTCCAGCAATGGTTAGCGAGATTCAATCATTGATCCCAGGATCCACTTGGGAACTCTTTCTTGAGTCATCTTTCACACCACACATCGAAGAGCCAGCGCGCTTCAAAAGAATCATTGGTGATTGGTTAGATAGCCACGCTTGAAGTTTTAATTTCAAAAGCAAATTTCCACCAATTTGCTGAGGGAATCGACCGACTGGCCGGGAGCTACTTCACTCGTTTGGGCAGGTCGCGCTCACCACGGGTGATATCAACCAGTTCGATAGTCATCGGGTCGGGCAGCCGATAAAAAATCAACCAACGGTCGAAGGGTTTTTTGACCAAAGAGAACCGATAGCCCAGGCGATGCGGCCAAACCACTCCCGCACCCGGCCGTCGCAGCAACTTGTCGATGGTATGGTCCACGGCGTCAGCAACGCGTTGAGCCAACACCTCTGCCGCCTCCAGACTGGGTTCCTTCTGTGCGGTGGAATACCAGAGGATGCCCTGCCGCAGAGCGGTGACGAATCCCTCGCGGCGAACCAAGTTCATTGAACGGGCTTGGTCTTAAGCACCTGCTTGGCCAAACGTGCCGCATCTCCGCGAGTCCAAGGGGCCGATGGAGTCCGCTCAGAGGCTGCCAACCGTCGATTGACCTCCGGCCCGTCGAGGTTGGGAGTGAGGTCGTGCGTAGGCCGGGCCGGGACGAGCGCGACCATGTCCTTGCCGTTGAGCAGGTAGATGGTCTTGCCGGCAGAGGCCTGTTTAACCAATGCGCCCAACTTCGGTTTGGCCTCGCTGATGATGTAAGTCGCCATGTCTCAAATGAGACCCGAATGAGACTCGACGTCAACGGCGAAGCGAAGGCCGGCTGTTTTCTTGCTCAGCCGAGACTAATGGGTTTATTGGGGTAATGTGCGCCTTTCTACGGGAACGGGGTCAGGAACGCTTCTTTCAGTCTTTGTTGACCGACTCGACGGAGATGGAGGCGACAGAGCATAGGGACGTGTCGAAGTTGGCATAGCGGGACGCGATCGGCACCCAAGCCGCGCCGCACGACCCGACAACCCGACAAGAATGCCGAAAAACCCACTTGCCTCCTCTGGGCTAATCGCCACCGTCTGCGATGCCGGTCGTCACTTGTGTGGCGGCATTTTCGGCTGAGAAACACAGTTAAACCAGTCACCTAACCGCTAACCTCCGTTGTCAACCGCAACGTCGGTCACGTTGGGCAATGGAGTCTTCTGAGGGGCAATTTTACCTCGCCCCGCTCAAGTCTCCTCGCAGATAAACCGCTCGGGCGCTCACGCGTTCGGCTTATACCATTATGTCGGCCTCCGCCGCATTCGCAGAACTGCTGAAGCAGTACGACCGCCATTTCAAGGCAGGTCAAATCGTCAAAGGAACCATCCTCGAAGTCCGTCCGAAAGAAGTCCTCGTGGACATCGGCGGCAAGTCCGAAGGCGTTGTCAGCGCCTCCGAGTTCGTCGAGTTTGATAAAGTCATGGTGGGAGACATCATCGACGTCCTCATCGAGAAAGCCGAAGACAAGGAAGGCAATGTCCACCTGTCCAAGGAAAAGGCCGAGTTCCAACAGAACTGGGACCGTATCCAGAGCATTTGCAACGAGGGTGGCAATGTCACCGGCAAGGTGAAGTCCATCGTCAAGGGTGGTTTGATCGTCAACATCGGTGTCGAGGCGTTCTGCCCCTCGTCCCAGGTCGACATCGTTCCCCCGAAGAACCTGGCCTCCTTCATTGGCAATGCCTACGAGTTCAAGGTCGTTAAGCTCAATCCGGATCGCCAGAACGTGGTCCTGAGCCGCCGCGAAATCATCGAGACCGAGCGCAACGCCCGCCGTTCGTCGCTGCTGTCCGAGATGATGCCCGGCGACATCCGCAAGGGTACGGTCAAGAACCTCACCGACTTCGGTGCGTTCATCGACCTCAACGGCCTCGACGGCTGGCTGC
>SYMJ01000230.1 GCA_005805505.1 Verrucomicrobiales bacterium | reverse complement strand
GCATCGACCCGATCGCAGTGTACGAGGTGCAGAAGATCGTTCGACGACTTCGAGACCGCGGATTGGGAATCCTCATCACCGATCACAATGTCCGGGAAACCCTCCGGTTGGTAGACAGGGCCTATGTGATCCATCAGGGCAAGGTCCTGGTGGAGGGCACCGCCGAATTCTTAGTGAACGATTCAAAGGCTCGGGACATTTACCTGGGCCCCGACTTCAACATGTGAAATCCCCCAAGGCCACGCCCGTTAAGCCGTCCAACGTCACCGTCGAGAAATTCTACACCGACCACGCTGGACCACTGGGACTAAAACTACTCACTGGAGGCGGATCCCTCAACCGCCTCATCCAGGAACCCACGGTCAACCGCCCCGGTCTAGCACTGGCCGGTTTCCGCCGCTACTTCGCCAACAAGCGAGTGCAGGTGCTGGGAGCGGTCGAAACCTCCTACCTGCGATCCATGGAGCAGGACCTCCGCCGCC
The DNA here is from genome assembly GCA_005805505.1 of Verrucomicrobiales bacterium. Lineage (GTDB taxonomy): Bacteria > Verrucomicrobiota > Verrucomicrobiia > Limisphaerales > UBA9464 > SXXZ01. Next base: position 8,560 of record SYMJ01000230.1, on the reverse strand, counting down.
AGCGCTACAACGAACTCTTTCGCTACAAGATCCCCTGCGTGGTGCTCTGCCGTGGCATCCGCCCGGAACCGGAGTTCCTGATTGCTGCCGACGACCGCGGGGTGCCCGTATTCCAAACGGAGTTGGTCACGATGAAGTTCATCAGCCAGGCCACATTGGCGCTGGAGCAATTGTTTGCCCCTCGGACCCAGATTCATGGCTGCATGGTCGATATCCAAGGCATTGGCGTGATCATTCAGGGCGAGAGCGGAATCGGCAAAAGCGAGGCGGTGCTCGGGCTGCTGGAGCGTGGTCACAGCCTCGTTTGCGACGACATCGTCTGCCTCACGGTGGCCGACGGCAAAGAACTCTTCGGCACCGGCAAGACCATCACCCGCAACCTCATGGAGGTGCGCGGCATCGGGATCATCGATGTCGCCGCGTTGTTCGGTGTCGCCGCCATCCGCGCCGAAAAGCGTGTCGATTTGGCAGTCACGCTGAAGGTCTGGGAAAAGGCTGGCGAGATAGACCGTCTGGGTTTGGATCAAGGGTATGCGAATTACCTCGGGATCGACATCCCTCACATGGATTTGCCCGTGCGGCCGGGTCGTGACATCGCCCGCGTCATCGAGGTGGCCACATTGCACACCAAGCTCAAACTCAGCGGAGTCAACCCGGCTGAGGATTTGCAGCGTCGCCTGATACTGCAAATGAACCCCCGCCTGTAGCCCCTCACTGTTTGCCCAGGTACGAATCCCGAACGGAGACCCCACTGTACAGCCGGCAATTCGTGGGTCGCCTGCTGTTCCATGTCGGGGGATCAGCCCAAAAACTTCCCCGGATTGAGAATACCGGCCGGATCGAGGGCGGCCTTTACACGCCGATGCAGCGCATCGGATTCGGAGGAGACGGCGATGTTCCACCAGGGTTTTTTAGCCAAACCCACCCCGTGCTCACCCGTGATGCTCCCCCCCAGCGCGACGACACCCTGAAACAACTCGTCGAGGGCCCGGTCGCTCGCCTCGCGCTGTGCTGGAACCGATTCATCGAGCATCAGGTTCACATGAATATTCCCGTCTCCGGCATGCCCGAAGCAGGCCACCTGAATGCCGTGCTTTTTCTGGAGTGAGGCACCGAGTTGGAACAAGGCTTCCAGCGATCCCCGCGGCACCACGACATCTTCGTTGAGCTTGGTCAACCCCGTGTCCCGCAGTGAGTAGCTGAACTCCCGGCGCAACTTCCAGAAACGCTCACACCCTTCCGGTCCAAGACCGCGTTGGACAAAGGTGGGCTGAAACTCCGAGAGCAGTCGACTGAGTTCGGCGATCTCGGAGCGAACGCCCCGCTCCCGACCGTCCAACTCGACGATCATCAAAGCGCCCGCGCCCTTCAGGAGTTTAGATCCGGTCCGACGCCGGGCCGCATCGACCGTGAAGCCATCGGCCAATTCCAAAGCGCTCGGCAGGAATCGTGCAGCGAAAAGGGCCCGGATCGCCCGGGCTGCCGTCTTCATGTCCGAAAACCCGACCCCGACGCAAGCCCGGTAGGCCGGAAGCGGCAGTAGTTTCAAGGTCGCCTCGGTGACCACCCCGAGCATTCCTTCACTCCCGACAAAGAGGCGGTGCAAATCGAAGCCCGTCTTGTTCTTGTGAGTTCGACCACCGAGTCGGGTCACCGTTCCATCGGCCAACACTATCTGGAGTGCCATGACATAATCCCGGGTCACCCCGTACTTGAGGCATCGCGGTCCCCCGGCATTGGTGGCGATGTTGCCCCCGATGGAGCAATCAGCGCGACTCGCAGGATCCGGCGGATAATAAAGTCCCTGACGCTCGACAGCCTCTTGCAGTGAGGCGGTCACCACACCGGGTTGGACCACCGCCACAAAATCCACCGCGCTGATTTCTAGGACTCGATTCATTCCCGCCACAGAAAGGGCGATGCCGCCCTGCACCGGAACACACCCGCCCACATAGCCATGCCCCGCCCCGCGAGGCGTCACCGGAATCTGGTGCTTCGAGGCAAAGGCGAGGATTCGTGACACCGACTCCACCGAACCCGGCAGAGCCACCGCCTCGGGCAGGTGGGAGGCAAACCACTTGTCGCCCGCATGGGCAGCCAAAGCTTCGGGAGTGAAAACCAATTCTCCGGCCGGCAACTGCCGCGCCAGACGACCTAGAAGGGACCGTCGCGTCACCCAGCAATCTTGCGCTGAGGCGATGCCGGAGGAAACAGGGAAAACCCCACCGCCATCGTATCGTCCGATCGAGTTATTCGGCCCGGCGTGACTCCGCCTGGGCCTATTCCGAACGGCCTACGCCGGAAGGTTCGTCTCAACTAAATCGCTCCGGCCAGAAGGGCTTTCCTTGGGACTACTTTGAGGTCAATTCCTTGACTCGGATCCGACGGTACTCCATCTGGCCGTGATCGGCTTCCAAACCAATGGGACCGGTCTCTGGCAACTTGAGAGCGGCTTCCAGAACTTCGCCATTGCAGGTGCAATGGGCGACATTGTCCTTCACCACCACCTCAATCTGGTTCCAGTCCTGCGGCTTGTACTTCTTGAGGGCCTTGTACGGGCCGGCCACCAAGTAATCGCGACACTGCAACTGCGGCCCGCGCAAAAAGATCCCGCTGTCGGCGTTCACCGAGGCGCGAAACTCGAGGCGAAGGATGAAGTCCTTCGGAAATTCCTTCTGGGTCCACAACTGGCGCAGGTGCGGTCCCTTGGCCGCATTGTAATCATTAACCACGATCTGCCCGTCCTTGGCCGAATAGCGCCCATCACTCGCCTCAACCTTGCCGTCAAAACTCTCCGACGGCTTGTACTTCCAACCCGTCAGGTCCTTGCCGGCAACGAGAGGAAGAAATCCTGGTTCCAGCTTAAACGAGTCGGCTTGAGCCGCACAGGTGAGGAGGGCCAGAGCCAGAGCCAGGCAACGGCCGGATCGGAGGGTCTTGGAGGTATTCATGGGGAGTTTGAAACGATCGCAGCAAGTACCCCAAAGCTTGTCAACGAGAGGTCCCTTCAATCCGTCAGAAACGCCACGACAAACCCAGGAACGGATTGTAATCCGGGGCCGACGCGGTGACGCCAAAGTTGCAACCCGCATCCAATTGTATGTCCTCGGTGAGCAGATAAGTAAGCCCGCAGTCTACCAACCCCTGCCATGGGGAATTAGATTCAAAAGGGTGAATAGTGAAGAACTCCACATAACCCGAAAGCGGGCCCACAATCGAATGGCCTACCACCACCGAGTTGACCGACTCCAAATGATGCCCAGAACGCCCGTCGTTGCGCAGACAATCCAATCGCGTCTGAAGTCCCAGATCAAATTCTCCCGGAAGCCTCACGGCCAAGGGAAATAGCAATCCACCCTCCACGGACCCGTTGCCAATACCCCGCCCCGCAGTGGGCACCTTGAAGTAAGGGATTACCCCGAAAGCAGAGGATCCAGAATCGTTGCCCCAGAAGTTTTTCTTCAAGCGTACGGTCAGATCTCCCAAACCCGATGCTCGACCTGAAATCCCCGCCGCGCGGTCCTCGGTGCGAGTTCTCACATAACTGTCTAGTATCAGGTGAAGATCCAACGAAGGCAGGAGGCCAGTCTTCAGGTTGACCGAGGCCAATTTGGTCATTTCGGAAACGACCCCAGAGGCATCGGTGTCGTGCGTCCACGTGCCGATATCTGACTCCACCTGAAAGTGACCGGCATCCACCGTGTACGGTCCTTCGGTCAAACTGGGGCGATCGGTGATCAAAGGACGCATCGCCTCTCGAGGCACTGGGTTGAAGAGGTGATATTGACTCTTGTCCGGCTCCGAACCCCAACCGGTGAGTGCTCCCAAAAAGCCCAATCCGTTGGCCGCCAGAATAATCCATCCTCTGAAGCTCATCACGCAAAGAGCCTAACTAATGGGTGGTTTTTTAAAACAGTTTGTTCTTTTTACATCCTTTTTGGCAGTTTCTGTATTTTTAAACGGCTACCGCTGACCATTAACCACTGCTGAACTCGACATCGGCACAACAATTTTTCTGATGATCCGGGCCGGCCTTGGAATTAGAACCCCGGACTGGAAGCGATCTAACCCATCCCTCGCGCACAGTGCGAACGGCTGTTCCTTACCCGAGCTTCCCTGCGAGCGCAGGCCCCTGACCTCCATGCCACCAGCGGAGCGGGACTCGGATCGTAGCGAGCATTGGAAGCGATCTAACCCTTCCCTCGCGCACAGCGCGAACGGCTGTTCCTCGCCAGAGCTTCCCTGCGAGCGCAGACCTTCATACCGCCAGCGGAGCGGGACTCGGGCCGAAGCGAGCATTGGAAGCGAACTAACCCATCCCTCGCGCACAGCGCGAACGGTTGTTCCTCGCCAGAGCTTCCCTGCGAGCGCAGGCCCGAGTCCCGCGAAGCCCTCGTTTGCTCTTTCTCCCCCGCCCCCTTCATCGCAGAATTAACCCTGTCATGGGCAACACGTTTGGACACCTCTTCCGCATCACCACCTGGGGCGAATCGCATGGCGGCGGCGTCGGGGTGGTCGTCGATGGCTGCCCTCCCCGCCTGCCTCTGACCGAAGCGGACATCCAGCCCGACCTGGACCGCCGTCGCCCGGGTCAGTCTTCCATCGTCACTCCCCGCAAAGAAACCGACACGGTTAAGATCCTGTCCGGCACCTTCGAAGGACTCACACTGGGCACCCCCATTTCTATGTGGGTCAAGAACGAGGACTTTCGCTCCGAGGCCTACAATGAAATGGCCGAGAAGTTCCGCCCGTCCCATGCCGATTACACCTACCACGTCAAATACGGCCATCGTGCCTGGCCCGGTGGCGGACGCACTTCCGCCCGCGAAACGATTGGCCGTGTGGCCGCCGGCGCCATCGCCAAGAAACTCCTGCGCGAATTCTGGGGCGTCGAAGTGCTGGCCTGCGTGACCCAAGTCCAGCACCTCAAGGCAATCATCGACCCTGAAACCTTCACCGCTGAAGCCGTCGAATCCAACATTCTCCGCTGCCCGGATGCCGCCGCAGCCCCTGCGATGATCCAACTCATCGAAGAACGACGCGCTCAAGGCGACAGCGTCGGCGGAGTGGTCCTCGGCGTGGCCCGAAATGTCCCTGTAGGTTGGGGAGACCCCGTCTTTGACCGCCTGGAGGCCGATCTCGCTAAGGGCATGATGTCCCTGCCGGCCACCAAGGGCTTCGAAATTGGCTCAGGGTTCGATGGAATCCTGCTCACTGGCCTGCAGCACAACGACGCCTTCCGCAATGTAGACGGCAAGATCCTCACCACCTCCAACCGGTCAGGCGGCATCCAAGGGGGCATCTCCAATGGGGCCACCATCCACTTCCGGGTGGCCTTCAAGCCCGTGGCCACGGTAATGCACGAGCAGGACACGATAGACGTGCACCTACAGAACACCACGCTGCGCGGACGCGGCCGTCACGATCCCTGTGTGCTGCCCCGGGCCGTTCCGATGGTCGAGGCCATGACAGCCCTCACACTCATCGACCACGCACTCCGGCATGAGGCCCAATGTAGCCACCGCGAACGCTGGACGCCCTGAACTGCACCCTGCCGACGGTAACCGTGTTGCCAGCGAAAAAGACTTTCGCCGGGCCGGGACTGCAATGGACTGTCAGGCATGTCCCTCACGCTGTCCCTTTTCCGACACCTGACACTGACGACGGCCACCACTCTTGGTCTCGGCGCCTGCCTCGCTGCGCTGGCGGCCGATCCTAAACCCGGCCCGAAGCCTTCTGGGCCCCAAGTGGACGGAGCGTTCCACAAAGTCATCTTGGACACGGACCGTGACCAAGATGGCGACGGGCAATTTGAAGACACCGTGGTCAACCCCATGGAGATCGCCGTGGCCCCGGACGGGCGGGTCTTCTTCATTGAGCGCAGCGGCCTTTTGAAGGTGTGGAGCCCGACCACCCAAGCCTCAACCGTCGCCGGCACACTCAAAGTGTTCACCGAATTAGAAGACGGTCTGCTGGGCATCGCATTGGATCCCAAGTTCGCCAAGAACTCATGGATCTACCTTTTCTACTCCGACCCACAAACCCACACCAACGACACCAAACACAAGACCGGCGACAACCGAGTCTCCCGCTTCACCCTCCGGAACAGTGCGCTGGACATGGCCAGCGAAAAAATTCTCCTGCGCATCCAAACGCAGCGCGACCAATGCTGCCATTCAGCCGGATCCCTCGCCTTTGACGCCTCGGGCAACTTGTACGCCGCCACCGGCGACAACACACACCCTGGCGAATCCGACGGCTACAGCCCCATCGACGAACGCCCTGACCGCGAACCTTGGAACGCTCAAAAATCCGCCGCCAACGCCAACGATCTTCGAGGCAAAATCCTGCGTATCCATCCCGAGTCCAACGGCACCGTTACCATTCCCAAAGGAAATCTTTTTCCTCCCGGGACACCCAAAACCCGCCCTGAAATTTACGTCATGGGCAACCGCAACCCCTTCCGTATCAGCGTCGACAAGACCACGGGGCACCTTTACTGGGGCGAAGTGGGACCCGACGCCGGCGGCCCGAACGACAAGCGCGGCCCCGCCGGGTTCGATGAAATTAACCAGGCCCGCGCTGCCGGCAACTTTGGTTGGCCCTTCTTCGCCGGAGATAATCGTCCCTACCACCGCTACGACTTCGAGACGCGCCAGCATGGGGAACCTTGGGATCCTGCTCATCCCATCAACCCGTCGCGATTAAACACCGGCCCGTCTGAACTCCCTCCGGCCCAACCCGCGTTCATCTGGTACCCCTACGGAGCCTCCACCCGTTTCCCTGAGGTTCGCAACGGAGGTCGCACCGCCTGCGCTGGCCCTGTCTACCGATTTGATCAGCGCTCGACCTCTCCCCACAAGTTGCCCAAAGAATTTGATCGAACCCTTTTCATCTATGAATGGTCCCGGAACTGGATCCTCGCGGTACACCTCGATGAAAATCACAACATTGCAAAAACTTCGGATGGCAAGCTCCGAATGGAGCGTTTCTGCCCCGGTATGAGCTTTATGCGGCCCATGGACCTCGAAATAGGCACGGACGGCTGCTTATACGTCCTGGAAAACGGCAGTGCATGGGTCGGCAACAAAGATACCCAGCTCGTGCGAATCGAATACCACCCCCCCACTACCCAGGCTCTCCAACCGTGAAAACCTCACCCCTCCAATCCACAATCTTCCACTTTTCACAAAAAACGTATTGCACGCCCTCGCTCCGTTGTTAAGGTCCGCGCTCCCGTTTCCGTCGCTTTTGACGGAGTCGGTAACCTTTCGGCATCGATGCCTACGATTAACCAGTTGGTCCGCAAGGGCCGCACCAAGATCATCTACAAGTCCAAGTCTCCGGCCTTGGAAAACGCGCCATTCCGTCGCGGCGTGTGCTTGCAGGTCATGACCCGCACGCCCAAAAAGCCGAACTCCGCTATGCGGAAGGTTGCCAAGGTTCGGCTAACCAACGGCTTTGAGGTGATCGCATACATTCCTGATGAGGGTCACAACCTCCAGGAGCACTCGATCGTTCTTGTCCGCGGCGTCCGCGTGAAGGATCTTCCCGGTGTCCGCTACCACATTGTCCGCGGCACCTTGGACGCCTCCGGCGTCGAGAAGCGCCGTGTCAGTCGCTCCAAGTACGGCGTCAAGCGCCCGAAACCCGGAGCCGCCGCCAAGGCCAAGAAATAACGCCGCGGCCCACTAGCAGCAACCAACTCCCTTTCCGATTTCTGTATGTCCCGTCGTCGTCAAGCCATTAAGCGTTCCGTCATTGCGGACGCCAAGTACAACAGCGTTCTTGTCGGTCGCCTCGTGAACACCGTGATGTTCAGCGGCCAAAAGAACGTTGCCCGCCGCATCGTCTACGGAGCCATCGAGGCTCTCGCTGAGAAGACCCCAGGTGTTGATCCTCTGGAAATCGTTCAGCGCGCGATCGACAACGCCAAGCCCCGCATCGAGACCAAGGCCCGCCGCGTCGGTGGTGCCACGTATCAGGTCCCCATGGAAGTCACCCCGGATCGCCAGACCTCCCTCGCTATGCGTTGGATCGTCGGGTATGCCGATAACCGCAAGGGTATCCCCATGAAACAGGCCCTTGCCACCGAGCTGCTGGAGGCCTATCAAGGACAAGGTAACGCAATCCGCAAGCGCGACGACGTGCATAAAATGGCCCAGGCCAACAAGGCTTTCGCACACTTCCGTTGGTAGGCTATTCCTTAATGTGACGCCCCGATGCCAAGTCGGGGCGTTTTTCATCTCCTTAAACGACGATCTTTTCTATCCATGAGCGATCCCGCGGCTATCAACTCGACCGTCAATTCACCGCTGCGCCAGTACCCACTGGAGCGCACTCGTAACTTTGGTATGTGCGCCCACATCGAGGCGGGCAAGACCACAACGACCGAGCGAATTCTCTGCTACACCGGCCTTTTCCACCAGATCGGCGACGTCGATGACGGCAACACTGTCACCGACTGGATGGAAGAGGTAAAGGTGCGCGGCATCTCCATCACCTCGGAGGCAGTGACCTCCTTCTGGAGCAAGTTGATGGACGAGGGCCTTTACAAGTT
>SYMJ01000229.1 GCA_005805505.1 Verrucomicrobiales bacterium | reverse complement strand
ATGTGCAGGTAGCCATTGGGCTCCGGCGGAAAGCGGGTGACGCTGAGCGGGTGCTTCCCGGACTGCAGATCCTCCGCGACAATATCGCGGATGAAGTCTGCCGGGGCGGGAGGCGTCGTGGGTTCAGATTCCGACATACAGGTTCTGGACAAGAGTCTTACGGCCACCCCGGGGGAAGTCGAGAACCTCGGACGGGGGACTGGCGTGGCAAGAGAACGATTTGTTCATCGTTTATACCGCGGAATAATCTCCTGTCTTTTCCAGCAATCGGTTGAGCCGGTGCAGTTGGCGGGGAGATGAACCATTTTCTGAACTGGCACGATCGCAGAGAGATGGCCGTCATCTCCGCTAGAGCGTTGTCAACGCGGAGGCGGGATGCGGATTTGAGTTCAGGGCAAAGCCCTCAAGGACGGATTCGGCGAGGCTCATGCACCGGCCTCCTTTTCCAGCTTCAGCAGTCGTGCTGACAAATCCGAGGGGGCGACGAAGATCATTTGCTTGCCCTTCTTACGCTTCTCCAGGACCCCACGTTCGGCAAGATCGAGCAAATCGGTGCGCGCGGTTTGGTACACCACATTGTGGCTCAATTGATGGCTGGCGAACGTGTAACGTTGCCCCGGATGCTTGAGCGCGTGGCTGACGATCTCCACCTGCCGGTGGTTAAACAAATCCAGCGCCCGCATGGATGACTCGGCATCCTTCAATTCAGCCGTTTTCCGCTCGATGTATTCGTGCAACTCCCGGACGGCCCGCCGAATTACTTGGGTTTGAGCGATGATGAAATAGGTCAGGTCGTTGTCATCCGTTTCCGTGTAGAGGAACGAGCGACCATACTTCATCGGCGCCTTGCGCAGGATGTTGGAGATCGAGATGAACTCGAACAGCCAGTAACCGTTGTGCAGCATCGCCCAGTAGAACAGCGCCCTCGCCGTGCGCCCGTTGCCGTCCACAAACGGGTGATCGTAAGCCAGCCAGAAGTGGAGAATGATCGCCCGCACCGCCGGATGTACAAAGGAACCCGGCAAATGGCCATTGGCGAAGGCGCACATCGCGGCCATCCGTTCTGTCAGTTCCTCGGCCGGTGGCGGGTCGTGAAACACCTGACCGTAATTATCGCCCACGACACGCTTTTCATCCGGGCGACGAAAGCGCCCTGCCGCAGTCGGATCATCCAGCGTATTCTCGGTCACCAGCCGGTGGATCTGAAAAACCAGCTCCGGCGACAGCTCCGACGCTTTGAGCTCCCGAATGCGCTGCATGGTCGCGTAGTTGTTCAGGATCATTTGCTCGCTGTTGTCACGCGGTTTGCGACCGGTGCGAATCATTTCCCTGGCCACCTCGCGTGTCGTCACCGCGCCCTCGAGCTGGCTGGACGTGATCGCTTCCTCCATCAGCGAACTCACCAGATACCGGTCGCGCGTCTGCGGATTGGTGATTGGCTCCGGGATGCTCACCAACCCTCCCGCGCCAAGGTCAATCTGGTGCAGTTCCTCCATCACCAATTCCGTCACGGCAAACTGAAACGTTCTCTGCGCTGTATCTTTCAGCGGGATTGGTTTCAGCGCGTCCATCCGAGAAAGCTTCTGCACCAGCCACCACTCCCGGTGGTTCATCCCCCCGGGTGGTGAGTAACGTCGCAGTTTGTCCCAGTGCAAGTAGTGCCGTTGCGTCTTCATCTCCCTCATCAGGGAAAAAATTCGCAGCATACGCTCCGGTTGCATCACTTCTGCCCCCAGAGCGTCCAGTTTCGGGGGTGTTTGCGGGATGCGCATCGGTTTCCTGTCAATTTTCTACTAATTTTAGATAGATTAGTAGTTTGTCCGGATTTCGCCAAAACAACTAAAACATTTTGTTTTAGTTGTTTTGTGCGCACCGCCCCCGTCACTTCGCGCCGTCCAGGAAATCGACGGTGGCGCTGAGTTCGGGGGTGAGGAAACGGTCGGGCTCCAGGATTTGCACCTTCACTTGCACGGTGCCTTTGGCCCGGTTGGCCTCGGGCGCAATCTCGGCGACTTGGCCCTGGTAACGCTTGTCAGGATAGGAGACCGGCGAGATGACACAGCGTTGGCCCAGCGAGACGCGGGCCAGCTTGGATTCGTCGATATCCACCTCGATTTGGAGGTCTTGGAGATTGGCCACGGCCACCAGCGAGGAACTAGGTCCGCGGGTGCCTCCGAAGGTCTGCGGGGTCACCAGTTCGCCGGGGTCGACGAGCTTCTCCAGAACCACGCCGGTGACCGGCGAGCGGATGATGCACCACTCGAGCAAGGTCTCGATGCTCTGGCGGGCACCCAACACTTGGGTCCGCTGGGCTTCGGCGCTGCGCACCGCCAAGCGGGCGTCGTCAAGGGCTTTCTGGGTTTCGATGCGCTGCGACACCAACGGTTCGGACCGACGGAGGTCCACGTTCGACCGCTCCAAGGCCACATCCGCCACTGCCAGCGCTCCGTTGTTCTCCGCCAGCCGGGCACGGTATTCAGAATCATCCAAGCGAACCACCACCTGCCCATTGGTGACCGCATCGCCCTTCTTGACCCCGATCCATTGCACAACCCCCATGAAGCGGGGGCTAATCTCAATACGCTCGCGGGCGATGATGTAGCCCGAGACCGTCAGCACCGAACCCGCGACTGAACCCGCCGAGCGCTCCACGCGGGCGCCCTGCCCCGTCGAACTGTTCGTTCCCGTCGCCAAACGGTCGGCACCCGCCTTCTCCAGCGGGGTTCCGGCTTCCGTGCGAGTGGCCTTCGAACCGGACTTCATGCCGGCGCGCACGTCGTCGCTGGCCCGCGGGACAGCCCACCAGGCAATCACACCGGTGATCACCAATACCCCGCCAATGATGAGCACGGTCGGAAGCCCTGAGCGCCGCTTCTGGTGGGAGGCAATCCGGAGCCGTTCGAGACGATCATCTTTCATAAGGATTTGAGGGCGGAAATCACCGGCAACCGCGAAGCGCGCAAGGCCGGCAGGAAACTTCCAAAAAGTCCGATGACCAGCGAGAAGAGCAAGCCCAACAACATCAAGTCAGGGGTCACTCGGAACTGGTACACCGTTTCGGCGAAGGATTGGAAATCCATGGTCCCGAAGGTCACACCCCGAGCCACCACATACGCATAAATGCCCAAGGAAAACGCACAGCCCAGCAAACCACCCAACCCCGAGAGCAGCACGCCCTCGATGAGGAAGGACATCACGATGGCCGTCTGCGAATAGCCCAGCACCCGCAACGTGCCGATCTCACGGGTCCGCGAGGCGACGTTGGCGTACATGGTGTTCATGGCCGCAAAGACCGCGCCCACCGACATCGCCGTGCCCAAGAGTCCGGCCAGAATATTGAAGGGCACCGCGGTGGCCGTCTGCTTGGAATAATACTCGGTCTCCGGCTCGGCGCGCAGGCCCAACCGCTTGTCTTGGGCGATCCGGTTGGTGAGCGAGCGCATCGCCGCCTCATCCCGCGGACGCAGCAGAATGCTCGAGTACATCTCGGAGCGGTCGAAGATCGAACGGGCTTCATCGGCATCCATCCAAACCTCCGAATCGAAGGCACTGCCGCCCGCTTCGAAGAGCCCGACCACGCGGAGCCGGTCCGGTCCGGCCCGGATAATCCCGCCCAACTCGAAGCCTTCAAACCGACCCGCCAGCTTCTTCGATACCGTCACTTCACGCTGGCCCGGTTGGAACCAGCGCCCTTCCACCAAAGAGACTTTGGGCCGCAGCTCCAATCCACGCGGTGTGACGCCACGAATGAGCGTGTTGGCCGATCCCGGAGCCGCGCGACGCGGTGCGTTGATGATCATTACCAACTCCGCCGACACCACCGGCTGCCCCCCGGCATTGCGGTCAATTTCTTCGAAAAACTGCAACGTCTGGAACTGATCTCGAGTGACCAGACTGCCGGACTCGGCCTGCGACCCTTTGCGCACCACCAAGATGTTGCCCGGTTCGCCCGTGCGGGCACTGCTCGATTCAATGCCCTTGGCCAAGGCCTTGAGCAAGATGACTACTGACACGACCGCAGCCACCCCGACGACCGTGAACAACGTCGTCCGCCACCGGATGAGCACGTTGCGGTAGTTGTATTTGAGTGGGAGAGCCATGGAGCGTGGGCTTATGCAGGGGGCTGGTTCGGCTCAGTCGAGGGTTTTCAGACCGGAGACCACGCTCATTCGGGCCACAGAAATCGAGGGGCCTATGGCGGCCAATATCCCCAAGAGGGCCGCAACGATCCCACCGGTGGCCATGATGTGGGGTGTTACTTCGAAATGGACGAGGAACCCTTGCGAGAGCTTCTGGAGATTGATGGTGGACCAGAATAACCACGCGCCACCGATGCCGACGAAGGCCCCAACCATGGAGAGTCCGAAACTCTCGGCCAGGATGAAGGCGAAGAGTTCGTGACGTCGAAATCCCAAGGCCTTGAGCACGGCCAATTCCCGGAATCGCTCCCGGATCGCCATGCTCATGGTGCTCACGCACACCAGAATGAGCGTGAAGACCACCACCGCGCTAATACTGCCGAAGAGCATCTTCACATTGCCGAACATGCTCACAAAACCCAATTGGAAGGCCCGTTCGGTCTCCGCACGAACCTCGGCCGAAGTGTTCTCAAAGGCGGCGTTCACCCGTTCGATGACGCCGTCCACCGCGGCGGCCGAATCAGCCATGATGTACCAAGTACCCACCATGCCCCAGTCGTCCATTAATTGGTCCAACAAGGCATGGTGAAAAAAGCAGTTCCGATCATCGATGGTGCCGGCATAGACCACTTCAATGGTCAGCTCCAAATCCATCGGATAAAAGGTGCCGGTGAAGCGCAGCTTGTCTCCCACCTTCAGTCCGTAGCGGCGCAATGTATCGGCACCCAGCATGCACCCATTGCGGTTTTTGACCCAGGCGTCGTACGAACCCTCAATAATCTTGCCCTCCAAGATGAGTTCGCGGAACCGGGCTGGATCGACCGCGAATTGCGCCCAACTCGTGGTGGTCTCATCACGGAAGAGCCCGCCAAAATAAGTGAAGGGCGACACCTGCCGCAGGCCGGGGATCTTCTCAATGATTGTGCGCTGGCGCGCCGGCAAGGGTTGGGCCAACGAAACCTTGTTGCGCGCGATGATTCGGAACGAAGCCGCCTCGCTTTCCGGTGGCACGGTCAACTCGCGCTGCAACGTCAGCAACGTGACCAAGAGAGCGCAACTCATGGCCACACTGAGGACCGTCAGCAAGGCCCGACGCCCGTTGCGCAGCGCGTTCTTGAGAACGAACCCGGGAATGGTGATACCCGAGGCCCGAGGCCGCCGCTCCGATGGGGAAGTCGCACGCTGGGAGTCCGCCGAGTTCATGCCACGAACTCACCCTTTTCGAGGTGAACGCTTCGAGTGCCATAGCTGGCCGCCTTGGGATCATGGGTGACCATGACCACCGTCTTGCCGGCATCCCGAGCTAAGGACTGGAGAATTCCTAACACGTCGGACGCGGATTTAGAGTCGAGATTGCCCGTGGGTTCGTCGGCAATGATCAGGGTCGGATCGGTGGCGATGGCGCGGGCGATGGCCACCCGCTGCTTCTGACCTCCGGACATTTGATCGGGCCGGTGGTGTCCGCGATCGGCCAAGCCCACCAACTCCAGGGACGTCTCGACCTGGCGGCGCCGCTCGGCCTTAGACAACGCCGTCAACAGAAGAGGCAATTCGATATTCTCGAAGGCTGTGAGCACTGGGATGAGGTTGAAGCTCTGAAAGACGAAGCCCACGTTCTGGTTGCGCCAGTCGGCCAATTCCGACTCGTTCAACCCGGCCACGTTGACGCCCTGAACCTCCACGGTTCCGCGGGTGGCGGTGTCGATACCGGCCAAGATGTGCAACAGCGTCGATTTACCAGAACCCGACGGACCCATGAGCACCACGAACTCTCCGGGAGCGATGTTCAGCGAGACTCCGTTGAGGGCGCTCACATCAATGTCGCCTTGCCGGTAGATCTTGAAGAGATCTCGGATCTGGACAATGGGTGAAGCGGTCTCCGGCATGGGGTCAGGAAGGCTGGTATTAGGCAACCGGAGAGGGCTTAGGAACTTCGGTTCAGGCGCTGAAGCTCTCGCCGCAGGAACAACTGGTGGCCGCATTGGGGTTCTTCACCTTGAAGCCACCCTCTTGGAGCGCATCGGCATAATCCAATTCACTGCCGGTCACGTACAAGGCGCTCTTCGGATCCACCACCACACGAACACCGGCGCTCTCGACGAGAATGTCCCGATTTTGAGGCTTGTCCTGGAGGTCCATCTTATACTGGAGGCCCGAACAACCACCGCCGACCACGGAAACCCTCAGCACGCCCTGAGGACGCCCCTGCTTGGTCAGCAAACCCGATACCTTGCGACCCGCGTTCTCTGTCAGCTTAATGAGCCGCTCATCCCCCACCCGGAAGGACGGCAGTTGACTAACGGCGGCTCCAATTTTTCCAGCAATCATTGTTGTACGTTCAAGCTACGAACGGACCCTGTCCAAGTCAACGAACCCTCCGGGCACGTTCTTGGCCCTGCCCTAGCCCTTGTACCCCAAGAGGTGTCGCTGCTTGATGAGGGTGGCTACCTCGTTGGGTACCATGGGTTCCCAACCCGGCTCATTGTCTTGCAGCATCTTGAGAACATTGCGGCTCAACACGCTCATGTTGGCCTCGTTCACATCGCGCAGGCCTTGGATGAAGAAGTTCTCCATTAAGAACAGGTACAGGTGCCGCAAATGCGGAGCCACGCGCAGGTTGCCCGAAGTAATAATCGCCCCGCTCTCGGGATCCTTGAACGGGTAAACGAAGAGCTTGAGATCGTTTTTGAACATCCGCCCGAAGCTCTCCAAAATGCCGCCGGCCAACTCGGAATAATACCGCTCTTCGAACAATTCCTTGAGGGTGGGAATACCCATGACGAAGCCGATGGGGTTCTTGGTGAAGCGGTGGAGGTAGGCCGCCAGGCGATGAAACTCACCGTGGTTGGAGATCAACACCGGGTGACCCAGCGTAGTCAACATGTCTACGCGATCGAGGAAGTCTTGGTGATCAATCCGCCCCTCGGCGCTCAGATTCTTGAGGGTCATTTCCATCAAGACCACCAGGTTTTTGCCGTCCACATTGGGCTCCTGAATGAACTGAGCCTGTGCGTAGCGGAGCATGTCGACGGTGACATGGGTGACCGGCCGGAATGAGCCGCGCTCCACGAGGATGCTCTTTTTGTACAAGGCATCGGCCGGCTGGACGATGCGTCCGTCGGGCATGAACATTGCCGCGTTGGTCAGCCCCTTCTCCACCAACTGAAGGGCGAGCAGACGGTTGTCGACCGAGGCAAATTCCTTGCCGCGGAACTCGATCATGTCGACCTCGATGCGCTCGATGGAGAGGTTGTCGAGCAAGGCATTGACGATGGCTTCGGGGTGCCAGTTCAAGTACATCGCCGCGTGGATGAGGTTCACGCCCAGAATGCCAATGGCCTCCGCCTGCTGGAGGCTGTCACGGTCCCACATCGCCACGTGCAACAAGATGTCGCTGGGTTCGGAACCCGGATCGCTCTGGAAGCGAATGCCCATCCAACCGTGGGTCTCGTCCTTCCGCTGGAAACTCTTGGCTGCCACGGTGGTGGCGAAGGCAAAGAACTTGGTGGTCGCGCCACGCTGACCTTGGAGGCGTTCGACCAAGAGCGGGTACTCGTGATCGAGCATCGAGATCAACCGCTTGCTGCTCACATACCGGTCGCTATGGCCATAAATCGCGTCACTCACCGTCATGTCGTACGCGGAGATGGTCTTAGCGATGGTGCCGCTGGCTCCGCCGACTCGGAAGAACCACCGCGCGACTTCCTGACCGGCACCAATCTCAGCGAAGACGCCGTACTTGGTCGGGTCGAGGTTGATCTGCAGTGCTTTCTGATGGGTATCGAGGTGGTCGCTCATTCCTTGGCTCGTATAGAAAACCGAAATTGGCCGAGGCGCAACCTCGGGGCGACTCCGGAGTTTTCCTCCTACAACCTTGCAGACTACTGCCCAACGGAACGATACAGCTCAACCTTCAGCCCTCTCTCTCCAGTCTTTCCGAGGTCTCAAGCTTCTGCTAACTCCATAGACCTCCGATCGACATGTCACGCCCCCCTGTCAGCATTGTGATTCGCACCCTGAATGCCGCCGAAACCCTTGGGGAGGTGCTGCTGGGGCTCCACCGCGGTGAATCCGACCAATTGATCGTGGTGGATTCCGGTTCAACGGACGGCACGGTCAAACTGGCCCGAAGCCACGGCGCGGAGATCCTCGTCATCCAAAAGGACGACTTCACTTATGGCAGGGCCCTCAACCGGGGCTTTTCGGCCGCCCGTCATGATTGGGTCTTGAGTCTGAGTGCTCACACCATTCCTGCGGATCGGTTGTTCTTGGAGTCTTACCGACGAGCCATCGGGCGATTTCCGGAATCGGTGACAGCCGCTGTCGGCCCCATCCTCGGCGAATTTGATGCGGCCCTGAGTGGCGGTATCACATTGTTTGAAGGTGACGACCTCCGCCGGGGTTTCGGATTCGGAGCCGGCAATCCGAACAGTCTCTACCGTCGCAGCACCTGGCAACGACGGCCCTTCGACGAAGAGATCGGCGGCGGTGAAGACCTCCAATGGTACTTCGATGCCCTGAAGGCCGGAGAGACCATCGCCGCGGTGCATGCGGCCGGGGTTCACTACCGGAACCGCCGATCCATGGGAGCCTTTTATCAGAAAGGCCGCGTGGACTACCGGGCGATGGCTCGCTTCATCGAACCACACCGTCCCAGCCTGCCCGGAATTTTCATCCGTGCCGCCAAACTAGCCCTATATCTCCTCATCGGCCGCGTGGACTGGGCCGGAGCCAAGGGCAGCCTCGCCCATTGCATTGGTAATTACGTTGAGGCGCGTGCCCTGGCACGGCAGGCACGCCGACCCTAGCGGGCTTTACCCACTGCCCGCCCAAGGAGCCGATCTGAACCCGGCCCGGTCAATGCAGTCCTTCCGTGGGATTGCTTCAATCCGGACGAACGGTTACGACTGCGCTTTAACCATGAGCCTGTTCCCCTTTCGGACCCTTGCATCCTGCCTTGCCGCAACCCTGATCGGACAACACACCTCGCTGGAGGCCGCCCGACCCGACCTCGCAGCCGCCGCGCTCAAGCCGGGCCATCCCGCGCCGAAGTACGCCACCACCGGCCGCGTAGAACGCCTGGCCCCCGAGTTCGACTCCCTGGTCGCCCCGGGCTCGGAGATGGAACTCCTGGCCGAAGGCTTCGACTGGTCGGAGGGCCCGGTCTGGATTCGCAAGAACCGCGAACTCCTCTTCTCCGATGTGCCGGTCAACAAAGTCTATCGCTGGACTGAAAAGGACGGCTTGAGCGTGGCCCTGAATCCCAGCGGCTACTCCGGCCAGGCACTCAAGTTCCGCGAGCAAGGCTCCAATGGATTAACCTCCGACCGCGGTGAGCGACTCCTCCTCTGCCAGCACGGCAACCGGCAAATCGCCCGACTGGAAGCCGACGGGAGCTTCACCCCGCTGGCCGAGCACTATCAGGGACGCCGCTTCAATTCGCCGAACGACCTCTGCCTGGCCTCCAACGGAAACATCTATTTTACCGATCCGCCGTACGGCCTCGAAGGATTGAACCAGAGCCCACTCAAGGAGCTGATGTTCAACGGCGTGTACCTGCGCCGCCCCTGCGGAGAAGTCGTACTGGTCTCCCGTAAATTGGAGTTCCCCAATGGCATCGCCCTGTCGCCCGACGAAAAGACACTTTATGTGAACCAGTCGGACCCCAAGGCCGCGACCATCACCGCCTTCTCGGTGCTGCCCGATGGCACCGTGGGCGAGGGACGCCTGTTCTTCGACGCCACGCCCCGGGTGGCTGGCAACAAAGGGCTGCCGGACGGATTGAAGGTCGATGAGCGGGGCAACCTCTGGACCAGCGGTCCGGGCGGCATCTTGGTGATTTCTCCAGAGGGCAAGCTGTTGGGTGTCCTCAACACGGGAGAGGCCACGGCCAACTGCGCCTGGGGCAATGATGGACGCACCCTCTACATCACGGCCGACAGCAAGCTTCTGCGCATCCGCACCCAAACCCGCGGTGCGAACTGGCCCCACTGAGCCCCGGGCAACTTGCCTCACTTGGATTGGGATAATTCCCGGCGTGCTTCAACCATTGTTGAAATCCCGGGATTTTATTAGTGTTGTGGTGCTGCCTGAGCCCCTTCCAGCCACACTGGAGTGAGTGCCCGGATCCGACCGGACCATGCCAAAATCCTCGAAAAAAACATTCACGACCCTCCACGGGCAATTGCTCCTGGACGGAGGTAGTTTGGGCGGGTCGTGCTTTCACCGATCGGTGGTACTGATATGCGAACATACCCCCGAGGGGGCATTAGGGTTAGTCCTCACTCAACCCGGAACCCAGCTTCTGGAAGACTCTCTCCCGGGCGAGGTGCCGCCTCCGTTTCAGGGAATCCCTCTGTTCGAAGGAGGCCCCGTCCAGCCGACCGCACTGAGTTACCTCTACAGCCAAGCGGGGCATTTGCTCGGCAATGTGTTGCCCCAGCTCACGGTCGGACACCAAATCGAAGAACTTGAAGAGCTCATGAACTCCGGCTCGCCGGAACTGCGATTGAAGGTCTTCTCAGGCTACGCCGGCTGGGCCCCCGGACAACTCGACAACGAACTGCGCCAGAACAGTTGGCTCATCGCACCCGCCAACCTCTCACTCATCTTCGAGACCCCCTCTCAAGACCTTTGGAAGAACCTCCTCCGGCAGCGCTCCAACTGGCAGGAACGAATTCTAGCCGAAACCCCGGACGACATCGCTTCCAACTGACCGTGGAATCAACCCTCCTCTTCTTTGCGCTGCAGCAGGAGGCCGCGGCCTTCGTGAAACTGGGACGCCATCGCGGATGGCCCCTAAAACCAACAGCCTCGCCCCTCCCTGGCCGCGCCCTGCAACGCTTTGTCGCGCCGGGTCTCGAGGTCTGGGTAACCGGCATGGGACCAAAAAACGCCCTGCGCAGTGGCCACGCTGCCCTCGAAACAGGTCGACCCGAGCGCCTGTTCACCTGCGGAGTCGCCGGAGCCCTGAATCCTGAAGCCCAGGTCGGTTGGGTCTACCACGAGACGGACACAGCATTTCCGGGCATCGATCGCCTTCTGGCCACGGCCTCGAACCCAGGGCGGATGGTCACCCGGGACAGAGTGGTCATCACGCAATTGGAAAAGGCGCAACTCCGCTCAGAAACCCAGGCAGACCTAGTAGACATGGAGTCGACCGTGCTGCGAGACATGGCACGAGCCCAAGGCATTCCCTCGGCCACCGTCCGGTCCGTCTCAGACACCGCCCACGGAGACCTGGTGCTCGATTTCAACCGCATTTACTCGGCCGAAATGACCCTCCATCCCGGTCGCCTGGCCCTAGAGATCGCCCGCGCACCCTGGAAAATCCCTGCCCTGATTCGCTTTGGCGGTAATGCCCAGAACGCTTCGGTCCGCCTGGCCGAGGTCTTGGTGGAAACGCTGGTGTAGCCCCTGTTTAGGGATCTCACATCCCCAACTGCTTGAGGAGGTCGGGGGCCATGCGCTGGATCCATTCCTTGTTCCAGACGATGACGGCCAGCAGCACAAAAGTGCTGGCGTCGAAAAACCCATGGGCAATGACCGCGGCCCAGAGTGATCGGTGCCCGATCATCACCAGGGCCAAGATGAACCCGACGACTCCCGTGAGAACGACGCCGCCGATTCCCTGCGGTAAATGGCCCAGACCAAAGACCACAGCAGCCAGACCGGCGACCAACAGAGTGGGCCCGCGCCGACGCAGTTGCCAACGCAGCCAGGGCTCTGAGGGCTTTCGCGGCCGAGCAATCCACCAAGAACGAGGCAGCAAGTCTCGAACGGCGGCCATGAATCCCGCCCGCCACAGTTCTTCACGCAACCCAGCGGTGACAAAACTCAACAGCGTGATCGCCAAAAGCAGGTAGATCGGATCGGCCAACGCGTCGAACTCGAGCAATGCTTCGAGCTTGGGTCGAAATTGCTGAAGGCGTTCTTCGATGGAAGGTCCGGCCGCAGCCTCCCCGGCGGACTTGGATTGCAGGGCTTCGACGAGGAGGAACGGAGCCAAGGCCCCATACACCACCACCACGGCCCCCAATCGAACTCCGATGGACCAGAGTGCTCCCCAGAACCAATCCCACCCTCGCATGGGTCGCCAAAAGAGTTCCTTGCGGGTGGGTCGGCCCACCCAGGCGCCCGCGCCAAAGAAGAGAGCAAACACCGCCACGCTCTCCAGACAAACCAAGATCAGTCCCTGGATCGTCGGAGGCAGGGCTGGGCCTCGCGAGGCTCCGCCGATCTGCAGGAATTGACTCAAGACCCCGAGAATTAGCGGATAAAAACCCACCAGCATCAGGAAGGCTACCGAGCGCCAGCGTGGCCGGAGAGCACCCGGATGAGGCGCGTCGGGGTGGGTCAACACCGGGGGAATCCCACCCTGGGACGGAATCACAGGCGGTACAGCCACCGTGGGCGGGAAAGATTCCGAGGGTTCCATGGGTCAACGGGAAGTGGTCTTGGCGGAAGTCTCTGCGGCGCGGCGACACGCCATGGCTACGACCTCCAACTGTTCCAGAAATCGCTCCCGCTCCGATTCGGGCAAGTCGGCCAACACATCCGACTGTAATCCCACGGCCACATCCCGCACCTGGCGATATTTGTCATGGCCCAACGGCAACAGGCGGATGCGGTAGGCCCGGCGGTCGCGCTCATGGGCCTGTCGCTCGATCCAACCGGCTTCTTCCATGCGCTCCAACAGCGAAGCGACGGTGTTGGGATCGCTCGACATGACCTCGGTCAGGCTGCGTTGGGTCATCCCCTGCGTATCGCCCTCCAGCAGCGTCCGCAGAGCGGTGAACTGATCCGGAGTCACTCCGGTATGGGCAATTCGCCGGCGGAAGGTTTGGTTGAGGCTGTACCAGGCCCGCCGGAGCAAGGGTGGCAAGCGACGCCGTTGGGGCGAATCCAGAGGGATCACCGATCCTGGGGTTGGAGAAGCGGGGCTGGACACAAAGGCAAAAGCGTTTGTCGCGGACAGGGTCCCCTTTGGCAAGGGCCGTTCCCAGTCTACCCCGGTCCGCCGCCTCAATGGCCCGAGGACGCCATCCCTATCGGAGCTCTGGGTGTCGACTCTCTGGGGGCAGTATCCCCGAGTTTTCCTTGTGACTGCTCCGAACATTTACCGATGGTTCTGCGTCAACACGAGGTTCAGCTATGTCAAAGCCTTCTTCACCCCTTGGAACCGCTTCCCTGCCCCGCCGGGAATTTCTTCGCAGCTGTGGCATGGGCATGGGATCGGTGGCCCTGAGCTCCCTGCTGGGATCGGCCGGTCTGATTACCTCCCAGGCCTTGGGCGAGTCTGGTTCACTCAATCCCCTCACGCCGCGGGCTCCGCAGTTTTTAGGCCGGGCCAAGCGCGTCATCCACATCTTCGCTAATGGCGGACCGTCTCATGTAGACACCTTTGATCCTAAGCCCTCGCTCGACCGCTGGCATGGCAAGGAGATCCCCATCCACCACAACACCGAACGCAAGACCGGTGCCGCGTGGCGATCGCCCTTCAAGTTCAAGAAATACGGGCAAAGCGGCATCGAGGTCAGCGAGCTCTTCGAGAAGACGGCCGCCTGCATTGATGACATCTGCGTCATTCGCTCGATGAAGGCCGACGTGCCCAATCACGAGCCGTCGCTGTTGCTCATGAATTGCGGCGAGGCGCGCCAGGTGCGTCCCAGCTTCGGCTCGTGGGTCACCTACGGCCTGGGCAGCGACAACCAGAACATGCCCGGCTTCGTGGTGATGTGCCCCGGCGGCTATCCGATTCAGGAATCGCAGAACTGGCAGAGCGGATTTCTGCCGGGTGTTTACCAGGGCACCTACATCGACACCAAGCACACGCAGATCGAGAAGCTCATCGAGAACATCAACAACGCCCGCACCACGCCCGAGGCTCAGAAAGGCCAGTTGGCCCTCCTGCGCAAACTCAACGAGGAACACCGACGGGCTCGCACCACCGATCCTCAGCTCGACGCCCGCATCCAAAGCTTCGAACTGGCCTACCGCATGCAGATGGATGCGGCCGACGCCTTCGATATCCAGCGCGAGCCGGAGTCGGTGCGGAAGCTCTACGGCGAGGGCACCCAGTCGCGCCAATTGCTCATTGCCCGCCGATTGGTCGAGCGGGGCGTGCGCTTCGTGCAAGTGTGGCACGGAGCCGGCCAACCTTGGGACAACCACGACGACCTCGAAGTCAACCACCGCAAGCTGGCCCGCGAAAGCGACCAGGGTATCGCGGGTCTACTCACCGACCTTAAGCAGCGCGGAATGCTGGAAGACACGCTGGTAATTTGGGGCGGCGAGTTCGGCCGCACCCCCACAGTCGAACTACCGACTCCGGGAGCCAACTCTGGCAAGATCAACGGCCGCGACCACAACAACCATGGGTTCACGATGTGGCTGGCCGGCGGCGGCGTGAAGGGCGGCACTGTGTATGGGTCCACCGACGAGTTCGGATTCGCGGCCGCTGAAAACCCGGTCCATGTCCATGATCTCCACGCCACCTTGCTGGCGCTGTTGGGCTTCGATCACGAGAAGTTCACCTACCACCACGCCGGGCGGGATTTCCGCCTGACCGACCTGCACGGCAAGGTCGTCCGGGGCATCATGGCCTAAGCCCAAAGGCCGAGGGGCCGGAAGAATCTTTTCAGGCATCTTTCCAGCCCTCACCGTCCCCATCCGAATTCCCATGTCCGACACCACTCCTCCCGAAACCCTGGCCACGACCTTGTTCGCGCCAGAACTGCGGGCAGCACTCCAAAGCTACGAACGTCACATCGTCTGCATCGAGCAGGTGCCGGAAGAAATGGAAAGTGCCTTGCAGTCGCTGATCGAGAAGGCCATTCAGGCCTTCGAAAACCGCGCTCCTGGCCTCAAACACGGGATTGCTCTGAACCGCCAGGTTACGGTCATCCTCAGCGAAAGTTCCGGCACCAAGCCGCTGTGCGGGATCTATTTCAACCTACACTCTCCCTACGCTCGAAAAATCGGCAAAACCGAGTTGCCGAAGGGATAGAGGCCTCCATCGCCCCAAGAAAACCGACTCCCACCCGCCACCTGACATGACATCGATTTTCCTGAGCGCCCGATCGGCCAATCTCTTGTGGATGGGCCTCAGCCTGGCCACCACTCTCAGCACCACTTCCCTCAGCGCGGCCACCCGCCAAATCGGTGCCCACACCTTCACCCTGCCCGAGGGGTTTCAAATCGAGGCCGTGGCCACGACCGACCATGTCGCCCGGCCCGTGAACGGATCCCTTGATGACCGGGGCCGCCTGTACGTCACCGACTCGAACGGCTCCACGGAACCGCCGGCCACACAGGCCAAGAACCCACAATGGCGGGTGGTCCGACTTGAGGACACCGACGGCGACGGACGCTACGACCGATCGGTCGTCTTCGCCGACAAATTGCCCATGCTCCAAGGCATCTTGTGGCATCAGGGTTCGGTGTATGTGGGCGGCACACCGGCCATTTGGAAATTGACTGATGCCGACGGCGACGGGCGGGCCGAACGGCGCAACGAGTGGTGGAATGTGGGTCATCCGTCGACCCATTGCGGCAATGAAGTCCACGGCCCCTACGCCGGTCCCGACGGCCTGATTTACTGGACCAAGGGAGCCTTCGAACCCGTGCGTTGGACCAACGGCTTCACGGGAACCGTCCATCAAGATAAGGCGTCCCACATCTTCCGGGCGCGCCCCGATGGCTCGGCCATGGAGTCGGTGATGACCGGTGGCATGGACAATCCGGTGGACGTGGTCTTCAACGCCGACGGCGAGGCCTTCTTCACCAGCACCTTCATCGACTTTTCCCAGCCCGGATTCCGCGACGGCGTGGGCCATGCCTCCTTTGGGGCGGTCTTCGGCAAAGCCAACTCGGTGCTCGAAGACCGGGCGGTGTTCCGGCCTGGCCCGGCCCTGGCTCATCCTATCGCGCAACTCGGCGCGGCCGCTCCGAGCGGATTGGCCGCCTATGACCACAGCGCTTTCGGCGCGGGCTACTCGGGCAACCTGTTCGCTTCGGCCTTCAATTTGCGGAAGATCTCCCGCATTCAATTGGAACGCGAGGGCGCGTCGTTCCGGGCCAAGGACAGCGATTTTGTGGTGAGCAGCAGCATCGACTTCCACCCCACCGACGTGCTCGCCGACGCCGACGGATCGGTGCTCATCCTCGATACGGGCGGCTGGTACAAGCTGTGTTGCCCGAGTTCGCAGCTCTGGAAGGCCGACGTGCTCGGCGGCGTGTACCGGGTCACCAAAACCGGAGCTTCCCACCAGCGCCCCAAAGCCCCGACCGCGGCGGCCCCCGAGAGCGAACTGGCCCGCGTCCGCCGCTTGGGAGACCAACGCGACCCGGCCGGGATTCCAGCGGCGACGGCTCTCCTGGATCAATCGCTGAAATCGGGTCGTCGTGACGGTCAACTCACGGCGATCACTGCCCTGGCGCGCTTGCGACACACCGCGGCGGCCCCAGCCATCCTCCGCGCCCTCGAAGGCCCTGAAGACGAAGCCCTGCGCATGGCCGCCACGGCCGCACTGGCCGACCTCCAGGACACGAGCACTTTGCGCAAGGCCTTGAGCCATGCGAACCCTCGGGTCCAAGCGGCCGCGCTGCATGCCTTGGAGCAAATTCCCGGCGGCGGGCTTCGCGCCGAAGACGTCGGTGCTGTCTTGTTTTCGGACCGCCCACAAGCGCGTGACGCAGCCGTGTGGGTGGCACAGCGTCATGCCGACTGGGGCGACGCCCTGGCCGGATCGCTGCGCCAACGCTTGATGGCCGGCACGCCTCCGCCCGGAGGCCGCGATGGCCTGAGCAGCTTGCTGGGCGGATTGATGTCGTCACCGGCCGTGCAAGCCCTGGTGGCCGATGTGCTCACCACAGTCACCACAGCGCAGGTGCACCCGGAAACCCGCCAAGGAGCCCTGAGCGCCATGGCTCAGCATGCACCAAAGAATCCGCCGGAGTCGTGGAGCCGGGCCCTGAGCGCCTTGCTCGAGGCGCCTTCGGCATCTAACCCGCCGGAGACCCTCTCATCGGTCCTCCGCGCAGCCCGGACCCTCAACGGCCAGCCCGCCCTCCGCGAGGCCCTCCTAAAATCCGCACGGGCTCAGTCCCTGCCAGCTTCGCTGCGACTCTCGGCCTTCGCGGCGTTGCCCGGAGGTTGGTCCGCCAACGACACCGACCTCGCGTTTCTGCTCACGGGCTTGCGGGACCGACAAGGTTCGGCCGCCGAAGCCCTCTCCAAGGCCGCTCTGGAGGCCCATCAGCTCGACCAAGTTGCCGGCGCATTGCCAGAGATCGGCCCGCTGGAGCTGAACAAGGTGCTTCCCGCGTTTGAACGCCAACCCAGTGCCCGCGCCGGCCAATCCCTACTGACCGCTCTGGGCCAGTCCAAGGCCCGCACCGCCGTCCGCCCGGAAACGCTGCGAGCCACCCTCAAGGGCTATCCCGCCGAAATCCGCGCCCAAGGCGACCGCTTCCTCGAGACGCTCGACACCGGATTGGCCGGTCGCCGGAAGCGCCTCGAAAAGATCCGCTCCGAACTGCCCGCCGGGGATGTCCGCCGCGGTCAGGCCGTCTTCAACTCGCCCAAAGCCGCCTGCATCCAGTGCCATCGCCTCGGATACCAAGGCGGCGACGTGGGTCCCGAACTCACCAGCATCGGCACCGTGCGCTCCGCCGACGATCTTCTGGAGGCCATCGTGGAGCCCTCGGCCAGCCTGGTCCGCAGCTACGAGCCTGTCTCGGTCACCACCCGCGACGGCGAGGAACGCTTAGGCATCTTGCGCCGTGATGACGCCCGAGGCGTGACCCTGATCACCGGCCCCGGCTCGACCTTGCAAATCGACCGCGCCGACATCACCGCGATGACCCCATCGACCGTCTCCCTCATGCCCGCCGGCCTCGACGAGCAAATCACCCGCCAAGAACTGGCCGACCTCATCGAGTTCCTAAAAAACACCCGCTGGGGGCGGTGAATTCGGGGAGGCCCGAACTACACTTCGACCTCACGGCTTCAACGGGTTCAAAGGGTTCAACGGGTTCAACGGGTTCAACGGGTTCCACACCCGCGAAAAGCCGAAGCCCCGGAAATGCTTTTCGTTGGCGGTGGCGAAGTCCGTCACGTTGTAGTGCCGAAGGGTCAGAGCCAGGCGGATGTCATAGATGCGGCGAACCGAGTCGCTCGTGCGGGCATGCTGCCACACCGCGTCCATCAGACCCGGTCCCGGGAAGTCGAGGACTGTCCAGCGGGGATTGCGCCGCAGGTTGTCGATCATCCGGACGGCCTCGGAGGCGTTGAGCGGTCGGGCACAGACGACCGGATTGCGGAGCAGTGTATACACCTCCATCAGCACGAGCTCACACAGGGCAAAGTCGCGGACCTCAATCATGGATTCCAACCAAGCTCGGGCGGGCCCATGGCTTGGATGGGAGGCCTCCAGCGCCGGGAACAGAACATGGGTATCGCAGGCGATCATCCGAGGCGCGGGGTCCGGCAAATCAGGTCAATCACCTGCGAGGCCCTTCGGATCGGCCCCCAGGTTGGCCTCCAAACGCCAGTCCTCAGTGGCGAAGGGATCCTTGCGGAGTCGGGTGTTGGCGGGCGGTTCCAAACACCATGCCGCAGTATCCTGCGAACCAGCCACGGGACGTGTGGCCAAAAGCAACTCGGCCCCGCGACGCAAGGTTTCGGCGAACGACCATTCCTGCTCATCGGCAAGGCGTTTGAGCCTCTTGTGCAAGCCATCCGGGATCTGGATCTGCGTCTTGACCATGTAAAAAACAGTGCTCCATCAATTTAGTGGAGATTCAACTTTCGTCAATCCACCAGAGAGATCCGATCACCAGCAAACGTTAGAAAGGAAAATGGGTCAGGGAACGATTTCCGAAGTTTCTTCAGCCGCGTTTCGACCACCCATGATTAATCTGGTGTGCTCCCTCGAGACTGATCCCTGCGCAACGAGAGTCTGCGGTCGACGTTGCCGCCCCCCAGAAACTCCTGAAAAGAACCAGCCACGGCTCGGATCGCGGAGCGCCAAAACACCAACTCCGATCCATCCGTCTGATCCACATCACCAGCCACAACTGCAGTAACAGGCCGGGAATGGCAACCAACCACCACAGCAGGCCCGCGGAATCGAGCCGGCTCAACGGCCAGAAATAGGCGCTGCTGGCAGCGGCGACGAGGCAAGCCGCCAGCCACGGGTTCATTTGCAAGCCCAGGCATCGCCAAGAACAGGGCAAGCCGGTAGGCCGTGTACAGCCCAGCACACCACCACGGCTGCTCGAACCGGATCAACAGGCGAACCAGCGACGACAGAATCAAAAGATCGATGAGTACCATGGACTGAGGTTTCTATGCCGAGTAGTCCTGCGGCGCCTCAACGCTGACTGCTTTCAACCTTCGATTCGCATTGGATTCCGACGGAGGTTTTCCATCCGCACCTCCCTCATGCCGCAGAAGCATCGGAGCTTCCAAGCAGGCTCGGTAGCGGAGGTTTTGCAACCGCTGGAGGTTGATGAACTGGCCGTTGGTGTTGAGCCAATCAAGCACTTCGTCGAACAACCGAGGGTCCCGGCCCAAGCTCGTGGTGGCCAGAAGCAGCGCTTCCGGATCCAGCATCCAGCGGTCCACCGATTGCGACGGACCCGCAACCCCCAGCGCGGACCATTGACGCCACAGAAAGCCCAGAACCTGTTCCTGGAAGTGCTCCATAGAGGCGTTCATGCAGATCTCCGTGGCCGAGGGCTTGGAGGACTTCGACGACGACTTGGCGAAAGGCGTCGGAAATATTCTGCGTGAAGGTCCACCGGGCGGCCGCCAGCAATTCCTCCGGCGCGGGATTCAGCTTCCGCAAATCGGTAAAATGCCGACCGCCCTGGTAGGCAGCCGCGTAAAGCTTGAAGTGAATCTGATCATAGCGACTGATGAAGCTGACTTGGAGCGCAGCGCCGAAGTCTCGAACGACCAGCCGTTCGGCCACTCCCACAGGAAGACCGAGGCGAAAGAGGTTTTCGCTCGCCGGTCCGTCATTAAGCCAATGAGGCGGCAAGCTGAGTTCGGAGCGAACGGCCTCGGCAGCGGCCAGCAGCCACTCCGGCAGCGGACGGGCGCAGAGCAACTGGCCGTTTTCCAGCGCGGCCAGAACATCCACGTCCTGCGTGGTCCGGGTCACCAGCCTCAGGGCGATGAGTGCAGACCCGCCGCAAACGACCAGGTGGATGGGCGGATGGTGCCGAACCCGCATCAGGTCCCCAAACGGCCCAAAGCCCGGTTCAGAGATTTTTGGTCAATGGTGCTCACTAATACCTGTTAAACGCCGACTTTGAGTGTTTAAACAGTCTTTTTCGGACGCCAAAGCCGAAACCCTCACTCGGCGTCCGCACACGCCGGGCCGCTGCACCTCGGCAAGCTTGCGCCGGAGGTGTGTGCCTGAATGGCCGCCGGTTGAACCGCAGGGATTACCAATATCCGTAACAACCGTCGGCACCCCAAATCTGCGAGCCCCGGTAGCGATTCATCTGGCGGATGTCCTTCCAACGGACCGATCCGTCGAGCAGGCCCACGTTGCCGCCCTTGGCCCCAAGGTCGGCGGGCCGCTGATCGTAAGCCTGGGGGTGCGAGTCGAAGTACTCGTCGTCGGCGATGCGGGGCCCGCGAGCGGTGTGCGGCACCAGAATCCGCTGGTAGGCCGGGGAGTCGACGTTGAGGTCGGCTAAAAGCACCAGCGAAGGGTCTTCGGTGGCCTTCTGCGGCGAGACCCAGGTGTTGGTCACGCCGTCGATGAGACCCCAGGGCGAGTTGGGATGTCCTCCGAGGTAGTGGTAACCGATGGCGATGCCGTAGTCGGGATGGTTGCGCCAGGCCGGTCGCTGCATCCAACGGGTCAAGTTCGGGCAGTCGAATGCCTTGAGATCGGTGGTGTAGCGCAGGAGGTTGGTCTGGTTGGCACTCGAGAAGACCGGTGTGTGGGTGTCCTTGGCATCGGCCTTGTCGGTGCCTCCCTGCGGCAGATACTGCTCGTTGTCGTTGGCGTAGAGCAGCGCGGCGAGGATGAACTGCCTCATGTTGTTGAGGCAGGCCGTCCGCTGCGCCCGCTCTTTGGCCGCCCCGAGCGCCGGAAGGATCATGCCGGCCAGGATGGCGATGATGGCGATCACCACGAGGAGTTCGATCAGGGTGAAGCCCTTACGGATCCTGAAGATCCGATAAAACCCTCGTTTCCGGCGGCCACGCGAAGCTTCCGATGCATCGAGATCCCCAGAAACCATCGGCAGTTCGGTGAGGTTCATTGCGAGAGGCGTTCGGCCACGCGGAGCAATATCGAGTTGTCCGGAGCGTCCATCTCGGCCTCCAGGGCCCCGTCGGCCGGTGCCGCGAGGAACTCAAGGGTGGCAGGACGCCAGATCGGAGGGCCGCCCGAGGGGATGGCCGAGGTCTCCAGGCGGATTCTGGGGGCCTCGGTGGAGGAAAGCGCCAGTCCGCCCGGCGAGGTGACCCGAAGGGCGAGTCGATCGGTGCCGGGTCGTAGCTCCGCCGCCAAACTCAGCGGTGGCAACGGCGGCGCGGTCGCACCGAGATCCAGCGCAACGATCTCAAGGTTGCTGCGGGCGTAGAGCTTCCCGTTGGAAAAGGCCGGATGGTTCCAAGCGGTACCGGAAAGGGTCTGGAAGCGGGCGATCTCGGAGTAGGCAGTCGGATTGGGTTCGACCACCACCAGTTCGCCCCGCTCGGTGAGCACCACCAGCTTGCCTCCCACCTTGATGATCGATCCGTAACCGGGGTTGCCCGAGCCGACGGTCGAGGTGATCCAAGTGTTGGTCCTGCTCGAGAGGCTGAAGCAGGCGAGGCTGCGCATCGAGCGCTCGACGATGCTGTAAAGGTGACCTTCGTGGTGGACCGGGGAGGCCCAGTGGTTCTGGTGGGCGCTGCTGCGTTTGAAGTCGGTCTGGGTGACCGTGAAGTCCGATCCGCTGCGGGTGACCTTCGCCGTCCAAGCCCCGAGGGCATAGGCGCAGGAGGCGTAGACGATGTCGTTCGCCACCACCGGGCTGGCGGCGATCGATGTGGAGGACGGAGCAAAGGAATGGCGCCACAGCACGTCACCGGTTTCGGGCGACAGACCGAGCGTCCCCCGGGAAGTCACGAATACCACCTGCGGAATCCCACCCAAGGTTGCCTGCACCGGCGAGGAGTGGGTCATGACGTCATTCTGGCCACTCCACAAAGTCTTGCCGTCGCTGGCCCGGACCGCCATCAGGCGCTGGTTGGCGACATTGCAGTTCAAGAACACCCGGTCCCCCACCACTAGCGGCGAGGCGGCATTCTGCCAGAGAATCACCGACGTGCCGGGGAACTCGGCCAGGAAATCCCGGCTCCAGACGACGACACCGGTGTCGGCTCTCAGACAATGCAGCTTAAGGTACGACGTCAGCACGTAGACCCGGTCGCCCTCGACGGTGGGTGTTGACCTTGGCCCGTCGGTGCTTCCCGTGCCTCCGTCCGGATAGGACGCCGTGTCGAGGTCCGCGGACCAGAGTTCGGCTCCCGAGGCGGTGTCGAGCGCCACGCAGAGCTCTCGTCGTTGGCCTCCGACGCGCCGGTTGACCTGCGTGAAGACCCTGCCGCCGGACACCGTAACGGAACTCCAAGCCGTATCTATGGCCCGTTTCCAGACGACCCGAGGGGAGCGGGCGGCCCAGTCGGTCCGGATCGGCTCGGGTGAAGATCCGTCGCCCTCGGGCCCCCGGTAATGCGACCAATCGGCCGCGGCGAGAGTTCCCTGCAGAACGAAAAGAATCGCGAGTGTGAGAGAGAGGATCTTCATGCGGGAAGCTGCGGGTTTATGTAATAGTCCAGCTTGCCCCACGCATACCCGGAGTCAAACCGAGGTTCCTGGACCGCCGCCCCGCTGCAGGCGGAGGCATTCCGGCGGCAATGACCGACCAGCGCCAGTGTCGGTGAGCTCGCTGATCGCAAGGCGTCAAAAAGCCAATTCCCAACAAACAAAGCCGGCCGGGATTCCAACCCGACTAGGCCAGACAGGCGTCTCTCATCGGTCGGGTGCTGACCGGAGGGAGTTCTTGGCCGCTTCGGTGTCGTTCCTCCACTTCCGCCTGCACGAGGGTGCAAAGATCCCGGTAGGTCTCCTCTTCGGTGATGCCGTGGCAAACGCCGCCCCATGGGAATAGATCGGGACAGTAACCCACGTACAAACGATCGGATTCCTCCCAGCGCACGTATTTAAGGTATTGGTCTTGAGGTTTCATTCCTGGGTCGCCCGAAGGGCGTTGCGGACCATGCGTTCCTGATAGTCCCGGGCATCGTCACCGTCTCCGCCACTCAGGATCAATGATCCTGTGAGCTTCGTGTGCCGAAACTTCCGATGCGAGCCCTTGCCACCAGACACCTGAACGAATCCTGCACGCTCGAGTTCAGAAACTGAGGTTGCTTCGATTTCTCGGACGGAGAGTAAGAGGTATTCTGTACCATGGAATCCATCATCAAAGACTCCCCTACCAAAACGCGCCGGAAGTTCGATAAATCGTTCAAATGCGAGGTCGTTCGCAACTGGTTATCGAGCGGTAAGTCTGCTGCTGTCATCGCCAAGGAATTTGGTCTCAACGAAAGCCTGCTCTACGCTTGGCGGAAGCTCCTGCCCCCCGCCGAAGCTGGGGGGAAGGCGGCGGCGGGGGGCAGGAGGCCCGCGGTTGAGGATCTTCAATAAAGGGGTCAGTTCTTGATATTGATATGTGCGGATCGCCAGCGCTTCGTCGAGACGCTGGGCGAGGTTTGCGTCAAGACGGGCTGGCAGGTTCACGCCTATGTCCTCAT
>SYMJ01000004.1 GCA_005805505.1 Verrucomicrobiales bacterium | reverse complement strand
CTTAGCCTTGAACCGTGACGACGGCGTAGTTGCGACGCCCTTTGCGCAGGAGCAAGTGCTTGCCGAAAAGCAGGTCGTCGGTGGTGACGGCCCGCTGGACTTCCCCGACGCGCACATTGTTGAGCGAGGCTCCGCCGCCTTGAATATCCGTGCGGGCTTGCCCCTTGCTGGCCGACAAGCCGGCTTGCACGAGCAATTCAATGAGCGGCATTCCGGCACCGGCCAGGCGACTGGTGTCCAGAGCATGGGTCGGCACCTCTCCGAGCAATTCGTTGAAGGTGCTTTCACCGACGCCCGCCAAATCGCCACCAAAGAGAATTTCGCTGGCCCGGACCGCCTCTTGGGATGCCGATTCACCATGGACCAGGGTCGTCACCTCACGGGCCAAGGTTTTGTGCGGAGCCCGTGCCCCGGGGTTAGTAACCAGATCCTGCTCCAGAGCCGCAATTTGATCGGCCGGGAGGAATGTCAGTACCTTCAGGAGCTTGATGACATCGCGGTCGTCGCTCTGGACGAAGAACTGATAAAATCGATAGGAGCTGGTCCGCTTAGAATCGAGCCAGACGGCTCCCGAGGCGCTCTTGCCGTACTTGGTGCCATCGGCCTTGGTCAGCAGCGGCAGGGTCAGCCCCCACACCGGCACGCCGAGCTTCTTACGGCACAGTTCGGTTCCGGCAGTGATGTTGCCCCACTGGTCGGTGGCACCGATTTGGAGTTCACAGTTTGATTGGCTGCGCAGGTGATAGAAATCATAGGCCTGCAGCAGCATGTAGCTGAACTCGGTGTAGCTGATGCCATTGTCGCGGTCTTCCATGCGGGCGCGGACCGACTCCTTGGCCACCATGGCGTTGACGGTGAAGTACTTGCCCACGTCGCGCAGGAACTCGAGGTAGGAGATGGGCCCGAACCAATCGAAATTGTCCACCAGCCGCGCGGCATTGTCTGGGGCGTCGAAGTCCAGGAACCGGGCCAACTGCTCCTTGATCGAAGCGATGTTGTGCTTCAGCACGTCCGGGGTCAGCAAGTTGCGCTCCGAAGAACGACCGCTGGGGTCACCAATCATGCCGGTTGCTCCACCGGCCAATGCGAGCGGCACATGGCCGGCTTGTTGAAAACGTCGCAGGCACAGAAGCGGCACCAAATTGCCCACATGCAACGAATCGGCCGTGGGATCAAAGCCGCAATACAAGGTCAGCGGTCCCGTGGCGAGCCGGGCAGACAAGGCTTCCAGGTCGGTGCAATCGGCGTAGAGGCCCCGCCAGCGCAGTTCGTCGAGAATGTTCATCGGCGGGCCGATTCAATCACAGAGCTCGGCCGGCGCAAACAGCGCTTCGCTTTCCGGCCTCTCAACGTCCGCCAACGAGTGGGCTCTGGCCGTCTTGGACACACCGAAATCCCAAATGGGAACTGCCCGTGTCCACCGCACCCTTGCCCCGGGTACCGATAAGAAAACGGGCGCAGTACTGGTCGCTACAGAGGAAGGATCCACCCCGATGAACTCGCTTGGGGACGCCGGGTTCGTCCGGATCCAGACTGTCGGAGGGTCCGCGCGGATTGCGAACGACCGCGCCCTCGACGAACCGCAACCGGTAAGTATCCGGACGATACCAATCGCTGCACCACTCCCAGACATTGCCAGCCACATCGTAGAGACCGAACCCGTTGGGCGCGTACTGGCGCACTGGAGCGATGCCTCGAAATCCATCCAACGCAGCATCGGCATCCGGAAAGCGTCCTTGGAAAGCGTTGCACCGCCAGCGCCCGTTTTCTTCCAACCGCACATCGCCCCACGCGTAGGCCTTGCGATCCAACCCGCCGCGGGCGGCAAACTCCCACTCTGCCTCGGTGGGCAAGCGCTTGCCCGCCCACCGCGCATAGGCCTCGGCATCCGCATAAGCCACATGGACCACTGGCAGGTTTCCCCGGCCCTCAATGGAACTGCCCGGACCTTCCGGATGCCGCCACTGGGCCCCAGGGACATACCGCCACCACTGGAGCGGGTCCTCCAGCGTCACCGGACCCTCCAACCGCACGAAGACCGCGGCACCGGGAACGAGCAGGGCCGGATCGGCTCCGGGGAAATCCGCCGCCTGGGGCGCATGCTCGGCGACCGTGCGATACCCCGTCGCCGCCACAAAGCGCGCGAACTGGTCGTTGGTCACCTCAGTTTCATCCATCCAAAATCCGTCCACGAACACCCGATGAACCGGATCCGAATCCGTGAACCCATCCCGCAGCCCCGAACACATGGGCTCACCCGCCCCGAGGCTCGAGCGCAGGGCAATGGTCGTTTCCGCAGCTGGGCCGCCCATCGAAAACTCGCCGCCGCCAATCCAAACCATACCGACCGGAGCCACCTTCAGCATCACGGCGTTGGTTGCCGCAGCGGGAGCCTCCGGGTCAGAATTTTGCCCACAGCCCAACCCCATCCCAAGGGCCGACAACGAGAGAGCGATCGCAAACAGGGTTCGAACGGAGCTTTGTCTGAAGTCTGGGGGCTGCATGGGCTTGAAAGCGCAGGATTCTAGTTTACCGACGCCACCGGTCCACACCGGCCCAAGCCAACAACGCCATGCCCACCGGGGTG
The DNA here is from genome assembly GCA_005805505.1 of Verrucomicrobiales bacterium. Taxonomy (GTDB): domain Bacteria; phylum Verrucomicrobiota; class Verrucomicrobiia; order Limisphaerales; family UBA9464; genus SXXZ01. Next base: position 1,913 of record SYMJ01000004.1, on the reverse strand, counting down.
CCGGTCAACGACGTGGGGATGGCCGCAACCAGGCCCAGCACCAGCGCTTTGGCCAAGGCGGAGCCCCAGCGATCTTTCTTCAGTCGCCGCTGGAACCACACCGTGGGAACAAACACCGACAGGAAGCTCAGAGGCACAGTCACCCACCAGGTGACCACCGCCCAATCGGCAAGGTTCCACAAGTTGTCCACGGCCACCAGTACACCAGCGGCCAGCGGATGGATCGGCGTCCCCGAATGAACCGTACGAGTCGACGGCGGGATCGCTTTCAGAATGGATGAGGGCTCCGTCACAGCAGGGTTCCTTGATCCAGCCCCTCCCAGGGCAGCCCCAGTTCGGAGAGCAGGCTGCGGAACCCCCACTGGCGGTACATTCCACCCAGGCGCTCGCGGCGCGTGGCATCCGGCGGCTCGATGCGCAGGGTTTCCAAAGCTGGGCCTCCGGAAAGACTCGTCTTGAGAGCAATGAGGCGTTGGTTGCGCTGCAACTGTTCGACCGAAGCCTGAAGATTGGACCGTTGCGACTCCGACTTCACCTCGCCCAATCGCGACATCAGTGCTTCGATGGTGCCGTATTTCTGGAGAAGCTGGGTGGCGGTTTTTAGCCCCACTCCCGGAACCCCAGGAATGTTGTCCACCGCATCTCCGATCAGGCTCAGCCAATCGACCACCTGATCGGGCTGAACCCCCGTCTTGGCCTCGACCTCGGCCGCCGTCCAAACTCTTTCAGTCTTGTCGTTGGGATTGTAGAGACCCACCCGGTCACTCACCAACTGCATGAAATCCTTATCAGAGCTGGCCACGACCGTCCGCCATCCTGAGGCCTCGGCCCTCTTGGCGTAGGTCCCGATCCAATCGTCTGCCTCCGTCTGCGACTGGCTCCAGGCCGCGATACCTGCCGCCTCGAGCCAACCCTCGATCTGAGGAAATTGCCGTTCGAGATCTTCGGGCGTCGGTGAGCGCTGCTGTTTGTACTCCGGCAACTCAGCCATGCGCTCAGCGGCCAGGCCGCGATCCCACAACACCAACCGATGGGTGGGGCGGAGAATGGTCTCCATCTTCTGGAGCATTTTTATGAACCCGTAGATGGCATTGGTGGGCGCGCCCTCCGGGGAATTCAACGAACGGATCGCATAGAAAGCTCGATAGGCATACGCGTGGCCGTCCACCAGCAGTAGGGTGGGCAATGGATCCGTCGACGACATGTTCTAACACGGTGCGGACAGCGCCTCGGGCAGACAAGAACACCTTTCAAGAGCAGGACACTCGAAGCCAGGACACTGCCGCCTTTACCGGCCAGTTCATTGTGTGGAAAACACCTGAAACAAGAGCAATCTTGAGGACCCATCCGAGAACAACCCTCTTTTCTTGGAAGTTTTCCTAATTTTTCCCGCGTTGACGCTTCCCTGCTCCCAGATAATCTGACTGTTCTGCTTCTACGCGATTACCGCGTTCTCATCCAAAGACACAATTAGCGATTATGCCGAAAGCTCCGAAATACGTTTACACCTGGGGTAACAAAAAAGCCGATGGCGATGGCTCCATGAAGGCCCTCCTGGGCGGCAAAGGTGCCAACCTGGCCGAAATGACCCGCATCGGCCTTCCGGTGCCTCCGGGATTCACCGTCACCACCGAGGTGTGCACCTACTTCTACGCCCACAAGAAGACCTACCCGAAGGAACTCCAGTCCCAGATGGAGGCCGGCGTGGTCAACATGGAGAAGATCATGGGCACCAAGTTCGGCGCCACTTCCGGGATGCCGCTGCTGCTGGCAGTCCGCTCCGGCGCCCGGGATTCCATGCCCGGCATGATGGACACCATCTTGAACCTGGGCCTCAACGACCAGTCTGTGGTCGCCCTCGAAGCCGCCCCCAAAAATGGCCGGTTCGCCTGGGATTGCTACCGCCGCTTCAT
>SYMJ01000228.1 GCA_005805505.1 Verrucomicrobiales bacterium | reverse complement strand
CGGTGATGTAGAGGAAGTGGTACTCGTAGTAGTAGGTCAGCGAGCCCTCCATCTGGGCGGGATCCATGCCGCCGAAGGGTTGCGCGACGTAGAGGGTCGGGATTCCCAAGGGGGGAAATACGTCCTTGGCCATGTGCCGCAGCCCCAGCAGTCCCCCGAGGCAGAGAGCCAGCACGAGGACTACAACGGTGACGGGACGGCGGAGCGAGGTGTTCAGCAATGACATCGTCGGTGATTCAATGGGACGTTCATGTTCCCCAGATTGGTATGATGCTATCAGGTCGCCCCGAGAATTCAGCGATGCATTCTTGCCGGCCTAAATTTTTTCACCGCTCTCCAACGAAACACCCTAGCCGCTCACCTGGAAGACCTAGAGCCTTGAAGGGCTGTCCATCCGACTCTCAAATCTGCCAATCGACGGGGGCAATGGTGCGGTCTTTCTTGGCGGTGACCTTCAGGCGGTGGTCGTCCATGAGCACCAGCGACTCAGGCGGCACGCTCTGCATGAGGAAGACATTGGCTCCGATGGTGCTGCCGGCGCCAATTACCGTGTCGCCGCCCACGATCGTGGCGTTGGCGTAAATGGTGACCCGGTCTTCGATGGTTGGGTGCCGCTTTTGTCCGCGGAGCGCCTGGCCGGCGGCCAAGGATCGGGCCACCAATCCGACGACTTGATAGAGCTTCACGCGGTTGCCGATGACGGCGGTCTCGCCGATCACCGCGCCGGTGCAATGGTCGACGCCGACAGGGTCTCCGAGGCGAGCACCCGGGTGGATGTCCATGCCGGTCCGGCTGTGGGACCACTCGGCCATGATGCGCGGCAGGAAGGGTACATGGCGCAGGTACAAGGCGTGGGCCAATCGATGCACCGCAACGGCCTCGACGAACGGGTAGGCGACGATGATCTCTTCGCGGTTCGCCGCGGCCGGATCGCCCGAGAAGGCAGCCTCAACATCCGTGGTCAGGATTTCACGGATGGCTGGGAGTTCGCGCAGGAATTCGCTGACCAGGTGATGGGCCATGGGCCGCGGGTCGGACTTGGCGGTGACCGTTCCGTTGGTGCGGTCAGCGCAGCGCAGCGCCTTGTAGAGTTCGTCTTCCAATCGGCCAGCGATACTGTCGAGCAGCAGCGCCGTCTCGGCCTTCAACTCGGAGCTGTGAATGATGTGGTCGTCGAAGAAGCCCGGGAACACCAGTCGGAGCAGGTCGCGGGTGATGTCGGCGACGGAGGCCTTGGAGGGAAGGTTGATCCCATCCAGATGGTTGATGCCCCCATGACGCGAATAGCTCGCGAGCAAGGCGTCGGTGATCTCGGTGATCGGGAACTGCACGCGGCAACCATGGCTGAGATCCCGCAACTTGGCCAGCCGAGGGAAAACACGAGAACCGGGTGGGCGACAGTATTAAGATGCGCCCGAACTGCCGGGCTTGCAGAGTCCTTGCGGAGAATCCGAAGCGGATCCGCTCAGCGTTTAATACTGAATTAGACGGTCTGGATGTGATTTAATAACTGCGTTGGCCGGTGGATCCGACACGCTTTTGATGGATGGAAACTGGTCACCGACGAATTAATCTTTGGACCCGGCTCCTAGTGCTGGCAGTCCTCGCTTTTGCCGGTTGTGCGTCCCCCGGATCGCTTCGTCCGGCCGTCTCCCGTCAACTGCAGGACCGTTCGGGGCATCCGCTCGGCACCGTCGCTGCCGCCGGTACTTGGCAATTGCCGCCCGGCGTTTCGTTGGACCGCCCGCTCCACGACAGCGAGGCCGTCGCGATCGCGCTCTGGAACAATGCTGTTTTCCAACAACTGCTCTCGGAATTGGGGATTACTCGAGCCGACATTATCGCCGCGGGTCAGTTCACAAACCCGACGATGCTCATGTTGTTCCCGCTGGGCCCGAAACAATTTGAGTTCACCGCCCGGTTTCCGTCGGAGGTCCTCTGGCTGCGGAGACAGCGCGTCGCCACAGCGGAAGCGCAGGCCCGGGAAGTGGCCGAACGGATGGTCCAGGGGGGACTCGATCTGGTTCGCGACGTCAAGCTGGCCTGTGCCGACCTGCGGATGGCAGAGGGAGCAGCGCGCTTAAGTCAGGAAACGGCGCGCGTGCTCAAGCAATTGGCTGCGGTGGCGGAGTCACGGCTCCGGGCGGGCGATCTGGGTCAACTGGAAGCGACGACCGCCCGCGTCGCAGCGTTGAATGCCGAGCAGGACTGGGTGCGTGCCCGGGCGAGCATCGAATTGGCACGCGGACGCCTTGGAACCCTTCTCGGCCTAGAGCAGGACGCGTCCGGCCTCCGCCTCGCCGATCCTTCCCCCCGTCCCGCACCCCTTGGGCGCAGCGCCGGGGAGCTGACCCTGGATGCGCTCGCCAATCGTCCCGACCTGAGGGCGACTGAATTGGCCATCGAAGCCGCCGGCAAGCGCGCCGGGCTGGCACGCAAGGAAATCGCCACCGTGACCGCGGTCATTGATGCCAACGGCACCGGCTCGGATTTCGAGATCGGCCCAGGGGTGGATTTTTCAATCCCGATCTTTCATCAGAATCAGGGCGCAAAGGCGATCGCTGCCGCGCAGTTGGAGCAATCGCTCCGCCGTTACATCACTCTCCGACAACAGATCCGGCTCGAAGTGCATCAGGCGCGGGTCCGCGCAGAACAAGCCCTGGAAGTCTTGCGATCTTGGGACGATCAGGTTCAGCCGCCATTGGAGGAAACGGTTCAAATGGCCCGGAAGGGAGTCGAGTCGGGCGATCTGCCTCCGACGCAGGCGCTCGAAGCCGAGCGAGTGCTCCTTGCAGCGACCCAGAATCGTTTGCTGGCGAATGCTGACTGGGAACGGTCCCGGGCGGAACTCGAGCGTGCCATCGCCCATCGCCTGGACCTGGTTCCCGATCGAACGAAGCCATCCCCCGTCGTGACCCCATGAAACACTTCTCTGGAATCCCATCGAACCTCGTGTTGGTTGTCGTCCTCCTCGGGATCGGTCTCCTCGGAGGCCCGACGGCAGCCGCACTGACTCCAGCCAACGCACCCGCCACGGTCGGTCAGAAGGCCAACGAAGCCGAGTTCAGTGGGGTCACCCTCACTCCCAAGGCCGAGGAACGACTCGGCATCCGGACCGCCAAGGTCGAAAGGATGAAGCTTCCCCAAGTCCGGTTGTTCGGCGGAGAGGTGATGGTTTCGCTCGGTGAAATGGAGGCATCCGGCTCCGAGGGAGCCCAGTCGATCGCGCCGTTGCTTCCCGGTATGAGTCCCGCGGATCGGATCCGTCTGGCCGAGTCGCAGGTCGATGCCGACGGAGCCATTGCAGCATCGAAGGCGCAGGTAAAGGGCTCCGAGATCGCCTTGGATCGGGCCGAACGCATGCTGCGCGACAAGTCCGGCAGTCAACGGATCGTGGACGAGACCCGAGCCGTGCTTCAGGTCGCCCGGGCGGACCTTGGAAGGGTCACGGCCCGACGTGCGCTGCTGGGGCCGAGGGTCCTTCCCAGCACCACGCCCGCGAAGGTCCGGGTCCGGGTTCCGGTTTACGCGGGCGAACTCCGGCGCATCGACCTAGACCAACCGGCGCTGGTAGGTAATTTGGGTGGGGCCAAGGGGGATGCCGGAAGGGCGGCGAGTCCGATCGCAGCGCCGCCCTCCGCGGATCCGGCGGCGTCTTCGGTGGATTTGTTCTTCGAACTGGAGAACCAGGATCATCGCTTCCGCCTGGGAGAAAGGGTGGGTGCGAGCCTGACCATGAAATCCACAGAGGATTCGCTCGTGGTTCGCTGGTCGAGTGTGGTCATCGACATCGAGGGCGGGACCTGGGTTTACGAGAATCCCGCACCGCATCGATTCGCACGCCATCGGGTGCAACTGCGGCGGGTGATGGGCAACGTCGCCGTCCTCGCCAGTGGGCCGGCGGTGGGCGCGAGCATCGTCACCGAGGGAGCCGCTGAACTGTTCGGCACCGAAGTCGGGTTCAGCAAGTAACACCATGATGACCTGGCTGATTTCGGCGTCCCTGCGTGCGCGGGTCCTGGTGCTGGCATTGGGCATCGCGATGATCGTGCTCGGCTTGCGTGTGGTGCAACAGGCACCCATGGACGTCTTCCCGGAGTTTGCGCCCCCATTGGTGGAGATCCAGACCGAGGCGCCCGGGCTTTCGACGGAGGAGGTCGAAGGTCTCATTACCGTGCCGCTCGAGAATGCGGTGAATGGCGTCCCCTGGTTGAAGACGGTCCGCTCCAAGACCGTGCTCGGCCTTTCCTCGGTGGTGCTGATTTTCGAGGAAGGCACGGACCTGATGCGCGCGCGGCAACTGGTGCAGGAACGGGTGGCGATTGCCGCTCCCAAACTGCCGTTGACCGCCCGTCCGCCCGTCCTCCTGCCGCCGCTCTCCTCCACCAGTCGGGCCCTCAAGATCGGCATCTCCTCCACCAACCTCTCGCAGATGGAGATGTCCGAGCTCGCCCTCTGGACGATCCGCCCGCGGCTGATGGCGGTTCCCGGCGTGGCCAATGTCGCCATCTGGGGCCAGCGCGACCGCCAGTATCAGGTGTTGGTCGATCCCGAACGGCTGCGTATGCACGGCGTCAGCCTGGAGGCCGTGGTGCGCGCGGCGGGCGACGCCGCTCTCGTCAGCGCCGGCGGATTCATCGACACCCCCAACCAGCGACTGCCCGTCCGCCATCTGGCCCCGATCGTCACCATCGAGGATCTGGCGCAGACGGTGGTCCGGTTCACCAACGGGGTTCCCCTGCGCATCGGAGACGTGGCCGAGGTCGTGATCGGGCATCCAGCCCCGATCGGCGACGCGGTGATCAATGACGGTCCGGGGCTTCTACTCATCGTCGAGAAACAGCCGTGGGGAAACACCCTGGAAGTCACCCACAAGGTCGAGGCCGCCCTCGACTTGCTGCGGCCGGGACTGGTCGGCCTTGAGATCGATTCAGCCATCTTCCGACCGGCGACCTTCATCGAGATGTCACTCGACAACCTGTCGCACGCCCTATGGATGGGTTGCCTGCTGGTGGTGATCATTCTGATGGGCTTCCTCTTCGATTGGCGCACGGCGTTGATCAGCGTCTCGGCGATCCCAATGTCCCTCATGGCGGCCGCGCTGGTGCTGCACTGGAGGGGCGGCACCATCAACACCATGGTGCTGGCGGGCCTGGTCATCGCCGTGGGTGAAGTCGTCGACGACGCGATCATCGACGTGGAAAACATCGTGCGGCGTCTGCGCCAGAACCGGTTGCTGGCCGATCCACGACCGGCCTTCCAGGTGGTGCTCGACGCCTCCCTGGAGGTCCGCAGTGCAGTTGTCTTCGCCAGCCTGATTGTGGTGCTGGTGTTCATCCCAGTATTCTTCCTGCCGGGATTGACCGGCACCTTCTTCCGGCCACTCGCCTTCTCCTATGTCGTGGCGATCCTGGCCTCGCTGGGGGTGGCGCTCACCGTGACTCCGGCGATGTGCCTCATGCTCCTGCCGGGCGCACCCGAACGGCGCAGGGACGCGCCACTGGTGCGCTGGCTCAAACGGATCTACGGCAGCATTCTACCTAGCCTGATTGGCAGACCCTACGTCGCCATCTCGGTGCTGGCGGTGGTCTTCCTCCTCACCGGCATCGCCATCCCCCGGCTTGGGGAGGAGTTTCTCCCCAACTTCAAAGAACGCGATTTCCTCATGCACTGGGTCGAAAAACCCGGCACCTCCCTGGAAGCCATGCGCCGAATCACCGTGCAGGTTAGCAAGGAACTCCGGGCCGTCCCCGGCGTCCGCAACTTCGGATCGCACATCGGTCGCGCAGAAGTTGCCGATGAAGTCGTAGGTCCCAACTTTACTGAGCTCTGGATCAGTCTTGATCCCAAGGTCGACTACGACTCCACCGTCGCGAAGGTCCAGGAGGTCGTGGACGGATACCCGGGATTGTACCGGGACCTGCTCACCTACCTGAAGGAACGCATCAAGGAAGTCCTGACCGGCGCCAGCGCGACGATCGTGGTCCGCATCTTTGGGCCGGACCTCGGGGAATTGAGGAACAAAGCTCAAGAAGTGAAGCAATCGCTCTCGGGCATCAACGGCGTGGTAGATCTCAAGGTCGAGGCCCAGGCATTGGTTCCGCAGGTCCAGGTGCGCCTGCGCCCCGAGGCCACCGCAATGTTGGGACTCATGCCCGGTCAGGTCCGGGTTGCCGCGACCACCCTCATCCAGGGCACCCGGGTCGGTGAGCTCTATCAGGACCAGAAGATCTTCAGCGTCGTCGTCTGGGGCGAGGAATCCCTCCGGACCGACGTCCAGGCGTTGAACCGCCTTCCGATCGAGATTCCCGGCGGCATGCTGGTCCCGCTGGGCGACGTTGCGGACGTCGAAGTGGTGCCGGCACCGAACGAGATCAAGCGTGAGAACGCCTCACGCAGGATCGACGTTACCTGCAACGTCCGAGGACGAGACCTGGGCGCGGTCGCCCGGGAAATCCAGGACCGGGTCACGACGCTCCCCTTCGCCCGTGGCTATCATCCGGAGATCCTCGGAGAATACGCTGCCCGCCAGGAATCGACCCGTCGTTTGCTGCTGCTGGCTGGTTTTTCCGTACTGGGAATCCTAGTTCTGTTGCAGGTCGATTTCCAATCGGCCCGGCTCACGACGATGGTTGCCCTGACGTTGCCCTTTGCCCTGATCGGCGGCGTGGCTGCGGCCTTTCTCGGCGGCGGCGTGTTGTCGATCGGCTCGCTCGTTGGCTTTGTCACGGTCCTCGGCATCGCCGCCCGCAACGGCATTATGCTGGTCAGTCACTACCGCCATCTCGAAGTCGAGGAAGGGATGCCTTTCGGTGTGCCTCTCGTGCTGCGCGGGGCGGAAGAACGACTAGCGCCCATCCTGATGACGGCGTCCTGCGCCGCCTTGGCCCTGTTGCCGTTGGTGATCTCAGGGAATATTCCGGGGCACGAAATCGAGTTTCCCATGGCGGTGGTCATCCTGGGTGGACTGGTGACCTCGACCACGCTCAACCTTTTCTTGCTACCGGTGCTCTACGCGGCCTTTGGCCAGAGCCGGCATCGAACTGGATAGGAATTTGCTGTTTTCGACCCTCCGCGATCATAAGAGTTAGTGTTTGAATCAGATTTGTTTGGGGTAGATGCGCGCCTGTCGTGCGGCCTGGTCAAGGGCTTTTGGGTGTGTTTCGGCGGCCCATTGAGCGGTTTCTGCGCCCGCCACGTCTCTGGGCAACGGCATGGCTTTCGGGATGCTGTTCAAAGCCCTTCCGAGGCCTTTGAAAGCCACATCAACTCGGCCATGGAACGAAGAGGGCTCGGGATTCCAGACCCACGGTCGAGGATTCCGCTGGTTCATCGACGCGATAAGGGCTCAGCAACCCGGGGTAGCGGCCCGCTTTGTCGTTGGGTGGGGCATTGATCCCGTTGGTTCCATCCAAAGGTTTCGGTTCGTTTCCGCTGGTTTCAGTCCGTGATCATGTTCTCGCAGTCCGGTATGGGCTCGGATCCTAGCAGGCAGCCTTGTAGCCTTCAGGATCGAAAGATTCACACGGGTCCTCCTGCGCCGAGACTCCGTTGGCAATCGATTGGGGCGGCCCGGGCGGAGCACGCGCCGGTGCGAAGGCGGCAGGCCCGCACCATAGATTCAGGTGCCGGAAGACCTTCTCCACGACTTTGGGCGGGTCGACGATAGCCACCACTCGCATCGGTCGCTGGCAGGTGGGACACTGCAAATGGTCCGAATGCCATGCCTCTGGGATGAGGTCACGTCAGTTGCCTGAGGGTAGGCGCGCCGGAGGCGGTGGAGTGTTTTGGGCCAGCCGGGGGAAAACGCGGGTCGACCTGAGGTCTTCCCGGACCGGGGCGAAGGTCGATGGACTCGGGACGGAATGGGGCGAATTCGGGTCGGTGGCGAGGTGCCTCTGCTGAGGCTGTGGATCTTTGTCAGGGTTCTTCAGATTCAGGCTGTTTCTCGAGGAATTCGGGCGGGATCAGGTGGTGCAAGTGTTCCGGAACAGTGGGGCGGATATCGGGGAAACAGCAGGAAACACTGGTCCCCGATTCCCCTCGCTGCTGCGCCATTTGGAACAAACCGCTGGGGAGTAGGACAAACGACATTGTCCTGACTTGGGACGCTTGCCTCCCAAAGAGGTCGGATAGCCCAGGTTGGATGGACCGCTTGAGAAGCTCCACGCGTTGCGTTCCCAACTGCTGGGCAAGGGCGGCTTCGAACTCCCTTCTCAGGTTGGTGGAGATTTCCGCCAAGGGTTCGATGCGCAAGGTGAACTTTTGCCCCTCCTCCTTCGCGATTTGCGGCAAGTGCTCCTGCACCACCCGGGCGCGAGCGGTCTCTTGGCGCCGATGCTCAGCCACGATCCGCTTCAACGTTTGCCCCAGCCTCTTGGCCTCGACCGTTTCCATTGCTAGGAATTCGGTTGCTGTCGGAGTGAGGTCACCATTCGGCAAGAACACCGTGAGTCGCATCCGTTTCAACAGTGGTTTCTCCAGCCAAATGTAGGGCGACTCAGGCGTCCAAGCGGGTAGGTTCGTAGGAGGCGCTACCGACGCCCAGTCCGTCGAGGCTGAAGCCTGTGATCGAAGGCGACCAGCTTCGTAGAGTTCTGCGATGACGGAATCGCTTTTGGCCGACTCGCTTGCGAGTTGTTGGCGCCGGGAGTCCACGCTGGACAGGGCACTGGCCAAGCGGTTGGACGCGGTCAGGATCTGGCCCTGCAACCTCGCTGAAATCTCGCGAAGTTGGGTGGATTCATCAAACCTCTGCCACAGGATGATTCCAGCGGCCAGAAGCACGGTGACGATGAGCATCATCCGTTTCATGGCTTGGCAAGAGTCGATTTTTCCGGAGGGGAGCTCGGCACCCGCTGGCGTATGGCATCAAGCCATGGTTGAATGAGCGGCCTTGCGAAATGCGAAACAACGGTGGGGATCCGGGTTATTGAAACGGCGGGGATCCCATTTATTGAGGTCATGTTCTCTCCAAAAAAAACAAGGATATGTAGGTTCGTGAAGGGTTGAGCAACGGTGGAGGATGATGGATCGACCTGTTCGATGCAGAGCCTGTGGTCTTCGATGAAAACTGACTGAGAGTAACTGAAATGGTCGACGTCGGGATGGTGCACCCAGCTTTTCCCTGATTCCGCCAGGAGCATCAATCGTTCAGCGTCCAGCATGGTTTGGAGTTCGGCCATCAGGTCCTCAAAGAGGGCTCGGGCAGGTTTCTCAAGTCCTTTAAATTCAAGGACCAGCACCCGATCCCGCGACCGATTGCCCAATTGATGAGGGGTGGGTTCGACCGGGCGGCCGATCTTCAGGATCAGTTTCTGGTAGGCGGCCGAGAACCGGTCGATCGCGGATTGGACCTTGCGGGTCTCGTCGTCCGTGAGTTGAAGAACTCCCCGGATTTCGGCGGACAGTTCGCCCTGGGGGTTCGCGTTTCCTTCGATTCGAAGGTCGTCAAGCAATCGCTTCGGCAGGCGCACCAGCGGAGAATTGTCGTCCCAGCGATACTGGCCTGAGGTCGTGGAATCCGTGGCTGGTTTTGAAAGGCCGTCTTTCATCTGAGCCAACTGGGTGCGGGCGGCGGCCGTTTCGTTTCGGACGCGGAGCAGGGCGCGGTCGAGTTGGGCCAGCTCCTGTTTAGCGTCCGCCACTTGTCCATCGAACCTTACTTGATCCCGCTCGAGCGAATCGACCTCCCGTTGGGCATGGGCCAGGGAGGCGGATTGCCAGGCGAGGGGCGCGAGCACGAGCACTCCGCAGAGCAGGGCGGTCTGGGTTTTGGTGAGGCTCATGACGGAAAGGAGCAACAGACCGAGGCCCGAGGCAGGACCACCGGCAGCCAAGCCAGCCGCGGCGGCGCTCGAGGCAAGCCCGGCTGGAACGGCCGGAGCGGCCTGGGTGGCTTGGCTGAGCAGGGCCGCACCGCCGGCGGAGGGCAGGGCAAAACCTCGGCTCCTGAAGAACTCTGTCACCCGCGCGAGGGCCCGGCTCACCCGCTTGCGGGCCGCGTCTTCGTCGATGCCCAGCGCGTTGCCCACTTCGCGCAAACTGCGTTCCTCCAGGAATCGGAGGACCAGCGCGAGGCGGTCTGCTTCCCGGAGTTGGAGCAGCGCCTCATCGAGCAGCGGGCTGAGATCCGCTGCGGGGTCGCGTCCCTGGAGCTCTGTCTCGGCGAGGGCGGCGGCGACTTCCTCGCGACGACGGCGGCGCATCTCGGAGCGGAAACGTGCCTTGGACTCCAGGATGGCCGACCGATGGAGCCATCCCGCAATGGTTTCGTGACCGGCGAGCGAGGGAGCCTTACGGGCGAGGTGGACGAAGACGTTCTGGGTGATTTCCTCGGCGAGGCCGGTGTCTCCGACTTGTCGCAAAGCGGTGGCGAAGACCAAGTCCACATGCCGGCCCACCAGAGCGCGAAACGCCGTCTCCGATCCTTCCAAAGCGTAGGATCGCACCAGATCGCGGTCGGGCGTCGTGGTTGTGGCGTTCATCTCACCCTAAGACTGCCGCATCCCCTCCAAACCGGACAGATTCGTTTGGAATCGAAACGCCGGCGGGCCCGGTTCGGAGTCGTTTCGGCTACGGCAGATCGGCAAGCCACCGGATGGCTCCGGGCGGCATGCCTTTGGCGGTTCTTCCGGCGGAAATCATGCGCTTGAGCGTGTCGGGCGGAGGGGAGGGGATCTGCCTGAAGGCCCCTCGGCGGATGCCTTGTTCCAACGCCGTCACCGCGGGGCCGAACTTGGCAGTGGAATAAGCCACGGTGGAACGGTGCTGCAACTCGGCCCAATCGGTGGGCTGGAGAAGACAATCCCGATCGGGCTAGGTTCCATCATCGGTGGTGATTCGCACGACGACCACTTGGCCACCGTTGTTTGTCGGATCAGAGAGCACGACCAACCGGTGGTACGGCTCCTCGGCGGACTTCATGGCCGTGCCCAGCCCGATCATGCCTCGGCAAAGATCTCGTCGAGTTGGTTCAATTCCGCCGCCTCCCGCGCGAGTCGTGCCACGGCTTCGGGTGGTTTGCCCAAAGCTTGACCCATGCGTTCCACGGCGATGGGCGCGCAACCGCGGGCCATTGGGGTCCACTCCTCGCAGTGGGTATGACACCAATCCACCAATTGCCATTGGTCCCGGTCGCCGTGCTCGGCCCACACCGCATCCAGCAGTTCCAGTTCCGCCATCGAAACGTGTTCCCGCGGCGGCTTGGATTCCAGCTTCACTTCATGGTTGATCCGATCGCTGATGGATCGTTCCCAACGCTGGTCCGCCTCGCCGTTCAGGCGGCCTGCATTGATCAGGTCCAGGAGTTCGCTGGTCACCGGACCATTCCGCATGGACAGGTAATCGCCCCCGACGACCGGGATGCCTCGGCGGTCCACGGATAGGCGGTCCAGCAGGTACACCAGCTTGACCAGCTTCATGGTGTGAATTTGTCCGCCGGCCCGCTCCAGAAACTCACAGGCGATTTCGGTCGCCTTGGGTAAATTGAAACGGAAGTTCATAGCGCCAACATCCAACACCCGGCATGCGCCGTAAAGGATGGCGTTGCTGGCTGTCGCGTTGCTGGCCATGCGCAGCGCTTGCACGGAGCGTGGCCCAATAAAAAAAGCGCGCACCGGTGAGGGTGCGCGCTTGGAAACGGAACTTGGACGATTAGTCCAGGGTCTTCTTCTCCTCGGCCGCGGCGAAGGCGTGCTCGAGGGCGACCAGGTCTTCACCGGGCTTGAGCTGATCGAGGAGCTTCTGCTCTTCCTTCAGCTGCTCGGTGCTGTAATTCGCGGCTTTGATAGACAGACCGATGCGGCGATCGGCGCGGTCGATCTTGATGACGCGGGCGGTGACATCGTCGCCGACCTTGAGGACGTTCTTGATCTTGTCGACCCGGTCTTCGCTGACCTGGGAGATGTGAACCAGACCGTCGATGTCGTTGGGCAAGCCAACGAACGCACCGAAGCTGGCCAACTTGGTGACCTTGCCGGTGACCAGATCGCCCACCTTGAAGAGGGTTTCGATCTGCTCCCACGGATCCACGCCCAGCTGCTTCATGCCGAGGCTGATGCGCTGATTGGCCTTGTCGACTTCGAGCACAACCGCCTCGACTTCGTCGCCCTTCTTGAGGACTTCGCTCGGGTGGTTGACCTTGCGGGTCCAGCTCATGTCCGACACGTGCACCATACCGTCCAGGCCTTCCTCGAGCTCGAGGAACGCGCCGTAGCTGGTGAGGTTGCGGATCGGTCCCTTGACCTTGGTTCCCGGCGGGTACTTGGTGTGAGCCAGATCCCACGGGTTGGTCTCGAGCTGACGGATGCCGAGGCTGATCTTCTGCTCGTCGCGGTTGATACCGAGGACGACCGCTTCGATTTCCTGGCCCTGCTTGAGGACGTCGGAAGGCTTGGCGATGCGCTTGGTCCAGGACAGCTCGGTGACGTGCACCAAGCCCTCGACGCCGGGCTCGAGTTCGACGAACGCGCCGTAGGGCACGAGGTTGACGATCTTGCCTTTGACCTTGGCGTTGACGGGGTACTTGGTCTCGATGTTGTCCCAGGGGTTGGACAAATTCTGCTTGAGACCCAGGCTGACGCGCTCTTTCTCGCGGTTGATGTCGAGAACGACGACGTCGATTTCCTGACCCACCTTGAGCATCTCGCTCGGGTGCGTGAGGCGACCCCAGGACATGTCGGTGATGTGCAGCAAGCCGTCG
>SYMJ01000227.1 GCA_005805505.1 Verrucomicrobiales bacterium | reverse complement strand
CAGTTCGTGACTCATCGTTGCCAGGAATCGGGACTTGGCCTGGCTGGCCTCCTCCGCCGATGCCCGCGCTGTTTCCAACTGAACGTTCTTTTCTAAGAGCGCTCGATTCAGGCGGCTGATTTGAAGATGCGTCTCCAAACGAATGAGGACTTCCTCGGCTTTGAAGGGTTTGGTCACGTAATCGACGACACCCTCCCGTAGACCCGCCACGACCTCCTCGGTGCTGTCATTGGCGGTCAGAAAAATGACGGGGATGTGTTTCAACGACGGATCCTCCTTCATCGCTTCAAGAACTTGATGGCCGTTCATCTCGGGCATCATCACGTCCAGCAGCACAATATCGAAGGACGCAGCCCTCAACTGGTTGAGCGCCTCTCGCCCATTTGTGGCGGTCACGACCTTGAATCCATGGGGCGTCAAACGCCGCCGCAATAACTCTCGATTGCTTTCGTTGTCTTCGACGACCAGCACATCGGCCGAGGTGTTGGCTTTGACTGGGAACACCGGAATGGCGGCGACGCTCGCGGGGAGAGGCGCACTCACCGTCACTCCAGAAGGTTCCAACTCGACGGCACCGGTCCCGTCTTCCAATCCCGCCAACAAAACCGGCCCCAGTTCGCGCAATCGGATGGCCGCACCCGCGATGCGTTCTAAGTCTTCGCTAAAAGTTCCTTCCGATTCCGCACTGCCCCCGGCCCGGATCGCATCGGTGACGCTCGTGATCGCATGAGTTTCGGAGAAGATGCGTTGCTGAAGTTCCCCGAGCTTCACCGGATCTAACGCGATCACCTCCACGTCCAGCGTCTGGTTGACGCGCTTCAACAATTCGGTGGCCGATTGAAGAATCTTCGCAAACTGCTCCGTCAGTTCCAAATGCCCGGCGGCCATCGAATCCTCGCTCAAGATTTCGGTGAATCCGAGAATGTCACTCAGCGGATTCCTCAAATCGTGACGGGCTTTACCCACGCGGCTGCGATGCGTCGAGGCAGCGCTAGAAGTGGCAATTCTCATTCGAGGGGGCCCACTCTCCGGGTTGTCGGACAATGGCTTAAGGTGTTCATAAGCCGGCAAGAGGAGAGGGCTTTCCAGCAAGCAGTGAATCGAGCTTCTCAAACAATCGGGTGAAATCGATCGGCTTGGTTTCGTAATCGTCACACCCCGATTCGCTGGCCTTCTCGCGATCCGTCGTCATGGCATGCGCGGTGAGGGCGATCACGGCAATGTGCTTGGTGGCGGGATTGTCTTTGATCCTGCGTGTGGCGGTCCACCCGTCAATGCCGGGCAACCCAATATCCATTAGAATCAAATCGGGCAGCTCACTGGTGGCCATTAACACGCCTTTCTCACCATCGTCCGCCGTCAAAATCACATGCCCTCTAGGCTTCAAACGACGGGATAGCAGAACCCGATTGTTTTCGGTGTCTTCAATGATCAATATTTTTGCCATGTTGGTACTGTTTAATTTAAATTATTTAAATGAAACCTGATTGCGTACAATCATATCGTTTCATTAATTATATAATATTCCCCGTTAAAGTGCCGGCGCTATTTTAAAACACCCGACTTAGGCTCGTTTTTGCTAATTAACTGTTTTATTTCGCGAAGCAAATCGTTCTTTGAAAGCGCGCCTTTCTGCACGATCGCGTCGCTCCTGCGGATAATCTGCATACGGTCCGCTTCGCTCAGTTCTTTTGCGGTCACCACCACCACAGGAATTCGCTGCCACTGCGGTGTCCGGTGCAACTCGGCTAGGACGGCAAACCCATCCATCACCGGCATCATCAAATCTAGAAGGATCAAACCGGGAATGCGTTCCTTGATTTTTTCAATTCCAATGGCGCCATTCTCCGCTTCAACGACGTCAATGTTTTCAGCCTCCAACATCCGGCGCAGCAATTCGCGCAAGTTCGGATCGTCCTCGATAATGAGAACGTGATTTCCATGCGGTTCGGGCAAGTATTTCTTTAGCGCCGACAACAACAGCCCGCGATTTACAGGCTTAATGAGGTAATCCGACGCTCCTAGAGCAAAACCCAACTCCTTGTCCCCGATGATGCTCAACATGACGACCGGAATATTGCACAAGTCCGGATCCGATTTGAGAGCCGACAACACAGACCATCCATCGGTATGCGGCATCATTACATCCAAAGTAATTAAGGCGGGTCTGAGCTCACGCGCCATCTTGAGACCCGCCCTCCCATCCATGGCGCTGCGGATGATAAATCCTTCGGGCTGCAGCGTCCGTTCGATCAACCGATGCACATTGGGATCATCATCGATCACCAGAAGGCATTCTCCGAGTTCAGCGGTGCGCTCGTCCCCCGGCAAGTCCGTGGGTTCGGGAGCGGAAGGCGCCTCCACTTCCACCGGAAGGGTCAGCGTAAAGGTCGAGCCTTTGGCCAACTCGCTTTCGACGGACACCGTTCCGTTCATCATCTCGGCGAAATGCTTGGTAATGGTCAATCCCAGTCCAGTCCCTCCGTACTTGCGGGCTGTGGAGGACTCCCCTTGCGTGAATGCTTCAAACAATTTCTCGAGTTGCTCCTGCGACATCCCAATGCCCTCATCAATCACAACAAAGCTTATGGTTAATGCGTGAGAGTTGAGAGTGGTTGCCCCATCGTTGCTGTTCGAAACCTTCTTTACTTCCAACCGGATCGAACCCTTCTCCGTAAACTTATTTGCATTACCGAGCAAATTTAAAAGGCACTGGCGCACCTTGCTAATATCGGCATGCATCTCGCCAATATTTTCAGAACATACAATGACCAACCGGTTTTCTTTTTTGTCCACGAGCGGCCGCAACATGCTGGCTACATCGTTAACCAGGTCCTTGATGGGAAAGGTCTCGAGATGAATTTCCATCTTCTGCGCCTCAATCTTTGAGAGGTCGAGAATGCCATTAATTAACCCTAACAAGTGTCTGGCAGAATCGTAAATGCGACCTAAGTCCTCTTCCTGTTCTGCTTTACCGTCGGCCTTCGCCTCATCTTGCAGGATTTCAGTAAACCCGATAATGGCGGTGAGCGGCGTGCGCAGTTCGTGGCTCATGTTGGCGAGGAACACGCTTTTACTCCGACTGGCGGTCTCAGCCAGGTCGCGGGCACGTTCGAGTTGGCTGTTTTTATTCTCGAGCGCGACGCGCGTCTTGCGTTCCTGTTCAAGCATTTGAGTTCGCAACCGCTCAGCCTCACGCCGTTTCCCCGTGTAACGAATGCCAAAGAACAAGGAACTACCGATGAACCCCATGAAAATTCCGCAGACGGGGATCACGATCCAAAGGTTTTTAATCCAGGGCAACGTGATGTGCAAATGTCGGATCGTCGGATCCGAATAATTGAGGTCGCGGTCTACATACTGGATGGCGACAGTGTAATCACCCGCCTTATCGAAAACCCACTCGGACTGCGTTGAACTCGTACCCTCCTCCCACTGCCCGTCGAGCAGCGAGGTCGCAGTCAGGATGCCCGGAGTGACCTGACGTCGATACCGTCGTGTCTCAGATCGCGTCCGAAAATCTGTCACACTGTATTTAAACGTGATGCGCTGATCGACGTCGATCGACGGGAGATCTTCGCGATCTTTAAAGTCTTGAGCGGCGGCGATTTCAATTCGTGGTGACGAAGGCTTATTTGTCGACGGTTGGTATCGAGTGAGGCCATTGTCCGTTGCAAACCAATAAATTCCATTAGGCCCTTCGCCAATCCAGCGAATCTCGTTCCCACTGAGTCCGTCCAGAGTCGAGAGGGTGGACCAAACCTTTCCGTCCCACCGGGTCGCGCCTTGCGGACCCGCGAACCAGAGAACTCCCTTGTGGTCTCGGAAGATATTAAATACACGATTATTTGGTAGGTGGTCTTTTGCCGCTGTGAAAACAAATTCAAAACGCTTTCCATTAAAATCGGCTACTCCCTCTTGAGTCGTACTCACGAGGTACGCCCCCTCCTTTTGCTTGAAGATAGCATTTATTCCGCTCTGCGGCTGGTTGGTGTAGGCCTTGAGAACGTTGCCATCATAGAGAAATAGGCCGCTCCAGGCGGTAATCCAAAATTCATTTGTGCCATACATCTTCATTTCAAATGCATGTTTGGGCCACTCTCCTGAGGCCAGAAGCATTGGCTTAAATACATTACCATCATATCGAGAAATTCCACCTTGGTAATGGTTGATATACATATTGCCGGCTGGGTCCCAAGCCAAACTAGAGGAAGCATTGTATTTTAATCCATTGGTCGAAGTGATGTATGTGACAGCCTCTCCATCGAATCGCATCAATCCATTGTCAGTTGCTGTCCATACCGTTCCATCTGGCGCAGTGGAAACAGAATTGACATCAATATGATCGCCCATCGGAGGGTGGTTGGTGACTCCCGAGATACCGATGGAATAAACTGCTGTTTTCCCCGGAGCTCTCTGATACCAGTTTCCTGTCCAGACCGTCCCGTTTCTGTCCACCGTACCAGCACCTAAGCCCGGCAGCATTCCATCTGCCAGCCCATAAATCGAGAAGGTCTTCGAATCATAATAACAAACTCCGCCGTTCATGCAGCCCACCCACAGAATGCCGTCCGGCGAGCTCGCTAAGGTAGCGACCGCATCCTGCACCAGTCCGTCTTTCGAGACGTAGTTCACAAAATTGGTTCCATCGAAATGGGACAGCCCCGCTTCTGTTCCCATCCAGAGCGTGCCATCGGGCGTTTCGTGGATCGTCGTGACGCGATTATCAATTAAGCCGTCGAAGGTCGTGAGTCGGGTGATTTGAATACCATCATCGCTCACGCGAGCCCCCTCCATTTTTCCAAAGCGCAACCGAACCGCTCCCAGCGACGTTCCGCACCACACCGAGCCGTCCGCCGAAATCATCACCGAATTGGCTGCCGAGATATCGCTACCGGCGATGGGTAGAAAGCGGTGGCCATCAAACCGCAACAATCCCGCAGGAGTGGCAAGCCATACCGTGTTCTCTTTGGAGACACTGACTTGATTGACCTGGTCCACCGGCACCCCGTTCGTGCCTGTAAAGCGCGTGAATTGGCCCTCGGCGTAACGCGCCAGCCCATCGTCTCCGCCAAACCACATCGTTCCATCTGGACTTCTCGCGATCGTCCGAATAGCGCCCGGGATCAGGCCATTGGTTGCAGTGAAATTGTGCGCGGCCCCGTCCCAACGCGTGAGGCCGCTCTCTGTGCCAAACCACATCGTTCCATCCGGTTCGCGAAAGAGACTTCTAACCCGACTATCCACCAGTCCATTCTCATAGGCGGTGAGTAAGAGACCTGAGGTATCGCGGCCATCAAATCGCGTGGCACCCACCGAAGAACCCGCCCAGACGAGCCCGGAGCTTTCAACCAGAACCGCGGCAGAGTCTTTGCTTGTTCGTACGCCTTTGAACCCTTGTGACGTTTGCGCCTCGCCCGCACTGAACGTGCGCCATCTCCCACGCTTGAAGGGCCCCATTTTCAAATTCAAGCCCAAGACCGGTTTGCTCACATCCGCGGTGAACACTTTCCCTTTTTCGAAAAACTCAAACCCGGTGGCCGTCTGATAGCGCAACTGATAATCGCCGGGCTTGAGGTTGGTGAAACTAAAATTTCCTATACTATCGGTGTTTACTGTCCTCGCCACAGACCCGATTCCATCAGGCCCAACCCGCAAGGCTTGCACAATGACCGCCGCGAGAAAATCACGCTCGCCGAACGTGGATAAATTTCCACTGAAGTTGATATTAGGAACGCAAGAAAAGCTCTCGTTGCGATTACCGCTCTCGGATAAAGTAATTGTGCGTCTTGCGCCAATCTCGCCCTTCTGAATACACAAGTCATAATTGCCAGGTTTCACAGAAACCAGGAATCGGTAAACGCCCTTCGACTCAGTCACCCCGCGGGCCACGACTCGATCACCCGCCTCCAACAAGACCTCAGCGCCTTCTACCGCGGGGCCCGCTTCCGTGGCCACCCGCCCGTCGATCATGACCGTCAATGGTCCGATATTTGCACCCGGAAGGGAACCGGGCAGGCATTTTGCCGTTCCTCGCAATTGCGCGTGATGCGCGTTGGTCGTGGCATCGAGGACAAGCCCTCCCTCCACGTGGTCAAAATTTCAGAGCCCGAAAAGATTTTGCTCCCTGCCACTCAGTCGTTCGTTCATCGACGCGACAATCTCCGCCTGGCTGCGGGCCACGCTCCAAATTCGAAATTCATCTATCTGACCGTTCAAGTCGGTGACGTAGGTCGCTTCACCGAATTTCCAAAGGTTTCGACCAAGAAGATTTCGATTCTCTGTCGAGATGGCGGCCAACCCGGTTGCGTTACTATTAGTACCAGTCAGTGATTCATTGATAGAATTACGGTTGGTCCCAGCAACAACTCCATTGAGGTATAGTTTGCTTCCCTCAATGGATGATACGACTGCTATATGGTTCCATTGATCGAGTAGCAACTCATAGTTCGGAACCCGGGTATTTTGATCTATATTGCCTGCATTCCAAACCTCTAGTTGTAAACCCCGTGTACGATTGATCTGAGTGACACGAGAACCTGTTTGAGTTTTCCCAAAATCAAAGAATCTGGTCCAGTTTCCAAAAGACCGCCACCGCACCCAACCCTCAACCGTGATGTTTGTTAAATGATTGATCATGTTCGGCGGCAACTCCACATACGTACCGTCAGTGCCATCGAGATCGAGCACCTTGTTCTGGCGAGTCACCGAAAAGGGTGTTGCCGGCGTCGGTTGTATTTCCACAGTCTTGGCGCCCTTCACGAGTTTGCCGTGATACCCGTTGGTCGTCGCGTCCTTGCCAGGGTTCTGTAGGTCGTCGAAATTCCAGAGCGCAGCCAATCCGGGCTCCATCCCGGTCAAACGCGTGTTCATCGACTCCCGAATTTGCTCAGTGGACCGCGCGACTTTCCAAACCCGAAACTCATCCACGTCTCCAGTGAACGAGGTTAGCTGATCGAAACGCACCTTCAGCCCGATGTTGTTCGGACCATTGGTCGTCGAATGAAAACTCTTCGGCACATCATTCTTTGCCACCAACACTCCGTTCAAGTGAAGCCGCATCCCATTGGTCGAGCACACCGCCGCAACATGATACCAGCGGCCAACTCGGATGTCGTCCGGGACCGTAAGCGTGTCAAGCCGCCCACCCGAGGACTGAGTGTTGATGAAAAACTGGATTCGACGTTTGTCATTCCAGGTTCGTCCGAGACACATATCGCCTAACATTCCACCGTAACTGAAAAATCGAGTGTCATCCTGCGTCCCAAACTTCACCCACGATTCGATGGTGGCCTCTTTAAAAGAGTCGAACACGCCCGCCGGTAATTCTACGTTGCCGCCTTTACCGTCTAGATCCAGAACACGGTTGTTTGCCAAAGCGGGTTCCGCTTGAAGGACGGAGAGTTGCGCGAAAAACGCAGCCCCAATAAGCAGTCCAAAAAACAATATGGAGCGAAGTCTCATGGTTATATATTTACGCCTCAGATAGCCAAGAGATGACCCAATAACGTGGCCTGGAATTAGTAATTCTCTCATTAGGTGCATGAAATTAGATGTTCCTGTGTTTTAACCATGAATCGCTCGCGTTTTTTCAAGACTCGAAGTCCAAGAAAACCTGCTCGATTTTTGCTTTCGACCCCTCACGCTCAACCGCCGCAATTGGGGCCTCATCCCTGACATTAGCAAAACGGATCTGAAACGGATCATTTTTCTTTCGCCGAACCGCATTTTTTTCAGATCGCTGATAATTGGGGGTTCGACGCACCGTAATTCTTCTGGGCTCGGACGATCTCTCTCCTGATAAGGTTGGCTGTATTGGCGTCCTGGAGATCCTCTTAAAAGCGAGCTAAACTGCCTTTTATATGGTTTTTTACCCTGAAAAACCTATTTCGTTATCGATAACAATAAATTTTTGATCGGTGACAGTTGGGTGGTAAACTGATGAAAATCCCTGTTGGGAGATCTGAACTGAATCGGAAGTTCGAGTTTGTTCAGAACTGGACCCGTGTGGGAGGGTTCCGTCTGAAAACCGATATGAAGCACGAATTTTGGAACGAACGGTGGCAACAGCGACACATCGGATTCCACCTGGGTCATCCCCACGACTGGCTGGTGGCGGCCCATGAGCGATTTCCTGCGGCCTCCCGCATTTATGTCCCCTTGTGTGGAAAGACCGTGGATTTGGTGTGGTTGCGAGACCAAGGACACGACGTCATCGGCTGCGAATTCGTAGCCAGCGCCATCCAAGACTTCTTCCGAGAGCACGAACTCTCAGCCCAAACCGAACATCGGGAGTCCGGCGGCGCCTCCTACGAATGCCACCGGGCACCGGGCCTGAGCGTCCTGCAAGGCGACGCCTTGAATCTCAACCCGGAGCTCGTCGGCGGTGCCATCGACGTGATCTTCGATCGCGCTGCCTTGGTGGCCCTCGATCCGGCCTCTCGCCAACGGTATGTCGATGGCCTGCACCGATTGCTCCGACCTGGCGGCCACATCTTGCTCATCGCCTTTGCCTACGACCAATCCCGCATCGCCGGCCCCCCTTGGTCCATCGACGCCCCCACCATCGAGAGCCTCTTCGGCGAACGCTTCGCCATCGAAACCCTCGCCGTGCGGGCCGAAGAGGGAAACCCCCGCTTCCAAGCTGCAGGAGTCCCAGAAATGGAAGAACGCTGCTGCTGGCTGACACGCAAGGACTGACGGCCACACAAGACCGTACCAGCGGCAGCGGGATCGGGCCGGAGCAAGCCTTGGAGGCGATCACCATCACCCCTCGCGCATCGCGCGGATGCCTTGTCTTCTCTAAGCCTCCTTCGCGAGCGCAGGTCAGGTTCCGCGGAGTTGGTTTTTGGTTCCCCGGAGGCCGCCCGAGGACCTCCTGGGTGGGGACCCATCTCTAAAGCGGTCCGTGTCTGCAGACGCGGCGCTTTCGGAGAAATCGCCCTACCTCGGAAGTGCTTGGGTGAGGTTGGGTCCCACCACTCGCCCGTACCACGCGACCGCGGGATCGGGCTGGAGCGAGCCTTGGAGGCAAACACCCGCACACTACGCGCAACGCGCGAAAGCTCCTCCTCTCCCTGAGCCTCATCAGCGAGCGGAGGCCCGGTCCCGCAGAGCCCACACACACACGCATCAGCGAAAGCGGGATCGGGCTGGAGCGAGCCTTGGAGGCGATCACCATCACCCTACGCGCATCGCGCGAAAGCTCCTCCTCGCCAGAGCCTCCTCAGCGAGCGCAGGCCCGGTCCCGCGGAGCCCACAAACACGTACCAGCGAAAGCGGTCCTCTTACAGGCTCTTAACAATTCTCCTGATTCCGCCCATCAACGCTTAACACAGCGGGTGTTTATTGAGGTCGAAACAAGGGCAGACCCACTGCCCGAAAAACAACAAACAAACACACCTATGAAACTCATCCACAAGTCCCTCCTCCTGGCCGCCGCTGCAGCCGCCCTAAGCCTCGCCGCAGCCGACACCAACTCCAACCCTCCGGCTCGGCCCGAAGGTCACGGACGCCCCGTGCCCCCCATCATCGCCGCCCTCGACGCCAACGGCGATGGCATCATC
Organism: Verrucomicrobiales bacterium; assembly: GCA_005805505.1. Classification (GTDB taxonomy): domain Bacteria; phylum Verrucomicrobiota; class Verrucomicrobiia; order Limisphaerales; family UBA9464; genus SXXZ01. Next base: position 18,774 of record SYMJ01000227.1, on the reverse strand, counting down.
GACGCAGTAGAAATTTCCAATGCGGTCGCAGTCCTCACCAAGCTGGACGTCAACGGCGACGGAAACCTCAGCATGGATGAACTCCGCCCAGCCCGGCCTGAAGGCGGCCCGGGCGCCCGTGGCGATCGCGAACACCGCGGCGGACCGGGTGGCCCCGGCGGCAAAGACGCTAGCAAGCGCCGCGGACCCGGTGGACCCGGCGGACCCGGCGGTCCGAATGGTGGCCCTGAAGGCCATGGCCGTGGACCTCGCCCGGAAGCCAACGCAGCCGAGTGACCCACCACCGCAGACCTGCAGAGGGCAGGACCCTCGCCATCACGCAAACTCTAATTGCAACGAGCGTGGCCACCAAAACCAGGGGGCCACGCTTCTTTTTTGAACATCAACACCCACGATTAAACAGTTGAATCCCCCTAAAAATGCGAAATTAATTTTTATTTAATATTTAAAAATTAAATAAATAACTATAAATTATAAAAAATTAACCACGAGCAATTCATTTATTAATTATATGTGTTTCTGGATCAAAAACGCAGACACCGGGGCGATCTTCGGACCCTTCACCCTCGACGAAATCCGCTCGCAAATCCAGGCCGGCACACTTAACTGGAAAGATCAAGTCCACGAAGACACAGGTTCGGAAGGACAATTGCTCAACAGCAGCGCCGATTGGATCCCGATCTCCACACTGTGTCCCCCCGACAGCCTCCACCGGCCACCCACCCAGCCTCAGCATTCCAAGGCCGAACCGGAATTGTCGGGCCCAGAACACCTTAAAGCCTTAAGGCAGAACACCTGTTATCCCCCGGCCCGAAGGCTCATCAAAGTCATCGCCACAGTAGCCCTCACCCTCAACGCGCTCGTCCTTGTGTTTAGCGTTTTTGCAGCCGTCTCTCAAATCAACCGAATGATGGCTATTGACGCGCCCTTGTTCAACACAGTGTTCACCACTGGTTTTTTCTCCGGTATCATCCTGAATCTCGCCGCATGGGTCCCGATCCTACTGCTGCGGGAAGGACTTCTAATCCTGGTGGACATCGTAGATACGATCGTCCGACAAAATTCTCGCTCTCGAGACGGCCTGAGATAAGCCGACACCCTTCCCCTCCTGCCACCTGACCCGACCCTGCATCAGGAATTCCCCAAGACTTTATTGGCAGTCAAACCGGACCGTTCCGTTGCAACGCAATCACCGCGTTTTCTTTTTTCCACCCCAGACCACTTCCGAATTCGCGGGCGAGGAAAGAACCCGAATGGAACCATTGAATTGGCTCCGTGGTGCTTGTGAGGTCTTCTTCTCCTAGAGCTTCGTTGGTCCAGTCGGGACGGCCGATTTCCCAGCGGCGGGCACCTCGATTTTGAAAATCCCGGTTGCCGCCCTTAGCATCGGAAGGTATCGCCAATATCAAGGGTAGCCCCTCTGGCTCATCCCCGCGGGGAGGGCAGCGGTTAAATGGATTCTCTCGATGCTCGCATCGGGCTTATCAATTCGACCCACGGATCCGTGTCGGTCAATCTTTAGCATCATGAACTCCTCGACTGGCTTCCTGCTATTCCTCCTAGCTCTCCTGTCGCTTGGGACCTCCGCTACCGCCCAGGAACCCCGCTCCATCCCTCCGGCCTTGCGCGAGTGGGAATCCTGGGCCACCTGGAACGACCCACACCGCTTCTGCCCGACACCCTATTCGGATACGAAAACCCACCGATGCTTCTGGCCCTCTCGACTGGAGCTTCAGGTGACCAACTCCGGCGGGATTTTTGCCCTGTCGGTGACGGCCTTCCATGAAACGTGGATCCCCCTGCCCGGAAGTTCCGAGGTCTGGCCGCAGGACGTTCAGGCCGGTGGCAGACCCATGGTCGTGGTCGAACGGGACGGAGTTCCTTCGGTGCGCGTTGTGGCGGGCGATACCCGGCTCGAGGGGCGCTACCGTTGGAGCGAACTGCCCCAGAACCTTCGGATTCCCGCCTCGCTCGGAATCCTCGCACTCAGTCGAGATGGCAAGGTGGTGGACAACCCCGCCTGGGATGCGCAAGGACTGCTCTGGCTCCGGCGTGATGGCACGACCGAAACCACCGAGCGCAATTTCCTGGGTGTGAAACTCTTCTCGGTCCTCGAGGACGGGATTCCCCTGTGGTGGCGCCAGGAGGTGGAATTGACCGTCGCGGGCAAGAGCCGTGAGGAAGACCTGGGGACCCTGCTGCCCGAAGGATGGAAACTGGCGGCGATCCAGTCGCCCATTCCCGTGAGCGTGGATGATTCAGGACACGCCAAAGTCCAGGTGCGGGCCGGTACGTGGACCTTCCGCCTCGACGCCTTCCGCTTGGACAATCCCCGGGAAATCCAGTTCGCCCGCGGGACCCGCAAGCCCGTGGCCGACGAGTTGGTCGCATTCCGAGCCCGTCCTGAGTTCCGAGTCATGGAGTTCGTCGGCCCCCCGGCCATCGATCCGTCCCAAAGCTATTTTCCAAAAGCCTGGCAGGGCCTGCCGGTGTACCGCTGGGATGTCGCCACCTCCCTCAAACTGGTGGAACGCATGCGCGGCATGGGAACCCAGAAGCCCGCGGGCCTGAGCATCGTGCGGGAGCTATGGCTCGACGAAGGCGGACAAGGCCTGACCTTTCAGGACCATATTTCTGGCCAAATGCAGCAGGTCTGGCGTCTCGATGCGGCCGAGGGGCAGGAGTTAGGATCGGTCCGCAGCGGTGGCGAAGGTCAACTCATCACCCGCAATCCGGAGAACGGCGCCATCGGTGTCGAACTCCGCTCCCGGACTGTCGACGTGGAAGCCATCGGTCGGTTGTCCCACCCGACGTCCTTGCCGGCGACGGGTTGGCGCTCGGATGCGGAATCGGTCCGAGTGCATTTGAACCTGCCACCCGGCTGGAGACTCTTCGCTCTCTTCGGGGCCGATTGGGTCCACGGTGACTGGCTCACCGCGTGGACGTTGCTCGATTTGTTCCTGCTGCTCATCTTCACCTTGGCGGTCTTCCGGATCCGGGGTTGGGCCACCGCACTCTTGGCCTTTGTGGCCTTCGGTCTCTCATACCATGAGTACGGCGCACCCAAGTTCTTGTGGCTCATGCTCTTGGTGCCCATCGCCCTCGAACCCCATATTCCTCAAGGCCTGGGACGGCGTTTGCTGCGCATCGCACAAGTACTTTCCGTCGGCACGTTGCTCTTCTTCCTCGTTCCCTTCCTGACGCGGCAAATCCAGCAGGCCTTGTACCCGCAACTCGAAAGGACCGAAGTCACACCCACGCCCATCCCCGGCGAGACGATCGACGGCCTCAACGCTGCAGCGGTGGCGAACAACGCTGGGTTGCCCCGGCGTGCGGGGGGGTTATCAAAGGAGCTAATACAACGTTACGGAATGACCACGACGGCTTCGAGCTTGTCCGATTCTCCGGCTGCCCCAGCCCAGTCGCTGGCGGCGTTCGAGAACCTCCGACAAGACGTCAAGGCACGGATCCAAACGGGCCCCGGGTTGCCGGAATGGACCTGGCGCTCGGTCAGCTTCGGATGGAATGGCCCGGTCCAAGGTTCGCAGCGGTTGCACCCGGTGCTCATCCCGCAATCGATCGAACGGCTGCTCACCCTCCTTCGAACCGTCCTGCTGCTGGCCCTCGGTGCCACGCTGTTGAGGCAGGGTCGATCGGGGCGATCGGAGGCCCGCACCACGAATCCGCCGGTCCCTATGGCCACAACAGCGGCCACAACAACCGCCATCACCGCGGCCTTGTGGCTGGCCTCGACGCTATTCACCGGCACGTCCTTGCAGGCTGCCGAGGCTCCGGTGCGGGTGAACCCACCGAGCCGGGCACCGGTCCAGGCACCTATCCAGCAATTGGCCGCTGCTCCGGTGGCGGCACCAACGACCCCAGCCGGGATTCCAGACGCGACCACCCTAGAAACCCTCCGACGGCGGTTGTTGGAGAAATCGGACGCCTTCCCGAATGCGGCCAGCATTTCGGCTGTCGCCATGAAACTCAGCGGCCAACAGCTCCTGATGGACGTCGAAGTCCACTGCGCCGCCGAGACGGCCGTCCCATTGCCTGGACGCCTTCCGGCCTATTCCCCGCTCTCGGTGGTCGTCAACGGGCGGTGGGCTGCCGCGCTGCGTCGGGACGATGGCTACCTGTGGACCGTGCTGCCTCCTGGTGTCCATCGGGTCCGCGTGGAGGCCTTGCTGTCCAACACCGGCGACTGGGAATGGAGCTACCTGCTCAAGCCGCGTCAGGTGTCCATCGATGCCCCGAACTGGACCGTAGTCGGAGTCCGTGCCGATGGGGTCCCGGAACAACAAGTCTTCTTCTCACCGAAACAGAAAGTGGCTGCAGCGGCCGCCACGTATGATCGCCAAGATCTTCAGCCGATCGTGGCCGTGCAGCGCCGCCTGGAGCTGGGCTTGCAGTGGCAACTCCAAACCGTGATCCAACGTCTTTCGCCCGTGGGCAAGGCGGTGTCGATGCGCATCCCTCTGTTGCCCGGCGAGAATGTCTTGTCGCAAGGACGGGTCGTGCAAGACGGCGGCATGGAGGTCCGCCTCGGGGCGCAAGACACTGCGTTTTCGTGGGAGAGCAGCCTGGCCCCGGTGGAGACGCTTACCTTAACCACCCGCCCCACCGACACTTGGATCGAACGCTGGCACTTGGTCGCCTCACCGGTGTGGAACGTGTCGCTGTCTGGCTTGGCTCCGGTTTTTGAATCGGGCAACGCCGAACTGGAGCCCGTCTGGCAACCGTGGCCCGGAGAGACGGTGAACCTGAAGGTCCACCGGCCAGAGGCCATCGCTGGGGCCACAGTGACCCTGAATCGAGCGATCCACGAAGTGACTCTCGGGCAACGCCAACGCCTTTCTACCCTCCATCTGTCCATCCGCTGCAGCCTTGGCGAAGATTTTCTCCTCGAGCTGCCCGCCGAGGCCGATATCACACGGCTCACCCACTTCGGTCAGGAAATCCCCGTCCGTCGGGAGGGCTCGAAGTTGGTGATCCCACTGCGGCCCGGCGAGCAGCTGCTTTCGGTCGGCTGGAAAGAAAACCTGCCACTGGGTTTCCAAGCCAACAATGGCACCGTGCGCTTGCCGGTCGAGAGCGCCAACATCCAGAGTTCACTGGGTGTTGGCGAAGATCGCTGGGTCTTGTGGGCCTCGGGTCCCCGACGCGGACCCGCCGTGCGTTTCTGGGTGATTTTACTGACCTCGCTCCTCACGGCTCTCGCACTGGGTCGCATCCCAAAGTCTCCGCTGCGTTCGCTGCAGTGGATGCTTCTGATGATCGGTCTGACCCAGGTGCCGCTTTGGGCTGCATTCACGGTGATCGGCTGGTTCTTCCTGCTGCAATGGCGTGGGCATGAGCGGTTCCAGACGTTGCACTGGCTGGGGTACAATACCTCTCAGGTGGGACTGGTGGCGCTGACGGCCACGGCTCTGGGCATCCTCCTCTTTGCGGTCAGTGCCGGACTCTTGGGCAACCCAAAGATGTTCATCCTCGGCAACGGTTCCACCAGCACCCTCCTCCGCTGGTTCCAAGCCAGAAGCGAAGGCACCTCCCTGCCGGTGTGCAGCTGTGTCTCGGTGTCTATCTGGTGGTACCGGTTTGCGATGCTGCTCTGGGCGCTGTGGTTGGCGATCTCCGTGCTGGGTTGGTTGGGTTCGGCCTGGAAGAGCTTCGCCTCCGGAGGATTCTTCCGACAACGGACTCGCCCAGCCCCCAAGGCGACCATTCTGGCGCCCCCGACGATCCCGCCGCTCGAGATACCGCCGCTCGACAAGGCCTCGCCGGTTCCTGCGCCTCCTTCGAAAGGGAACGGAAATTGAAGTAGCCACTGTCACGAGGCGGCACTGCCCGGATGTGAGCCCACGGATTAATCCACCGCGTCGGCCCTTCACTTCCGCGGAGCCATCGAAGCCTCACGGGCCGCCTTGAATTCACTGCCCCTATTCCACTGCGGAGTGCGACGGTCTTCGGCCAGACGCCAGAGGATGTCGTAATACAAGCGCAAGTCCTCGGCAGCACCGCTGAGATCCCAGTCGGGTTTCACCTGATCGCTGACCTTGTGGTAATCGCGCTCGATGTACTCATTGACCTTGGCTTCGCCATATCCGGTCGGCTTGCCGAGGTAGTCATCACCGGCCTTGATGTACAACGCCGGCACACCGCCCTTCATCAGCTCGAAATGATCGCTGCGGTAGAAGCCACCGCGTTCCGGATGCGCATCCGGCAAGACCACCCGACCCCGGGACTTGGCCACGGAATCCAGGACCGCATCGATCGTTGAAGCACCCCGGCCGATTTGGCGAAGGTCCCGGGTCCGGCCCCACTGGTTAGCCCCATCCATGTTGAGGTTGGCCACCGTCTTGGCCAATGGGTACACCGGCTGCGCCACATAATGTGCCGCGCCCAAGAGCCCCTGCTCTTCGGCCGTCACCGAGAGAAAGAGCATGGACCGTTTGGGAGCCTTGGGGGCGGTTCCAAACGCCTCGGCCAATTCCAAAAGGCCGGCCGTCCCGATCGCATTGTCCGCGGCCCCGTTAAAGATCTGGTCGCCCTCGAGGCTCGCGTTGCGGCCTAAGTGATCCCAGTGCGCGGTGACCACGACCCACTCGTCGCGGAGCTTCGGATCGCGCCCCCGAACCATCCCGAGCACGTTCTTGGATTTCAGCGCGCGGGACTCATTGCGCGCCTTGAACGCGGCCTTTTGCTTTAACGTCACCGGTCGAAAACCGGGCTTCCTGGCAGCCTCCTTCATGGCCTCATAGGTGGTGCCATTGGCTGCGAAGAGCTTTTGTGCCCGCTCTAAACTCATCCAGCCCGCGATGTCACTCCGAGGGGAGTGATTGGACTCCAAATCGAAGCGCTCACGACCCCAAGAGTTGATCACCACGAACCACGGATACGCCGCCGGAGCCGTCTCATGGATAATCAACACCGCAGCCGCACCCCGGCGACCTGCCTCCTCGAACTTGTAAGTCCAACGGCCATAATAAGTCATGGCCTTGCCACCGAACCACTTCGGATCGAGCTGGTCAGGATTGGCCGGATCAGGAATCGGCGGATCATTGATGAGGACGATGATCGTCTTGCCCCGCACATCCACATCACGGAAGTCATTCCATCCGTACTCCGGAGCGTGGATCCCGTAACCCATGAAGAGCACATCGCCTTCCGGCACCGCCACATCGCCACCCAGACGAGGGCTCCAGGCCACATAATCCTGAGGCCCCACCAGTGCTTCCCCGCCCAGGTGGAACTGTACCGAAGACTTCACCCCCACGATAGGAACATCCTGCGTCCAGGATCCATCAGGCATCCCTGGCTGAAGGCCCGCGCGGCGGAACTGCTGCACCAAATAACCCACCGTCTTGACCTCACCCGGAGTACCCGGACCACGCCCCTCGAACTCATCGCTCGCCAGCACCCGAGTGTGTTCGAGAATTTGTGTCGATTGGATAGAAGCCACTCCCCGCGGATTGGCCGCACGCCCCGGACTGGCCAACAATACCCACAGCGGCAACGTCAGCACCGCCACCCGAAGCCTCCATAGAATCGACAGCATGGTGGTGTCATGGAAATCACAACTCGCCCCCGAAGCAACCCTCCCTGCAACTAATGTCCTAACTCTTTTGAAAATGTCCCTGGATAGACTCGACAAGAACGACCCCTCGGAGCCGATCCCAAGGAGCCTACCAACGACAAACCACCCGCGCACCACCACCCTCCGACGACCACACACAATCAACCAATACCCCTTTGGACCGACCGCGCCCCTGAGACTTCGCCCAGCCGCAGCGGCAGCGGGACCGGGCCGGAGCAAGCATTGGAAGCGATCAAACCCTCCCCTCGCGCTCAGCGCGAAAGCTCCATCCTTTCCAGAGCTTCCCTGCGAGCGCAGGCGCGGTCCCGCGGAGCCCAAAAAAATACAGCGGAGCGGGATCGGGCCGGAGCAAGCATTGGAAGCGATCAAACCCTCCCCCTAGCGCTCAGCGCGAAAGCTCCATCCTTTCCAAAGCTTCCCTGCGAGCGCAGGCCTGGTCCCGCGGAGCCCCTGCCACGACAATAACAGAGTAGAGAGTGTCCCCTTTTGTGTAAATAGGTGGGACCGACCCCGGCAGTTTCGCAGGCCGGGTCCCGCGGAGCCAAAAAAAAATACAGCGGAGCGGGATCGGGCCGGAGCAAGCATTGGAAGCGATCAAACCCACCCCCTCGCGCATAGCGCGAAAGCTCCATCCTTTCCAAAGCTTCCCTGCGAGCGCAGGCCTGGTCCCGCGGAGCCCGGCACCCAAGACCCACCCAAGAGTCCCCTCCCCTCAACTCCAAAACTCCCAAACTCCGCAAGCCTCCAGAAACCCACTCAGCGTCGATAAGCCTCGGCCAGCAGAGTGACCGGATGAGCCACCCGCAGCTCAAGTCCCCGATCCCGACAACCGTTGATGAGTTGCAGCAAACAACCAGGATTGCCCGTGGCGACCACCTGAGCCCGCGTAGTAACGATGTGATTCACCTTCCGCTGCAGCAACTGGCCCGCCATTTCGGGCTGCGTCAGATTGTAGATGCCGGCACTGCCGCAACACCACGCAGCTTCGGTCAATTCCACCAGACGCACCCCAGGAATCGCCCGCAACAACGACCGAGGCTGCGCAGAGATCTTCTGGCCATGACAGAGGTGACAAGATTCGTGGTAGGTCACCACCTGCTGCGAGGCACCTGCGGCCGGCGGCGGCTCAATGCCAGTGAATGCCAACCATTCGTGAATGTCCTTCACCTTCGCATCCCAAAGCTTGGCCCTTTGGACATAGCGGGCGTCATCGGCCAAGAGTCGCGCATAGTGCTTGAGATGAGACCCGCAGCCTCCGGCGTTGCTAATAATCGCATCGAAGGATTCGGGCGGAAATTGGTCGATGTTCCGCCGAGCCAATTCCTGAGCCAACTCCCACTCACCGTTGTGCGCATGGAGCGATCCACAGCAATGCTGGTCGGGCGGGGTGATCACCTCGCAACCATTGCGGGCCAGGACTTCAGCCGTATCGCGATTGACGTCACTGAAGATCAAGTCCTGGGCGCAGCCAGCGAGCAACGCAACACGGTAACGACGAACCCCCTGAGCACGAGTCACAGGAGCGACCAAGTCCTCGGTCCACAGGGCTTGCACCGGCGGGGTCATGGCTTCCAATTCCCGCAGACGCCGCGGCAGCAGTCGAGTCAGGCCCAGAGCCCGAACCGCCGACTGAAGTCCTAGGCCCTGCCAAAGCTGCATAATTCGGCCTAGGATCTTGAGCCGGTTCAAGTCCATGAAGAGCCCCCGAAGGCTCAGGGCCCGGATCAACGACCGACCGGGAGTTGCCAAAACCCGAGAGGCCTCCGCCTCAGCCCGCGCCCGCTCGAAGAGTTCCGCGTAGTCCACCCCCGCCGGACAGGCCGTCATGCAAGCCAGACATCCGAGACAATAATACATCTCGTCGGCAAAGGTCTTGGTGGGCTCTAAACGATCATCGGCGATCGCGCGCATGAGGGCGATCCGCCCTCGCGGCGAATGCCGTTCGAGCTTCGTCACGTCGTAGGTCGGACACGTCGGAAGGCACAGCCCGCAATGCATGCATTGCTGGACGACCGAGTAGTCCAAAGATTTCAGGTGCGAGGACGACGACAGTGAGGAAGCCATGGGGACAGTGGTTCAGGGTTGGGCTGTTTCAAGACTGCGCGGCAGCGGCTCGGACCGCCTCCAATTCTTCCCAGCGGGAATAGAGCGTCGCCACCCCGGCCTTGGCTGTCTCCAGCTCGGCCATAAGCGTCTGCATCCGGGCTCCATTCTTGCGGATAAAGTCCGGATCCAAGAATTGCGCCTCACGCTCAGTCACCTGAGCCTCGGCCACCTGAATTACCGCTTCGATTCCCTCCAACTCCCGCTGTTCCTTAAAGCTGAGCTTCCGGATCTTACCCGCCTTCGGTGTCGAGGTAGACCCTGCGAGCTTGAATTCACGACCACCGGAACTCGAGGCGACCCGGCGCCGTTTCTCCAAATAGTAGTCGTAGTTACCCTCACTGAAGACGACCCGCCCCTCGCCCTCGAAGGCCAGGATGCCGGTACACACCCGGTTGAGAAAATAGCGGTCATGGCTCACCACCAGCACGCACCCGGGAAAAAACGTCAGCGCCTCCTCCAGAATTCGCATGGTCTGCAAATCGAGGTCATTCGTCGGCTCGTCTAGGACCAGGAAATTGCCGCCCCGCTTGAGCACTCGCGCCAATAACAGCCGGCTGCGCTCGCCCCCGCTGAGGTGCTTTACCTGAGTGGTGATGCGATCATCAGTGAAAAGGAACCGCTTGAGGTAGCCACGCAGGGAGAGTTTTTCCTCACCCCACTGGACCCATTCGGTGCCGTCGCTGACCTCTTCCAGGACGGTTCGCTCTTCGTTCACCCGAAGTCGGCCTTGATCGACGTAGTTAAACCGCGTCAGGGATCCGATGCGCACTTCCCCCTCGGTCGGCGGCATCTCACCCAGCAGGATTCGCAGCAACGTCGTCTTGCCCAACCCATTGCGGCCGGTCACTCCAATGCGAGTACCACCGGCGAAATTCAGACTGAGATCGGAGAAGAGGCGACGTCCCCCGAACTGCATGCCCACGCCCTCTATCTCCACGACCCGATTACCCAGCGGCGGCGGCGGTGGGATGACTAATTCCATCTCGGATTCGGTGGGCGGCGGACCCGCACTGTCGGCGGCGGAAAATCGATCCAGACGCGCCTGACTCTTGCTCGTCTGGGCCTTAGGACGACGACGCACCCACTCAATCTCGCGTCGCAGGAACATCTGACGCTTGTGTTCGGTGACCTCCTCGGTGGCCAGCTTCTCGGCCCGCTGGAGCAAGTATTCCGAGTAGTTGCCATCGTAGCGTTCAAACTTGCCGTTGCGCAGTTCGACAATGGTCGTGGCCACGGAGTCGAGAAAATGCCGGTCATGGGTGACCACCAACAGGCCGCCCGGATAGCCCGCCAGGAACTCCGTGATCCATTCCACCGATTCGGTGTCCAACTGGTTGGTCGGCTCATCGAGCATCAGGAAGTCCGGCCGGGCGATCAGGGCCCGAGCCAAAGCCACGCGACGACGTTCTCCACCGGACAATTCGCCGATTCGTCGATCATCCGGCGGGCAACCCAACTGATTGAGGGCCGTGCGAACCCGCGAATCGACCGTCCAGCCCTCGAGTTGCTGGATACGCTCTTCCAAATGGTCATGTCGACTCGAGTGACCCGGGAGATTCTCAAACTCATGAATGAGGGAAAGGACATGCCGTGCCCCATCTCGCGCGGCCTCGAGGACTGTGATGTTGAAATCCAGTTCAAAGGCCTGGGGCAAATAACCGGTGACCAGGTCCCTGCGCCGGGTGATCACACCGTCATCGACCTCGGCTTCACTGGCCAAGATACGCATGAAGGTCGATTTGCCAGCACCGTTGCGACCCACAAGCCCGATGCGATCCCCCGCCGACAAGGCCAGTGAGGCCCGATCCAATAGGGCTCGGTCGTTGATGTTCAGGACCAAGTCCTGAGCGGAAATAAGCACGCCTTCGTTCACAATGAGGAATCGAGGATACACGAGAATGGGCCGCGGAGCCATGCACGCTTTCAGCTTTCCCGCCGTCCGGATCCGATCGGTCCCAATTGGATTCCCAAAAATGATCCCATTTCACTGCCTCGACATTGATCGAGTTGGTGCGACGCTTTAAAGCTGAGCATGGCCGACCGTCCCACCATTAATGATGCTCCGCTTCGTTCCAGCCTCTATGAGGCCCGAGTGATGCATCATCGACTTGAGCCCCGCACGCACCATTTCGAGTACGGGATCTTCCTCGCGTGCCTAGACCTCGACGAATTGGATGCCCTCGATGCTCGCCTGCGGTTCTTCAGCCGGAATCGGCGCAACTGGTTGGAGTTCCGGGACTCCGACCATCTTCCCAATCCGAAGGAGTCCGGACCCAAGAACCAAGAAAACGAGCAACAGAAGCCCAACATCAAGCGCGCCCTCCAAGCTTGGCTCAGGCAGCAGGGAGTAATCCTTGCGGACAACGACCGCGTCCTGCTGCTCACCCTGCCCCGGATCGCTGGCTACGTGTTCAACCCAGTCAGCTTCTACTTTTGCACCAAGGCCTCGGGCGAAGCGCTCTGCGCTGTGGCCGAGGTGGGCAATACCTTTGGCGAATTGAAACCTTATCTGGTTCCCCTTCATGCCGCCCCAGACGGTCCAGACGGCCCCGGATTCCGCTGCGTGGTGCCCAAACACTACTACGTCTCGCCTTTCACACCGCTGGATGTCTGCTTTGATTTCCAGCTCCAGACTCCAGGCTCCCGCCTGCACATCGCCGTCAACGACGTGAGCGAGGGTCGTAACCTGCTACTCACCACCTTGACCGGATCCCAGCGGCCGATCACCGACCGAGAGATCCTCCGCTTGAGCCTCCGCTACCCGCTGGTGACCCTGAAGGTCATTAGCGCGATTCACTGGCAGGCCCTCCGGTTATGGTTGAAAGGGGTTCCTTGGTACGCCAAGTCTCAGGGCACCCACTTGCAAAGGGGGGTCTTCCGGGCCCACTCGTCGATCGCCCAAGCCCAGGCCCAAGCCCAAGCCCAGGCCGGTTCCGGTTCCGGTTCTGGACCCAACCCATCGACCGATCCGAGATAACGCAAATCCTGAGGGGCATACCGCAAATCCTGCGGTTGTGGTTCTGACAATTGAGTCCAACGTTAGAAGTTACAATTTCACCATGAGCCGCACCCATCCCGAGTCGATCCTTCCGACGATTGCCACCGCGTCCGGCGGAACCCCCTCCGGCGGTATCTCGGAGGCTGCCCTGAACCCGACGGCCCCGACGCCGCGGTGGGTGGAATCCATCGCCCAGAATCTGGTCACTTCGCTTTTCCAGCCCATGTCCGAGGGGCATCTGCGGATAGTGTGCCCGGACGGATCAACCCGCGAATTTGGCGCTCCCGGCCAGACTCCGTCCGCAGAAATTCACCTGCGGCGTTGGCGTTTCTTCACCCGCTGTGCCATGGGCGGTGACATGGGCTTCGGTGAGTCCTATCAAGACGGGGACTGGGAGACGCCCGACTTGGCCGCAGTGATCGCCTGGTTCTGCGCGAATGTGGAGCAGGCCCCCTCGATGTCGGGCTCAGCCCAGAAGCGACTGCGCTTCACGCTCCTGAATGCGGCCAACCACCTGCGACACTTCCTCAACCGCAACTCCCTGACGGGCTCACGATCCAACATCGCGGCCCACTACGATCTGGGGAATGCCTTCTATTCGCAGTGGCTCGACGCCACGATGACCTACTCGGCGGCCTTGTTCGAATCGCCCGATCAATCCCTGGAGGCTGCCCAGACCGCCAAGTACGAGCGGCTGGCCCAAGAGCTGCGGCTCAAGGCGGGCGAGCATTTGCTGGAAATCGGCTCCGGGTGGGGCGGAATGGCCAGCCATGCCGTGCACCGGCATGGAGTCCGGGTGACCACGATCACATTGTCTGAGGCACAGGCTGCCTACTGTCGGGAACGCTTCGAGAGAGAGGGCATCGCCGACCGAGCCCAAGTGCGGGTCATCGATTATCGCCTGCTGACTGGCCAATTCGACAAGATCGTCAGCATCGAAATGATGGAAGCCATCGGCGATCAGTACCTCGAGACATACTGCCAGAGCGTCCAACGCCTGCTCAAGCCCAACGGAATCTTCGCCGCCCAGTTCATCACCTATCCCGACTCGCGTCATGCCGAGTTGCGGCGCAGCGTGGACTGGATCCAGAAGCACATCTTCCCAGGCTCACTATTGCTTTCACTCAACCGGGTGAACCAGTCGATGCAGCGGACCGGGCGTCTCCACCTGCACAGCCTTCACGACATGGGCCTCGACTATGGTCGCACCCTGCGCCAGTGGCGCGCGCGCTTCAACCAGGGCCTCGACGCAGTGCGCACTCAGGGTTTCGATGATCATTTCATCCGCACTTGGAACTACTACCTGGCCTACTGCGAGTCGGCCTTCCTCTGGCGGAACATCAGCGTGGTGCAGGCCACATGGACCGCGCCCAACAACCGCAGCCTGATGTCGGCGTGAGTCCGGAAAGGCTCGACGCATGAACTTGCCCACCCCACTGATCCTGATCCTTCTGGGATTGGCGTTCGTGGTGGCGGAGATGGTGTTGACTTTCCAAGTCGCCCGTCGTCTTCGGAACTTCGGGATCGTGGACATCGTCTGGTCCGCGGGTTTCACCCCATTGGTGCTCCTCTACCTGCTGGCCACAGCCTGGCAGGAACGCTCGGCGCCCGCCGGAGGGATCGAGTGGCGGGAGGCACTCATTTCGCGACTGCCCCTGACCCTTATGGTCACTCTCTGGAGCCTGCGCCTCGGCCTGCACCTCCTCATCCGGGTCCGGGCTCACCATCCGGTGGAGGATGTCCGCTACGCCCAACTTCGGAAGGAGTGGGGAGCACAGACTAACCGAAAAATGCTCGGCTTCTTCCTGCTTCAAGGTGGCCTGCAAGTGGTCCTCTCCACGCCCTGGCTCATTAGCAGCCTTCGACCGCCCACAGAGTTATCCGGATGGGTGGGTGGTTGCTTCTGGCTCGGCCTCCTGCTTTGGGCCGTGGGCATCTTGGGTGAATCCCTGGCAGACCGCCAATTGGCCCGATTCCGTGCCGATCCCGCTCGTCGCGGACAAGTCTGCCAAGAAGGGTTTTGGCGGTACTCCCGTCATCCCAACTACTTCTGCGAGTGGTTGGTCTGGCTGGGCTATGGCGTCTTTGCGCTGGCCAGTCCCTGGGGCTGGATCGGGCTTCTGGCGCCAACGCTGATGTATCACTTCCTGGTCAACGTCACTGGCGTTCCCATGACCGAGGCATTGTCGGTGAAGTCCAAGGGTGAGACCTACCGTCGATACCAACAAACCACCAATGCCTTTTTCCCAGGACCGCCCCGCCGCGGATGACGTCCAGGGATCATCGTGTCGCGACAATCCGCGATGCAGGCTCTGCATCGGTTCCCATGAAACCGACCGCTCTGCCCCATTGACGATCGTCCCGTCGGGCCGGAGGTTTGGACGCACCTACAGCGCGACCATGAGCACCGTCACCATTGCCCCGCCTCCCACGACCTCGGGACCACCCCTGCAGCGGGAGACAACCGCCGGGAATTACTTCGTCGCCAATTATCCTC
Source organism: Verrucomicrobiales bacterium (assembly GCA_005805505.1). Classification (GTDB taxonomy): domain Bacteria; phylum Verrucomicrobiota; class Verrucomicrobiia; order Limisphaerales; family UBA9464; genus SXXZ01. The sequence goes on along the minus strand of SYMJ01000227.1, from coordinate 3,576 downwards.
CGTTCGCCTTCTGGAGTGCCGATGCCGTCCCGGCCTTTCATCAAGCTTTGGATCAGGCACCTCAACCCGGAGTGCCGCTGGGGCTCTACGCCCACATTCCCTTTTGCCGGAAGCGATGCCACTTCTGTTACTTCCGCGTCTACACCGACAAGAACGCCGACGACATCAAGGCCTACCTGGATGCCCTGCTCAAAGACCTCGCTTCCTATGCCCCCAAGGCGGTGATCGGCGGGCGAAAACCCCGCTTCATCTACTTCGGTGGAGGCACTCCGAGCTACTTGTCTCCGGACCAGCTTCGCTATTTGACCGAGGGCATGAAGCGATTGCTGCCCTGGGATGATGCGACGGAAATCACCTTCGAAGCCGAACCTGGAACCCTTACCGACCACAAGCTCCGGGCCATCCGGGAGATGGGTGTCACCCGACTGAGCTTGGGCATTGAGCATTTCGACGACGCCATCCTGGAAATCAACGGTCGGGCTCATCGCTCCAAAGAAATCGAGAGGGCCTACGGCTATGCCCGGGAGATCGGCTTCCCCCAGATCAACATCGACCTCATCGCCGGCATGGTGGAGGAGACGCCTGAGAAGTGGCAGCAAACCGTCGCCAAGGCGGTAGCCATGGAACCCGACTCGGTGACCATTTACCAGATGGAGGTGCCCTACAACACGGGTATTTATCGGCAGATGAAAGCCGAGGGGAAGCTGGTGGCACCCGTGGCTGACTGGGACACCAAACGGCGTTGGGTGGATGAGGCGTTCCGAGCCTTCGAGGCGCGAGGCTACACCGTGACCAGCACCACGACCGTCGTGAAAGACCCCGCACGGGTGAAGTTCGAGTACCGACAAGGGCTCTTCAGTGGAGCCGACCTCCTGAGCGTCGGCGTGGCCAGCTTCGGGCACCTCAACCGAGTTCACTATCAGAACCACCACGACTTCCAGCCGTACGTCGATGCGGTCAGTGCGGGACAGTTTCCCACCCATCGCGCCTATGTCCTTCCGGAGGACGAGCGCTACCTGCGCGAGTTCATGCTCCAATTGAAACTGGGCGATGTCCGCACCGATGCCTTCACCGAGAAATTCGGAGAAGATCCCCGGACTCGATTCGCTGCTCCCTTGGCGACACTCAAAGCCTGGGGATTCTTGGTGGAATCCAGCACCCATCTGGGGTTGACCCGAGATGGGCTACTGCAGGTGGATCGCCTGCTCCAAGAATTCTTCAAACCCGAGCACCGCACTGGCCGCTATGCCTGAGTCCGATCCTGAAATCACCCACCCGACTCTGCCAGCCAACAGCGGCGCGCGCTTGAGCCATCTGGACGAGCGTGGCGAGGCGCGCATGGTGGACGTCTCGGCCAAGCCCGCCCTGTTCCGGGAAGCAGTGGCCTGCGGGGAGATCTGCGTGTCCCCCACCACGCTCGACTTGATGGAGTCCGACCGAATGGCCAAGGGCAATGTCTTGGCGACGGCTCGCATCGCCGGGATACAGGCAGCCAAACGCACGGGAGAGTTGATCCCGCTGTGCCATCCCTTGCCCATTTCCCATTGTGAGATTCACTTTGAAACACCCGAAACACGGGATCGCATCCGGATCACCGCATCGGCCCGGATCACGGCAGCCACAGGGGTCGAAATGGAAGCTCTGACTGCCGTATCTGTTGCTGCCCTGACCGTCTATGACATGTGCAAGGCGGTAGACAAGGGCATGGTGATCGGCGACATCCGCCTGCTCAGAAAAACCAAGTCTGCGCCCCGGACGCCCTGAATTTGGCCCGCTGAAGTTCATGGTCGATCCAGTCGCGGAATGTGGGCACTGCCCATACAGAGAGACCGAGAGAAACGCTCGCCAGAACCCATTGGCAAGCTATGCCCAGCGTAAAAATGCCCAGCGTAAAAACAAAAAGCCCAACAAGATGAAGAATTCATCTTGTCGGACCTGTCAGAAAATAGTGTCTCGAATTGAGACAGTTTAGATCAACGGAGGAGGATCACTCAAAGATGATCAAACCGCGGACCCTTTCAGATCACGGGCGGTTCGCATCCGCACCGGCGTAGGCGCTGATCTTCACGGGAGGCGCAACGGCGTTGCCCTTGCTGTCGGTCACCGGGGTCGTGGTCACAGCCACATTGCCCGGGATCGTGATCGTACCACCCTTGGCGGCGACAGAGGACTTGGTGGCTCGACGAGCCTTGGCCAAGGCGACTTCACCACGAACTTCGGATTGCTGGGTGGGAACAAGGCGATCGGCTGTCGCGAGAATGACAGCGTCCTGGCCTTCGGTGGCGAAGGTGGCGGCGGCAACAACGGTGCGGGCCATCTGAGGAGCGACCTCGAGGCAGGCAGCGACAACGGCTTCGGTGGCTTCAGGAGCCTTACGAAGGATGGCACCCACAACGGTGGAAAGAGCCGTCGGGTGGTTCTTGGCAACGGCAACCACAGCGGCCTTCGCGGTCTCGATGCGGTCGGCCTTGTCAGCGGCAACTACCAACTTGGCGGCGACCAAAGGCATATCAATGACCTTAGATGCCAAGATCTTCTGGGTCAGAACCTGCGACTCGGTGGATGTGAGAGCAAAGGCCGAATTGACGATCAGCGACGTAGCGGTGATCAGGACAGATTTTTTCAGGAGATTCATATACAAGGCTCGGTGTCTAACTTTGTGGGACGAATAAATCGAAGGATGGAACCCACGTCAACGCTTTAACCGAAAAAGTTTTTCACAACGGTGAACCGGCTTGCTCATGCCGCTTGACGTTGCTCTCGACGTTGAATCACCGGAGGCGTCTCTCGGCGGACCACCGCTCGATTGATTTCGACAGCCACCACGTCATCGCAGTCGGGCAATTCAAACATCAGGTCGCGAAAAAGTTCTTCGGTCAGGGCCCGGAGCGCACGGGCACCGGTCTTCTTTCGGGATGCCATGCTGGCCAACTCCGCGACAGCATCGTCGGTGAAGCACAACTCGACCCCATCCAGGGACAGCAGCTTGGCAAATTGACGGGTCAGTGCATTGCGCGGACGGGTCAGCACCTCAGCCATCTGCTGCTCGGTCAACTCATCCAGAGCGGTCACCACCGGCAACCGTCCGATGAACTCCGGGATGAAGCCAAAGCCCATGAGGTCTTCCGGCTCCACTCGGTGCATTAGGGGCTGGTCTGCCTGCGCCCAACCCGACTGGGTGGAAGAGGTCCCATCGCGGATTTCCACACCGAAACCAATGGATCGTCGTCCCAGACGCCGCTCAATGATGCGGTCCATCCCGACGAACGCGCCGCCGCAAATAAAAAGGATCTGGGTGGTGTCGATCCGGATGTATTCTTGCTGGGGATGCTTGCGCCCTCCCTGGGGGGGGACATTGCAAACCGTACCTTCCAGGATCTTCAGCAATCCTTGCTGCACGTCTTCACCGGACACGTCGCGGGTGATGGACACGTTCTCGGTCTTGCGGGCGATCTTGTCGTTGTCGGTGGCCTTGCGTCGCGCATTGCGTACCCCCGACTCCATCCAGTTCCGCTGCATCTGTGCCCGTGACTCCAACGCGGACTTGGTGTCTGCGAACTCGTCGTACTTCTCCCT
>SYMJ01000226.1 GCA_005805505.1 Verrucomicrobiales bacterium | reverse complement strand
GACGACGGCGCGTTGGTTGAACCGTGAGGCCGATGCGATTTTGTGCGGCACCGCATTGATCGCCCAAGATTTCAACGCCCTCGAATCTCAACTGGGCTTGAGCCCCAGCAAGACCTTCGCCACGGGTTACGGCATTGATTTGGAGCGGATTCCACTCTCAGTGGATTTGCCCAAAGACTTTGACGCGGTATTGCTGGGGCGGGTTCATGAGCACAAAGGAGTTTTTGATGCCGTACCACTGTGGCAGGCGGTTCGGGCACGGCGACCGGGTGCGCGACTGCTGGTGATTGGAGAGGGCCCACACCGTGCCGAATTGATGGCCCGATTCGAGGCGGCAGGATTGGCGGCGGGCGTGCACTGTTCGGGTCCGGTTTCCGAGCCCGAGAAGGTCGCATTAGTGTCCCGGGCTCGAGTGGGTCTGAGCCTGTCTCGCGAGGAAGGTTGGGGATTGTCGGTCAACGAATTCTTGGCGGCGGGTCTGCCGGTGGTGGCGATGGAAGTTCCCGTGTTCCGCAGCGTGTTTCCCGGCCAGTTGGATCTTGTTCCGCAAAAAGACATTGCGGCGACTGCGGCCCGGGTCCTGTACTGGCTTGATCATCCGGAGGAGGCTCGCCGGCAGGGGATGGCCGGTCGGGAATTTGTTCAGCGCTACGATCATCGCCGGGTGGCGGCCGAGGAGATCGGCATCTTATCGGCGGCGCGGGCCACGCAGTTGGCTCGATAGGGTTTGGCTCGACGCGGTGATTGATCCCGGGAGTTGGTCGGTTTCTAGCACCGAAACCCGGCGCTGGATTGGAATTGGGACGTTCGGTTTTTAGACACAAAACCCCAACCGATTAAATAAACGGTTGGGGTTTGTTGGCGCTATTGAGTCGTTCGTTTAGGCCGTTATTCCATCAGCCGATTTCTCGAATCACTGTCCCAAATTGGGGAAACCCACCGGGGCAGACAGACCCTCTGCATTGTCGGCAGCCGCGTCCTTCTTGGGGTCCACCATAAGCTCCGAGCGTTTCTTGAGAATGGAGTCGATGCTCCACTTGCTGACCAAATAGGTCCACCGGCCACGCGATTGCTCGGCTGCCAGTTTTTCCTGCTGCTTCTTGAGCTTCTCGGCGAAGTCCTTGTTGAACTTCTCGGTCTCCTCTTTCTTCTCGTCCTTCGCGGGATTCCGTTGAGTGAGCAACTGGACTTCGGTGGTGAATTGCACTGGGTAGCGATCGCCTTCTTGTGCCTTGCCGATCTTAACGGTGTAAGTCCAACCACTGGAGGTGCGGATCTTTGCCTGGACTGGGTGATCAAGCCCGAGGGTCGCCGGTTGGGCGTCGACGATCACGTCATCGAAGCTGGGAGAACTGAGCAGCGAACTGAAGATCCCAGTCTTGGCCGTGTCTACCTTGTCCTCAGGCTTCGCCCCGACCAGGGTCCATTCGGAGAACTCATTGGTCCGGGTCAGGCTGAAGCTGTTGGTGGCCTCAGGATGGGTGATAGTGACGGAGACGGGTTGTTCCACCTTGAACCATTCCTTTTCCAGCCACTGATCGGGCTTGGGTTCGGCATTGGCCAAGGGTTCGTTCACCAAAGCCACGGTCTCGATCTTATTGTCGACCATGACGTATCGGCCAATGGGCCAAGCTCCACCCATGCCTCCCATGCCGGGGTCTTCTTGGCCGCCCCCCTTGGTGTGCTTCTTGCCCAGAAGCAACGACCGAGTGGTCTTGCCGTCGGCTCCCACCAGTTCTACGAGCACTCCCGGACCTTTGTCCGGAGCGATGAGTTCCAGCACCGGCAATCGGGAAGGCCCGATTTGCACCGGTTGGGTGGCTTTGAGGTCCACCAGTTTCCGGACGAATTCTTGGATCAAACCGAAGTTGGCCGGGTAACCGCCGCGTTCTTTCACAGTCCAGTCGTTGCCAGACTTGAGGATATTTAATTGGTTGGTGCCCTGGGTGATACGCAGCCCCGAGAGGGCGGAGGCATCGAACCCAGGCAGCACGGCTCCCCCGATTTGGGACGAGGATTGTTGGTATCCGGCCGATTGCTGATTGCGGACATAGAGGCCCGCCCCGCCCAGGGCGAGACCGACGGCGACGAGGATGGCCAGTTGTTTGGTGTTCATTTGGCGTTCGTGCGGTTTTTACGGGCGATGGCCAGGGCAATTCCTGCGGCGGAAACCAGCAGCGGCATCGCAGCGATATTCAGCCATTTGACCCGATTTTCGAGATTCTTGACGTCCACATCGAGGTTGCGACGCTCCTTGCGGAGGTCTTTCCGTGCCTCGATTTGCTGCTTCTTGAAGTTGGAAATGGCGTCCTGCTGATCCTTGGTGAGGATGATTTTTGAGGTGTTGCCCTCCTGCTTGATTTGAACGTCGTTCAGCTTGCTCTGAAGTTGTTCAACCTTTTTGTTGAGACCTTCGATTTTGCCCTGATAGCGGGCGCGTGCCTCGCCTTCCATCCGTTGGACGACGGTGAACGGACGGCTGACCGAGGCCCGGCCGCGGGCTCCGACCAAATTGACGTCGCCGGAGGCCTGCTCGACGAGGTTTTGCACCAGTGCCAAATTGCCGTTGCGCGGCATGGCCATTCCCAACATCGGGTTGACCTCGACGGAGTAGGCATCATTGAGGAAGTCCACGTCACCGAAGAGGTAGACGACGGTGTCGGACTTGGCCTCCTTCAGGCTGGTGGCGTTGGTGGCTCCGGGTTTGCCATCTGGGAAGGCCGTCTTGAATTTGCCCGACAGGCGGAGGGCCAGCGGGTAGTTGGTCTGGGACGGAGCAAAGTCATCGAGGATTTTGGCGCCGTTGAACTGCGAAGTCATGCCATCCACCAGTTGGGAATCTTTGGAGGACTTGAGCAACACGTCCGCACGCAGGCCCTCGGCCGGCGTTCCGGTGAACGCACCGGCGAAGGGCAGCCACAAGTTGTCGCTCTGACCGGTGACCGCATCGTCACGGTTCACGCCGTCGGCATTGAGGAACAAGAAGGCCGGCACGGGTTGCGGGCGACCGTCACGTCCTTGGAGTTCGCGGCTGAAGGTTCGGTCGGCAAGCACCTTGGAGGTGTCGAGACCAATGCCCCACTTTTCCAGAAGTTTTGGCAGGGAAGATCCACCGCCAAGATTCATCCCCATCGGGTTGGGATTGCGGTTGTCGGTGATGCACTGGGTATCGAGAAACGCGATGAGTTTGCCACCACGCAGGATAAATTGGTCGATGGCGTATTGAGCCTTCTCCGAAATATCTTTGGGGTGAACGACCATCAGCACCTGGATCTTATCCGGGATAGTGTCGGTCTCCATCGGGACGCTCTCAACCGTGAAATCCCGTTTGAGTTCGCTGAAGGTGATCCACGGTTGTTGCTGCTGGGGTTGACGCCCCATTTGCATCATCATGGGGTTCATTGCAGGTCCGCCCAACACGGGAAGCGGGCTCATGACACCCAGCACCGGTTTGTTGGTGGCGATGACCTGCGAGATCACCCGAGCGATGTCGTATTCGAGCAGCTTCTCACGCTGCGGAGACAGGAACGGAATGGCCTTGGTCTCCGGAGCGAGGCTGACAGCCATGCCGAAGTAAATCGGATCGCCGCCCATTTGCCCCAGCGACACGGGTTCGATGCCGTCGAGCTTGGCAGTGTCTTCGGCATCCGAGTCGGGCTCGGGGTCGAGCCGCTTGATGGTGATTTTGCCGCCGGAAGCAGCCCGGAACTCCTGAAGAAGGTCTTCAACGGTTTGGGCGTAGTTCTTGATGGCGCTGGGCATCCGGTTCTCGCCTCGCGAAACGTAGAGTCGAACCTCTACGTTGGAGTCGATCTTGGAGAGGATCTTGCGTGAACCCTCGGACAAGGTGTGCAGGCCGTCGGCCGTCAGGTCGAGACGGGCCCGCACCGGGCTGAACAGCAGGTTCAGGCCGGTGATCGCGACGAAGGCCAGGCCGACGCCAGCGGTCGAGAACAGCAGGGTTTGAATCTTGGTCTGTTTCATTACTCAGGAAAGGTCAGAAGGTTCAGGCGCCGCGGAGGCCACGGAGGATCACACTGGTGCCAAAGAGGCTGAAGACGATCACCGAGGCGAAGAAGAGGAGGTCTCGGAAGTCGATCACGCCTCGCTGGAAGCTGGCGAAGTGGGGCATCACGGAGAACCCGGTGACGAGTTCTACCAATCCGGCCGGGGCCCATCGCACCATAAGGCTCGTGACCGGTTCCCACCCAGCAAGGATGAGGAAAAAGCAGATGACTACCGACAGGATGAAACTGATGACTTGGTTTCGGGTAATGGCCGAGGTTGCCACTGTGACGGCCAGATAAGACCCAGCCAACAGCAGGCTGCCGACATATCCGGCGAAGATGGCGCCACCATCGGGGTGGCCGAGGTAGTAGACGGAGCCCACCACCGGGAAGGTCAGTGCCAGCGCCAGCGCCAAGAAGGCCCAGCAGGCCAGGAATTTGCCGATGATGGCCTGCGCCGCGGTGACCGGCATGGTCAGGAGCAGTTCGAGGGTGCCTACTCGGCGTTCTTCGGCCCACAGGCGCATGCCAGCGGCCGGCACCAAAAACAAGTACAGCCACGGGTGCCAATTGAAGAAGGGGCGCGAGAGCGAGGCTTCACCCAGCTCGAAGAACCCGCCGAGCATGAAGGTAAAGAAGCCGTTGAGCAGCAGGAAGATGACGATAAACACGTAGGCCACGGGCGATGCAAAGTAGCCGGTGAGCTCACGTTTCAGGATCGTCCAGATGTTCCGAAGCGATTCATTCATGGGGTTGAGAATTTAGAAAGAGGGTTGATGCGGGGATGCCGACCGGATCCAGCGGAGGATTTTTACCGCGGGGAGTTGGCGTCAGGAGCGGTTATTCGCGGTTTTTGACAGAATCAGGGAGGGTGATTGCCCGGAAAACGTCGTCCAGACGGCCTTCTTCAGTGTGCAGCTCATCGAAGCTCCACCCGGATTGGGTCGCAGTCTGAGCGACCGACAGTGACAAGTCGGCCCGTGTGGATTTGTCGCGCGGGAAGACCCGTGCAGAAAGCGACCCGTCAGGATTGTCCTGCAGGCTGACCCGTCCGGCCACGGGAAGTGAACCCAGCTTCGACTTCAGGGTTTCAGCGGCCACGTTTCGGACCCGCAAGTGCACGGAACCGGCTGTTTCTGCCCGGGCTTTCAGTTCGGCTGGGGTGCCGTTGGCCACCACGGTGCCCCGGTCGATGATAATCGCTCGGGAACAACAGGCCTCGACCTCCTCCAAGATGTGAGTTGAGAAGATAATGGCCTTGGTCTGCCCCATGCGCTTGATGATTTGCCGGACCTCATGCTTTTGGTTCGGATCGAGGCCATCGGTGGGCTCGTCCAGCACGAGGACTTCGGGGTCATGGAGGATGGACTGGGCGAAACACGTGCGGTGCCGGTAGCCCTTGGAGAGGGTGTCCACGCTTTGGTGGAGGACGCCTTCCAGAAAGCACAGGCCGGCCACCTTGGCCACGGCGGCGTCGATTTGCGCCCCCCGCATGCCTCGAAGTTCGGCGGTAAATCGCAGGAAGCCATTGACGGTCATGTCCGAATAGCAGGGAGCGCTTTCGGGCAAATAGCCGATTAGTTTTTTGGCAGCGATGGGTTCTTCGGCAATGTCATGGCCACCAATGCGGACCCGACCCGAGGTGGGCGGGAAAAACCCGGTGATCATACGCATGGTCGTCGATTTCCCGGCGCCATTGGGCCCAAGGAAACCGAGGATCTCGCCACGGCGGATCGTGAAGGAAACTCCGTTCACCGCCCGCTTGGGCCCGAACTCCTTGATCAAATTTTCTACGTCAATCATTGTCAGAGTCGTGGTGTCAATACGTCAAAGTAATACGTCAAAGTGCGCTCGCAGCCGATGTGGAAGGTTGTCGTCCCCTCTGCAAAATACCATGCAGAGCGGCGACAGCGAAGTTGCTCGTCAACCCACGGCGTTAGAACGACGCAGATTGGATTGAAACAACCGTGAACCACCAGCGGTTCGCGACTATAGACAGTTTGCCGAGAAAGTGTTCAAAGTTTTTTTGACGGCTTGATGCAAAAGGCTAGCTCAACCGCTTCGAAAAATCTGTTGCCACTCACTCCAGCGCATGGGCCACTCCCACGGCCAAACGCTGGCGGTAAGCCGGAGTGTTAATGCGTTGAGATTCTTCGGCGTTGGATAAAAAACCTCCTTCGACCAACACGGCGGGGCGGTTTTGCCCCCGCAGCACGTCCATGAATCGGGCACGTCGGATGCCGCGGTCGGATGCCCCGGTGGCGCTAAGTAGATGACGGTGGATGCGCCGCGCCAAAACTAGGTTACCTGCGTCGTGTTGATTGTTGGGGAAGGTCGCTGTGGTGTCATCGGCGTACACGCGGGTGGTGGTCGAGGTGAGCCCGCACGGCGTGAGGCAGTAGGTTTCCAGCCCATGGGCCTGGGTGTTGGGGAAGGACGAGTTGAAATGAAGGCTGATGAAGAGCCCCGCTTGCTGGGTTTCGGCCAATCGCACTCGGTCGGTCAGCGACAGCTCTGAATCGTTGGTCCGTGTCAGGGTAACGGTCCATCCTTGCGCCTCCAGTAGCGGCTTCAAACGCAGCGCCCAGTCGAGGGTAAACTCTTTCTCGAAGCGGTTGCCCGTCAGGCAGCGTGAGCCGGCTTGAGCCCCCCCGTGTCCGGGATCTAACACGAGAATTTTTGGGTGAGGCCACGTGGGAGCCAGCGTCAGAGGTTCAAAGGTCTTGATGCGGTCCAGCGGGTGAATGCAAATCGTTCCACCCTGATCGATGGGTTCAAAGCCCAGAAAATGGGTGATTCCGCCGATCTTCACGGCTCGGGACCCAGCTTGAATTTCCGGAGTAGGCAGTCCCTTGGAGCGGCACCAGATCGCGATGGGGGTCCAGGGCTCATTGTCGTTGGGGGCCGGGGAGGGGGTTGCCACCGGAGCGATCGCCGCGGAGCGGAGCGGAGCTACGGCGTTGGAGTCGAGAACGACTGGAGGTTGAGCCGGCCCCGTTGATGCACTGGGAGCGGTGGAAATGGTAGCCGCGGACTCAGGGGTCGCTGGAGGCGGCGGAATGAGGGTTTGCGGAAAACGGGTGTAGGACGGGGGCTTGGGGGTTGAGCAGCCGCAAATCAGAGCCAGCATGGCAATGACGCATCCTCGGAAAACACCCCAGCCTTGGCGCATGACTCCATGTAAACGTCCGGTTGCTCAGAAGCCCATTCCAAAACCAATCCATCTTGGGGCCACCGGTCGATCGCTGAATTATTTCCTGCCATTCGCATGAAACTGTTTGAATCCAATCCCAACCTAAGCTGTCGTTTGGGTGTACCTCCTCGTTATGAATCAAACACCCGACTCTTCCCGTCGTGATTTCCTCAAGCGCACCGGATCCATTGCCGGTGCCGGTGGCATCGCGGGCATGCTGGCAAGCCGTGCTGCTAAGCCCATGGCCGCCGCCGTTGCCGCCGTTGCTCTGGACCCAGCTCGCGCCGCCCACGTAGCCCACACCGACACGATCAACGTCGTGCTCGTGGGTGCTGGTGGCCGTGGAACGGGTGCCGCTGCCAACGCCCTGCGCGTCAAGACCGGACCGATGAAGCTCATCGGCATTGCGGATGTTTTCGAGAACCGCCTCAAGTCGAGCTATGAGGGCCTCAAGGGCGAGTTCAAGGACCTTGTCGACGTGCCGGAAGAGCGCCGTTTCATTGATTTCGAGGGCTACAAGAAGGCCGTCGATTTGCTCACCCCGGGCAAGGATATCGCCATCTTCGCCACGCCGCCGGCGTTCCGATGGGTGCACTACAAGTATGCCATTGAGAGGGGCATCAACGTGTTCATGGAGAAGCCCGTCACCGTCGACGGCCCGACCTCCCGCCGCATGTTTGAACTGAACAAGAAGGCTTTAGCAAAGGGGATCAAGGTCGGCGTCGGCCTCATGTGCCGCCACTGCCGCGTCCGTGGCGAACTCTTCGACCGCGTCCGCAACGGCGAGGCCGGCGACATCATCGGTATGCGCTGCTACCGCATGCACGGCCCGGTGGCCTCCGGGTTCTCGGTCAAGAAGCCCGAGGGCCGCAGCGAGTTGCTCTGGCAGATCGAGCGGTTCCACAGCTTCCTGTGGGCCTCGGGCGGTGCCTTCAACGACTACTACATCCACAACATCGACGAGAGCTGCTGGATCAAGGACGCCTGGCCGGTGACGGCTCAGGCTTCCGGCGGCCGTCACTATCGTGGCGACAACGTGGACCAGAACTTCGACAACTACTCGGTGGAGTACACCTTCCCCGATGGTTCCAAGCTGATGCACTACGGCCGCATCGTTCCGGGTTGCCATGACCAATTCGCGAGCTACGCCCACGGCAGCAAGGGCTTGGCGGTCATCTCCGAGAATGGCCACGCGCCCTCCAAGGCTCGTATTTACAAGGGTCAGGAAATGAAGCCCGAGAACATCGTCTGGCGCGGTCCTCGTCAGGAGCCCGACCCCTATCAGATGGAGTGGGAAGATCTCACTGAGGCTATTCGTAACGACAAGCCTTACAACGAAGTCGATCGCGGCGTGCGCGCCAGCCTCGTGTCGTCGATGGGTCGCATGGCCGCCCACACCGGCCAGGTCATCACCTACGATCAGATTCTTAACAACGACCACGAGTTCGCCCCGGGCATCGAGAACTTCCGCATGGATTCTCCGGCCCCCGTCCTCGCCGACGCCACCGGCCACTACCCGGTGCCGTCCCCCGGTCTAAACAAGAAGCGCGAGTACTGATCGGTACCGCCTGGATCTTACAACGAATCCGAATTCAACATCCCCGGGCCGGCAACGGTTCCGGGGATTTTCGCATTTAGGCCGCCCCGGCTATCGGGCTTTTGGCGGACTTCGATCTCGCATGATTGACGCATGCCCGGTTCGAACAACACACTGAGCTCCGTTCACCGTCCATCCATGAGCACCGCTTCATCGTCGAACATCGAGTCCCACCTCAAGGAATCCCGCATCTTCAAGCCGTCTAAGGAGTTTGCCGCCAAGGCCCATATCCGATCGATGGCCCAGTACAAGAAGCTGTGGACCGAATCGGTGAAGAATCCGGAGCGGTTCTGGAAAAAGCAGGCCGAGGCCGAGTTGGTGTGGATGAAGCCCTTCAAGAAGGTGCTGCAGTGGAAGCTGCCCTTCGCCAAGTGGTTCGTCGGCGGGCAGCTGAATGTGTCGTCCAACTGCCTCGATAGGTGGCTCGGCACCGCGACCGCCAACAAGGCGGCGCTCATTTGGGAAGGCGAGCCAGCCACTGATGGCGCTCCGGGCGAAGAGCGTGTACTGACCTATCGTCAGTTGCATCGCGAGGTGTGCCGATTCGCCAACGTGCTCAAGCGCAATGGCGTGGGCAAGGGCGACCGGGTCATCATTTACTTGCCCATGATTCCCGAGGCGGCCATCGCCATGTTGGCCTGCACGCGCATCGGTGCGGTGCAGAGTGTTATTTTCGGGGGATTCAGCGCCCAGTCGGTGGCGGACCGCATCCAAGACTGCGGAGCCAAAATGGTCATCACGTCGGATGGCGGTTTCCGCCGCGGCGCGGTGGTTCCGCTCAAGAAAAATGTCGATGACGCGATGGTCCTCCGGGACGCCGCCGGCAAGTCTCTTACGGCCTCCATCGAGAAAGTCATCGTGGTCCGCCGCTGTGGCAACGAAGTCCAGATGACTGAGGATCGGGATGTTTGGTGGCACCGCGAGCTTCAGTACGTTTCCGACGTGTGCCCCGCAGCCAAGATGGATTCCGAGGCACCGTTGTTCATCTTGTACACCAGCGGATCGACCGGCAAACCCAAGGGTATTTTGCACACCACGGCGGGTTACCTGCTGGGCACCAAGTTGACTTCCAAGTACGTCTTCGATCTGAAGGACGAAGATGTGTATTGGTACACCGCCGATG
>SYMJ01000225.1 GCA_005805505.1 Verrucomicrobiales bacterium | reverse complement strand
GTGTCCACCGCCAAGGATTCCTCCGTCTCCACCTCACCCGCAGGGTGAACCTCCAAACCTCCCCCAAACACGTCCATCCCCAATCCCACCAGCCTTTTCCTTCAACCTCCACCCACTTCAACTGCCGTTTTTAGGTTGAATGAGCCCAAGTTGTCCCGCCCAAACGCGATGCCGGAAATCACGGACCGGCGCGGTAAGACGATCGCTATATAGGCCGGATCGCCGAAGCCGCCGATCCAGGAATTGGCGTTGCCGTAGAGCCCGTCGTTGACGTTTGCCGCCAGATGATACTCCAGCCCCAGTAATTTTCCCAGGTCGCTCGAGGTGATCACCGTCACGCCGGGCTCGGTCGCGAGGTTGGCGGGCACTGGGTTCGTACCGTCGCCATCATTGCCGTCCCAAGTCAGTAGGAAGCCAGGGGAGGGCGTAAGAATATTGTCCGCATTGGCGGGTGTAAAAGCCAGCAGCACAAGGCAGGCGAGCATGGAGCGAATGTTGATGTTTATGGAAATTTTTTTCATAATTTTGCCTTGATAATCTGTCAAGAGAAAACCAGCATTGTGGGATATTTTCCGAAACTGGCAAAACTTTCACCGGTTAGTCGTTTCAGTATCATGTTCACGCGTAAACCGGGTCCCCCGACCCGGCGTCCCCCAGCGCGCCATCCCAAAACGAAAATCGTTCCCTGACCCTGTATCCTGACCCTGTATCCGAGTCATTCTGGCTCTGGGTTCAAGCCAGCAGAGCCTTCACCACGGTTCCTGAGACATCGGTGAGGCGGAAGTCCCGGCCTTGGTTTCGGAAGACGAGCCGTTCGTGATCGATGCCCAAGAGGTGCAGGATGGTTGCGTGGAGATCGTGGACGTGCACCGGGTTCTCCTCGGTGTGGTAGCCGAACTCGTCGGTGGTGCCGTAGGTGACCCCGCGCTTCACGCCGCCTCCGGCCATCCACATGGTGAAGGCGTGGGGATGGTGATCTCGCCCAAAGGTCTTGCCGGAAACCTGGGCGACAGGCGTGCGGCCAAACTCGCCTCCCCAGATGACGAGCGTGTCGTCGAGCAACCCGCGTTGCTTGAGGTCGGTCAAAAGCGCTGCGGTGGGTCGATCAGTAGCGGTGCATTGGCGAGTATGCTCCCGTTGGATGTCCGTGTGAGAATCCCATCCTCGGTCATAGAGTTGAACGAACCGGACGCCGTCTTCGATGAGTTTTCGTGCCATCAAACAATTGTTGGCGAAGGAGGGTTTTCCTGGTTCCGCGCCGTACAGTCGAAGGGTCGCTGGCGACTCGTTTCGAAGGTCGGTCAACGCGGGAACGCTGGCCTGCATGCGGAAGGCCATCTCGTACGATGCGATGCGCGACAAAATCTCAGGATCGCCCAGCGCGTCATGCTGGCGTTGGTTCATCCAACGGAGTAGGTCGAGTTGCTCGCGGCGCTGTTCTCGCGTGACCGTAGCCGGATTAGCCAAGTGTAGGACGGCATCTCCTTGATTGCGAAAGGGAACGCCTTGATGACGTGAATCGAGGAATCCGTTGCCCCAGAAGCTTTGGAGCAGCGGTTGGCCGTCATCGAACCCGGATGTCAGCACCATGTAGGCCGGCAGGTTGTGATTGTCGGATCCGAGTCCGTGGGAGAGCCAGGCACCCAACGTGGGCCGATCGAACATCATGGATCCGCAGTTCATGAGGTTGACGGCCGGATCGTGGACATTGGTGTCCGTTTTCATGGAACGGATCACCGCGATGTCATCGACCACCCGGGCCAGATGGGGCAACCAATCGGACACGATGGTTCCGGAGCGCCCACAGGGTGCAAAGAGGCGGGAGGATCCTTTGAGGGCGGGAGTGCCCCGGATGAGGGCGAATTGCTGATGGTCCTTGAGCAATTCGGCTGGGATGGGTTTTCCGTCGAGTTCCTGAAGTCGGGGCTTTGGATCAAAAAGATCCACATGGGACGGTCCGCCCGCCATGAAGAGAAAAATGACCCGCTTGGCCTTCGCGGCGAAATGGGTTCCGCGCGGGTCGGCCCTCAGCAAGGTGCTCAGCGCGATGGTGCCCAAGCCCGCTGCACTGTGTTGCAAGAAGGCTCGGCGAGAGGAAGTCGCCAGCCGTCCGGTGGAAAAGGGTGAGCGGTTCATGGCCGGCACAAGAATTCATCCAAATTGAGCAGGACCGCCGCGGCGCGGGTCCAGGCCGCTGCATCATCCAGACCTCGCGCGTGCTGCAGGGCGAGGAATTCGAGGAACCGCGTGCGCTCTCCCGGAGAAGGCTCGCGGGCCAAAGCCAGTCGGAAGCCGCGTTCGAGGCGGGCCGTATCGGTGGCAGGGGCCTCTTTCAGGATCCGCTGGGAAAAGGCCTCTGCCGCCTCAGTGAAGACGGGGTCGTTCAGGGTCACCAGCGCTTGCGTAGGCACATTAGAAACAGTTCGTTTGGCCGTGCACACGGTTCGAGCAGGTGCATCAAGCAGTTCCAGAGTGGGATGCAGCGCCATGCGACGCCAATAGGTGTACAGGCTGCGGCGGTATCGGTCGGCCCCGAGGCTGGGAGCCCATTTTCCGGGTAAGGCTCGTTCTTCCCAATAGTGTTCGGGTTGGTGGGGAAAGACCGGTTCACCGCCGCAGGCCAAAGTGAGCAGTCCAGCAGTAGCCAGAGCCTGATCCCGAATTTGTTCAGCCCCCAATCGTGGACGCGGCGCCCGGGCCAGCAGAAGATTCTGAGGGTCCAGAAGCCGTGCTGGATCGCCGAGGTTGTGTGAGGCCTGCCGGTAGGTGGACGAGGTCACGATCCACCGATGGATGAGTCGGAGATTCCAGCCGCTGGAGACCAGTTCGCAGGCCAACCAATCCAGCAGTTCCGGGTGGGACGGCGATGCGCCCTGTTTTCCGAAATCGGCAGGCGTTCGAACCAATCCTTGGCCGAAGCTGGACTGCCACAAACGATTCACGGCCACGCGTGCGGTCAGGGGATTTTTTCCGTCGACCAGCCAGCGGGCCAGTTGAAGCCGATTGGTCGGGTGTGTCCCTCGATCCGTCCCGAACACGGCTGGGACTCCGGGTAAGACAATCTCTCCCTTTCGCAGAAAATTGCCGCGGACATGCACCCGGGTCTCACGCGGAGTCGCCTGTTCTGCCATTACCGGAATTTTCCGCACCGTGCGATTTGCCGGAGACTTTCCGGCCATGTCGGAGGGAAGCGGTGTATCGAAGAAGGGTCCGTCTTGGGCAAAGGCTTCGCCGCTGTGGACCACGTTGTTAAAAATTGCGAATAGCGAAAAGTATTCACGCTGGCTGACGGGATCGAATTTGTGGTCGTGGCATTCGGCGCATCCGAGGGTCAGCCCCAGCCAGGCGGTGCCCGTTGTGTTGACCCGGTCGATGACGCCTTTGATGCGGTATTCTTCGACTGGATAAGTGTTGCCCTTCGCCTGGGGCGCGTTCCGGTGGAATGCCGAAGCAATCCTTTGTTCGGGAGTTGCCCCGGGCAACAAGTCACCGGCCAGTTGCTCAAGGGTGAACTGGTCGAAAGGCATGTTTTGGGCGATGGCTTTGATCACCCAGTCCCGATAGGGCCACATGGTTCGCGTCTGGTCGTCGGAAAAACCGTTGGAGTCGGCGTACCGTGCCAGATCGAGCCAGTCTTGGGCTTGGCGTTCCGCATAGGCGTAAGACGCCATGAGTTCATCGACCGCCCGCAAATACGCCTGATCGTCTGGGTTGGATGAAAATCGACGGAGCAGAGCCTCGGAGGGCGGGAGTCCGGTCAAATCGAGCGATGCGCGGCGTAGGAGAAGTTTAGGGGCTGCCGCGGGTGCGGGTTTTAGGCCCTCTTTTTCGAGGCGATCCAGCACGAAGGCGTCGATTGGGTTCCGCGGCCAGGATCTATCGATAGTGCGGGGAGCGGGAACTAGTTGTGGAGGTTCAAAGGACCAATGGGCCTCGTATTGGGCACCGTTTTCGATCCAAGCGCGAAGGGTGCGTTTTTCGGCCTCAGACAACCGCTTCGCTGACTTGGGCGGTGGCATGACCTCCTCCGGATCCGATGAGGTCACGCGTCGCCACAACTCGCTCTGACCGGGTCTCCCTGGCGCGATACCTTGGATACCGTCACGAAGGGCTACAGCCCCATCAAAGGTGTCTAGCCGACGTTGAGCTTTCCGCTGCTGAACATCGGGTCCGTGGCAGGGAAAACAGTGGTTCGAAAGGATGGGGCGTACGTCCCTGTTTAAGCTGAGGGGACTCGCGGTCGAAGCCAAAACCGGGAGGTAGAATAGGGTCTCCACTGCCATCAGGGCGGCAGCAGTGCCGGCCAGCAGGGATAGCCAGCGGGGTTTCATGTGTGAAAGTCGGTCCAATAGTGCGGCAGGTGGCGGTCTAAAAGTGCGGCACCCATTGGGGGTATGAGGGCTTGGCGGGTGGGGTTTTGTCAAGCCTATGGCCGGGTGGGCCTGAAACCGCGCCGGAAAGGATCTGGGCCCCGGCGTCCGAGAGCCGGTAATTGGGTTGGTTTGCCCCGTGCATCCCGAAGTTGTTGGTGGAAGTCAGTTCCAGAGAAGGTGCGCGTCCTTGTTTTTGACCGCGACGCAGAGTCGAAGCAGAGGCGGCAGGCCCGGCTGTCCCCAGAACTGTCCGCAGCCGCGCAG
>SYMJ01000224.1 GCA_005805505.1 Verrucomicrobiales bacterium | reverse complement strand
GCAAAGCGCGAAAGATCATCCTCCCTAGAGCCTACTCAGCGAGCGGAGGCCCGATGCCGCGGAGCCCCGCCCACCAAAACCGCAGCGGAGCGGTGTCGGGCCGGAGCGAGCCTTGGAGGCGAACACCCTCAACCCCCTCGCGCAAAGCGCGAAAGATCATCCTCCCTAGAGCCTACTCAGCGAGCAGAGGCCCGATGCCGCGGAGCCCTGATACCGCGGAGCCCACACCGAAATCCCCCTCCCTTCCAGCCGACTCATCAGCCCGACTCGGTCCTTTTCTCCGCTCATTACCACATTACAGTCTACCCGCCCGCATGAATCCCTACGCTACGATCGTCCGCGATTACGCCCGCAGCTTCCGAGAAGGCCGCGCCTTCCCTCTGGGCGGACTTACTCCGACCACCGTGGCCACACCACGGCCGGGAGCACCGAAGGCTCTGATTTTTTCCCCGCACCCGGACGACGAATGCATCATCGGCGGCCTCGCACTCCGCCTCCTGCGCGAATGCGGCTGGAATATCCAGAATGTCGCCGTCACTCAGGGCAGCAACCGCGCACGTCAGTCCGAACGCTGGACCGAACTCCAAGCCGCCTGCGCCTACATGGGCTTTGGCTTAATCCAGACCCGCCCGAACGGCCTCGAAAAGGTCACCCCGAAGTGCCGCACCGAGGAACCCGCCGTCTGGGCACCCATGGTCCGGTGCGTCGCCGACATCCTGCACCAAGAAGCCCCCGCAGCCATCCTCGTCCCCCATGCCGCCGATTGGAACGGATCGCACATTGGCACCCATCACCTCGTGATGGATGCCTTGGCAACCCTCGGACCCGACTTCCAGACCGTCCTCATCGAAACCGAATACTGGGGCCAGATGACCCGCCCCAACCTGATGGTCGAAATCAGCGAAAACGACCTCACCGACCTCGTGAGCGGCATTTCCTTTCACGCGGGCGAAGTGAAGAGAAACCCCTTCCACCTGCTCCTGCCTGCTTGGATGCAAGACAACGTCCGCCGCGGCAGCGAACTCGTCGGCGGTCAGGGCGGTGCCGCTCCCGACTTTGGTTTCGCCACACTCTACCGCCGCTGTCTCTGGAAAAACGGATCCGTCGCGGAAATCCAGCAGGGCGGACTCAACCTCGGCCTGAATGACCGGCCAGACACCCTGTTCACCGTGTGACTGCTCCCGCATCCGACATCGCAGTGAAACCGATCACCGAGGCCAAGTACCGCGCCCTGCGCGAACTCCTCGCCAGCTACGGCAGTTGCATCATCGCTTATTCCGGCGGCGTCGACTCGGTCTTCTTGGCCAAGGTCGGGCACGATGTGCTCGGCGAACGCTCCTTGGCCGCCATCGCCGATTCGCCGAGCTTGCCCCGCCGCGAACTGCAAGAAGCTCTGGAGATCGCCGAGCGTTTCGAAATCCCTGTGCGCGTCCTCCAGACCCAAGAATTTAGCGATCCCCAATATCTCTCTAATCCCGAAAACCGCTGCTACTTTTGCAAGCACGCCCTCTTTCGCGAACTCGAGCCCATGGCTCGTTCACTGGGATATCAAGTGTTGGCCTACGGCGAGAATGCCAGCGACATCGGCGATCATCGCCCCGGAGCCAAAGCGGCTGGTGAGTTTCAAGTCCGCGCCCCGCTCAAAGAACTCGGTCTGACCAAGGCAGAAATCCGCGAACTCAGCGCCCACCTCGGCTTGCCGACCGCCGACAAACCGCAAATGGCCTGCCTGAGTTCCCGGATCCCCACAGGCGAGGCCGTCACAGAAGAAAAGCTCCACATGGTCGAAGAGGCAGAAGCCTTTCTACGGGACCAAGGATTTCACGACCTCCGAGTTCGGCATCACGAACTGGGAGGCACTCTTAAGGGTCACCTGGCCCGCATCGAAGTCGGACCGCCCGAGTTCCAGCGCTGGCAAGACCCTCAACTCAGAGAGTCCGTGCTAGTTCGTTTGCGCCATCTCGGGTACGGCCTCGTGACCGTGGACCTCAACGGGTATCGGCGCGGACCCACCCCCATCCCACTGAAGCCGGCCTGAGCCTCCGACACCCGGAACCGGCTCGTTCGCCAGTCCTCGTTCGCAGTGGAAAATTGTGAGGGTTCAGCGATCTCGGTTTGGACTTCCTGAGTTCCAAGCCACTATGTGGCGTGATGACGGAATCGGTGACCACCCCTGTATTGCTCCAAGCGAGCAACGTACACCACGCCTACCGTGAACGCACTGTGCTCGCTGGGGTTTCACTGCGCATCCAAGCAGGCGAGCGGGTTGCTTTGACTGGCCCCTCCGGATCCGGGAAAACAACCCTGCTCAATCTCCTCGGGGGCGTGGATCGCCCCAAATCCGGCCGCATCGAGTTCGACGGTGTTTGCCTCAACGATCTGGATGGTAATGGGTTGGCTGCGCTCCGTCGTCGCCACTTCGGCACGGTCTTCCAGTTCTTCCACCTCCTTCCCACACTTACCGCGAGCGAGAACGTAGAATTGCCCCTCCAATTGCTCGACGTGCCGGCTCCAGAACGCCGAACCCGGGTTGCGACCTTGCTCGAGCGGGTCGGTGTGTCTCACAGGGCCGATGCTCCGCCGGGCGAACTGTCCGGGGGTGAAATGCAACGCATCGCCATCGCCCGCGCTCTCATCCATCGGCCTCGATTGCTCTTGGCCGATGAACCCACGGGCAACCTCGATTCCCGCAATGGTCAGCGCATCCTCGATTTGCTGCGCCAACTGAGCGACGAAACGGGCACCGCGCTGGTGCTGGTCACCCACAGCCCGGAAGCGGCGGCCATTTGCCACCGGGAAATTCGGCTCCGGGACGGGGTCATTGAGACCGAGTCTTCGACTTCCTCCGAGCGCCTATGACCGAGGAGACCCCACCGCAAGTCCAACGATTGCTCTGGACCCAGGTGAGTTGGCGTCATGCGCGCAGCGCGCCGTGGACCACCGCCCTGCTCATTCTGACATTGGCCCTGGGTGTCGCAGTCTACTTGTCGATCCGACTGGCCAATCGAGCAGCGGTTACCAGTTTCCAGAATTTCACCGATGTGGTCACCGCCGAGAGCGACGGCATCATTCTGTCCCCGGCCGGAAGCCTGCCCGATTCCCTGCTCTCGGAACTCCGCGAACGCTTCACCGACACACCCGTGCACTGGGTACCTGTCGTCGAGAGCACCGCCGTGGAACCGGGCGATGGCTCCGAATCGGCCATCGGCAGCCGGACCACCTACACGCTCCTCGGTGTCGATTGGATCGCCCTACAGAATTTGGCTCAGGCCCGCAAACCAGAGCGTTCGCTAACCAGCCCCATGCCGCAGGGCCCCACGCCAATTTCATCGAGTAATCCACCTACCGATGAATCCGCCCTCTGGGCCAGCCTTCAAGACCCCCATGCGGTGCTTGTCCCCTCCGCGCTTGCCGCCCGTCTCTCGTCCCCAACCTTGCGCCTAGTAGTTCAGGAGCAACTCGTGGAATTGAGAATTGCCGGCATTATTCCCGAAGACCCCTCGCAGCCCAAAGCCCCCGACAACCTGCTACTGCTCGATCTTCCCGCATTGCAGCAATTGACCGCCCGAACCGGGCAACTTGACCGCATCGAGTTCGTCTTACCCGAGGGGACCGATCGACCGGTCCGCGCGGCCGCCCTCCGCCAAGAACTCAGCTCATGGATGGCGGGCCGCTGGATTCTCAGCAGCTCCTCCGACCGCCGCGACAATGCCGCCACCATGACGCAGGCCTTCCGCCTGAATCTGACCATCCTGTCGCTGCTCGCATTGCTGGTGGGGCTCATGCTGGTCTTTCAGGCTCTGGATGGCGCGGTGGTCCGACGCCGCGAAGAAATCGCCATCCTCCGTTCTTTGGGAGTCGAACCCGAGCGCATCCGCCGCGCTTGGTTATTGGAAGCCGCGGTGCTCGGCCTCATCGGCGGCGGCTTAGGTCTGATCTTGGGCTGGGCCGGTGCGCAGGGAGCCGTGCGCGGCGTCGGCCAAACGGTCAATTCGCTCTACTACGCCACCGCAGTCCGATCGGCCTCCTTAGATCCAGTAGAAGCTGGAGCCGCGTTGTTACTCGCCATAGCGGCCAGCCTAGTAGCCGGAGGATGGCCCGCCCGCCAAGCCGCGACCACACCGCCCGCCCAATTAATTGGCCGAAACCGAGCCCAATCTGGAACCGCCGCTCCCCGTTGGGTACTGCCCACGGCGTTGCTGCTCCTCATTACAGCCGCCTTACTGGCAATGATGCCTGCGCTGCGGCTGGAGGGCGGATCCCGAATTTCGGTAGCAGCCTACGGATCGGCACTTACCTGGTTGCTTGGGTCCGGACTGCTGGCGGGCTTGCTTCCACCGTATTTGATCCGGCGACTGGCTTCGTGGGATGGCCTCTCCGCACCCACGCGTTTGGGTTTGAGCCACCTCCGCCAACCCACAGGGCGACACCGACTGGCCATTGCCGGATTGGTATGCGCTGTGGCCATGACCGCTGGAATGGCCATACTCGTCGGCAGTTTTGACACCACCCTGCGAGGGTGGATCGAGCGCACCTTCATGGCCGACCTCTACGTCTCCAGCGAAGGAGCCCAGAGTGCCTCGACCCAGAACCGCATCCGGCCCGAGACTTGGAAGGCTCTGGTATCAAACCCTGAAGTGGTGGCCGCCAACGTGGTCCAGGCCCTCGAACTGCAACTCCCTGGCGGATCCACCCTGCTCTTTGGCGGCAATCCCGCCTTCATGCGCGATCAAGCACGCATCGCCTGGCGCGAGGAACCCACCGAAGACGCTCTTTGGGATCCCGCCCGCAACAGCGGACTCGCCTTGGCCAGCGAGAGCTTTTCCCACCGTTTTCAACTGCATCGCGGCGATACCCTCACCTTGCCCACGCCGACCGGCCCTCGCCAGATCACCCTCGCGGGAGTTTTCTCCGACTACGGCAACGAACGCGGATCTCTGGTGATTCAGCGCGAACACTTTGCCGCCTGGTTTGGTGACGAGTTAGCCACCAGCGTTATCGCCAAGCTCCGAGACCCTGACCAGGCCTCGTCCGTTCGGGCTCGATGGAAAGCCAATTACCCCGGACTGGCCGTGTACACCCAACCCCATCTCCGCAGCGAGGCCCTGCGCATCTTCCGACAAACCTTCGCCATCACCGACGCCCTCGAACTCATCGGCATCGCCGTCTCGGTCTTGGGATTGGGCTTCACCTTGGCCAGCCTGCTGTGGGAACGACGCAACGACCTCACTACCTTGCGAGCCCTCGGATTTAAACATTCTGAAATCGCCTGGGCCACCACCCTAGAAAGCGTCCTGACAGCCCTCGTGGGTATCCTCGTCGGCCTAGTCGCCAGCCTCGCGCTAGGCTGGTTGCTCATCCACCGGGTCAACGTGCAAACCTTCGGCTGGACCCTAGAAACCGATCCCCCTTGGCTGTGGTTAGGTGGATTGGGTTTGGCCGTAGTAACGATGGCTGCTCTCACCGGTTGGAGCATCGGCCGCTGGGGCGCTGCACTGCCTGCAGAACGCGAAGAATGATTCCCATGTCTCCGACTCCTCAACTCTCGATGGATAACCCGCAGTTACGAATACGCATTTGGATACTGAGCCTGATTATCCTTGGACTCGCTCGTCTCGACCTGCGAGCCGACGAGATCCCTCCACAGAATCGCCCAGAGTTCGCCCTACCCCAGCCCGGTCGCATCTTCCAGTTTCCGGCCGACCATGGAAGTCATCCTGAATACAAGATCGAGTGGTGGTACATCACCGGCCACTTGACCTCTGAAGGCGGCCAACGGCACGGGTTCCAAGCCACCTTCTTTCGACGAGCCGGAGACCGCAGAACCAACACCAATACCCCATCTCAGTCCCTCGCACCCCTCACTTCCGCCACCCCCCGCTTTGCCACGGACGAATTCTTCCTGGCCCACATGGCCTGGCTCGATGTAGCCACCGGAATCTTCCGCCATGAAGAACGCCTGAACCGACGAGGCTGGGACGCCCAGGCCGACACCCGAAAACTCCAACTCCGCAACGGGAATTGGTCTCTGAAAGACCTAGGCCCCGATGCCGACGGAAAACTCACCCTCGAATTGCGCGGCGGCATCCAAGCCGACCTCTTCTGGCGCATGACTCTGAGACCCCAGAAACCCCTCGTCATCTTTGGAACCAACGGGGTGTCCCGCAAAGCCCGTGAACCTTCGGCCGCCAGCCACTACCTCACCTTCTCGCGAATGTCCGTCAGCGGCGAACTCCGACGGGGCTCCAGCTCCAAGACTGAGCGAATCGAGGGAGAAGCTTGGATGGACCACGAAATCAGCAGCAGCCAATTGGGCCAAGGGCAAGTCGGCTGGGACTGGACCTGCATCCAGCTCTTTGATGGCCGCGAACTCATGGCCTATCGGATGCGCCGCGACGACGGCAGCATGGACCCCTTCTCCACCGTCGCTTGGATCGACAAAAGCGGCCGAGTGTCTCAATGGGGTTCGGACAGATTCCAATGGTTGGGAGACGGCCAATGGAAAAGCCCGCGTTCCGGCGGAGTTTATCCGGCGGCCGTGCTGCTCAGTGTCCCCGAGTCCGACGGCAGTCCCGGCCCCACCCTGCGGATCGAACCCCTGTGCGCCGACCAAGAGCTGCCTGGCGGCATCGGAGGCATCCCCTACTGGGAAGGCGCCTGCCGAGTCCGCGACGCCCAAGGCAAAAAAATTGGACGCGCCTTCGTAGAAATGACCGGCTACGCCGGTAACTTGCGGCGCGCCCTGTGAACCGGTGCCCGGCACCGGCAATGACACAGGCTGGAAAAGCGCCAACGCCACCGTGGCAACGGGCAGCCAAACGCCCTAAGGTCTACCTCCATGCGTTGCATCGTGACAGCGGGCCCCACCGTGGAACCCCTGGATGCGGTGCGTCGATTGACCAACCACTCGACGGGCACCCTGGGAACCCAGTTTGCCAATCACCTCGCGGGCTGCGGCCACGACGTCCTACTACTGCGCAGCCGCTCAGCCACCGCAGCCCCCCCACTGCACGCCGTCACCACCGAGCCATACGGAACCTGCCACGAACTCCTGGCCTGCTTCCAGGCCCATGCCACCCCCGAACCGGTGGCCATTTTCCACGCAGCGGCCGTGGGTGATTTTGAGATCGGCGCCGTCTATCGCCGGGAGCCCGACGGAACACTGCTGCGCCTGCAGTCCGGCAAGTATTCGACCCGAGACGGCGTACTCCTGACCGAACTCCAACCCACGCCAAAAATCTTACCCCAACTGCGCGACCTCTACCCGAGAGCATGGATCACCGGTTGGAAATACGAAGTCGATGGCACGCGCGACGAGGTTTTGAACCGCGCCCGAGCGCAGTTGGAGAGCTGCCGATCCGACGCCGTCGTGGCCAACGGCCCAGCCTATGGACCGGGTTTCTGCTGGTTGACCCACTCCGCCGAACAGCACCTCGACGACAGCACCGCACTGAACCATTGGTTGGGCGATCGCCTCCGCCATTGAGCCCACCGCAAAATCTAGCGGGGGCGAATCGGAGGTCCCAAATTCAGATTCGGCGAAAAGAATTCGAGTGGCGATCGATATGAGGCTTAAAGCCCCATTAGGGCCGAGACGCGGGAGACCGTTTCCACGGGATCCGAGTGAATCCATGCCTGCCATCCACGGGAATCTCCAGCGGCGATATTCTCAGGACGGTCGTCCAGATAGAGCAAGTCTTTGCCGGTGAATCCGGAGACACACTCCACAGCCTCATAGATCCGGCTGTCTGGCTTCATGGAACCAACCTCGTAGGACAAAACTTCTCCGGTGAACTGACGGTAGAAGGCAAAGGATTTGCGCACGTGGCGGATTGCCTGCGCATTGGTGTTGGAAAAAACGTACGTGGGAACGCCCCTACAAACCAACTCCTTCTGAAGCTCCACCATCGGGATGATCTCAGTGAAAATATCGCCGAACCAATTCAGAAACTCTTCTTCAATACCACGAAATCCGGTCGCCTTAACCACGGCATCATAAAACTCACGGTCGCTGATGAGGCCAGTCTCGTAGCGATGCAGAAGCGGGGTCTGGTTGACCACAGTCAGGATCTCCTCGGCGGAGAGGCTGGACTGGCTTGCCATGCGACGTGCAAGGATTCCGTAATCGAAATCGAGAAGCACTTTGCCCAGGTCAAAAACGACGGCTTGCGGTACTCGTGAGGCTTTCATGAAAATTCGCGCCGACCCTCCAGGGCGCGGCTCAGGGTGAGCTCGTCAGCGTATTCTAAACCAGCTCCGGCCGGCAGCCCTTGAGCCAGTCGGGTGATGCGTACACCGGCTCCGGCCAGACGTTGGCGGATGTAGTGGGCCGTTGCCTCGCCCTCGACATCCCCAGACAACGCCACCACCACCTCGCGAACAGGGCCCTCCGACATGCGGGCTTCCAACTCGCGGATCCGAAGATCTTCTGGGCCTACACCGTCCAGTGGGCTCAATTTACCCCCCAAAACGTGATACCTACCCCGGAAGGAGCCGGATTTTTCAAAACTCAAGATGTCCGTGGGTCGTTCGACCACACAGAGCAACCCAGCATCGCGCTGGCCATCCGCACAAATTCGGCACGGTTGACACTCGGTCAGTCCCCCACACCGCTCGCAGGCGACAACGCGCTCGCGGGCAAACATCAATGCTTCGGACAGAACTCGAACCCGCTCTGGCTCCATCTGGATGACATGGAGCGCCATCCTCTCGGCTGAACGCGGTCCAATCCCAGGCAAAGATTTGAGCGCGAGGACCAACGCCTGAATCGGAAGGGGCAACTCGGTCATCGCATCAATCCGGGTTCAGAACATCCCCGGAAGGCCAAATCCCTGGGTCACGGAACCCATCTCCTTGTTAGAGACCTCCTTAGCCTGAGCAAGTCCTTGGTTGATCGCCGTCAGCAAAAGATCTTCCAAGAATGCCACGTCGTCCTTGTTCACCGCATCCGGGTTGATGTGAATGGCTTTCAGTTGCCCATCTCCAGAAACGACCACTTTCACGGCTCCGCCACCGGATGTGGTTTCGATGGTCTTCTGGGCGATGGACGCTTGAACGGTCTCCATCTGCTGCTGGATGCGCTGTGCCTGCCGCATGAGTTTTCCAACGCTGCTCATAGTGTGTGGTTACGAACTAAAATTGTTATCGTGTCTGACTGCAGTCTGGCCGAGAGATCTCACCAGAGGCAACCCTTGGGGTCGATGATTGGAATCGGGAGACGTCAACTGACTTCAGAGGGGCCCCGAACTTCCATGATCCGCCCCTTGAACACCTCCAATGCCTGACGGATCAACGGGTCGTTGAGGAATTCATCCTTGTTCAACAAAACCGGCGCTCCCGCTTTGGGCTTGGCCTCCGTTGGCTTGACCTCGGGAGCTGAGGGTCGGGCGCTTTCCCGGGCTGAGGCCGCAGGGCCCACCCCAGAGGCAGCCGGCTCCGGAACCGAAAGGCTCTCCGAGACTACGAAACGCAACGACACCCTCTTGCCGGTGATGGTCTGAAGCACCGTTTGCAGGGTACCAATGTTCCGAGCCGTATCGAGATAGGCTTCAGGGGGATGAGCGATGGTCAATGTATCTCGTGACCAACTCTCCGCGCGACTCTGTTGCAGTGCCGCCCGAAGGAGTCCCTCACTGTGAGGCAATTGCGCCATCAATACCTGCCAGACCGCTTCGATCGTCTGGGAACTCTCCGAGAGCAACGGCATCGAATCTGAGGCCGATTTGGCGGGTCCACTCGGAATTGGGACCGAAGAGACGGAGGAGGCCGGCGGGTTGATCGGCGAGGACACCACAGTGGGGGCCAACACGGTAGGGGTAACCATGAGGGCCGCCGGCGCCACTGGGGCCGCGATGTTTGCCTTCGTTGCAGACGCTGCAGGCACCGCCACCGCAGGACCCGCCGGAACCTGATCCCGCATCGCCTTCAATTGCTTGAGCACGGCATCGAGGCTCGTGGCCTCGCGGGCTTGGATGACCTTTAGCAGAGTCACTTCCATGAAGATGCGCTTGGAAGCCACCTCACGCTGACGCCCCTCGGCCGCACTCAACACCTCCATCACTCGAGTCAGGGCGTCCGCGTCGATGTGTTTGGCCTGGCGAGTCAGCGCTCCCATCTCGGCCTCACTGACATTGAGCAAACCTGCCTCGGACCCAGAAACCTGAAAGAGCAACAAATTGCGGAAATGATTGAGCAAGTCCGCCAGCAAACGCCCCAAGTCTTTGCCGGAACTGGTCAGCTCCTCCAGAAGCCGCAATGTGGTGGCAATGTCGCCTTCCAAAAGCGCGTCCACCAGATGCATGAGCTGAGCACGGGCCGCCAAGCCGAACATCGACAACACATCGGATTCTACAATGCGCTCACCACAGAAACTGATCAACTGGTCCAATGTTGACTCAGCATCCCTCATGCCGCCGTCCGCACCGCGGGCGATGGCCAAGAGGGCGTCCGCATCGATCGAGACCTTCTCCTGCTCGGCGATCCAAGCCAGATGCTTGACGATGAGTGCCGCTGGAATTCGGCGAAGGTCAAACCTCTGGCATCGACTCAGAATCGTGGGCAGAACCTTCTCAGGATCGGTCGTCGCGAAGAGGAACTTCACATGCGGCGGGGGCTCGTCCAACGTCTTGAGCAGCGCATTGAAAGCCGCTGTCGAGAGCATGTGAACCTCGTCGATGATGTAGATTTTGTACTTACCCGAGGCTGGCGCAAACTTGGCCGTATCGCGCAGCTCACGGACCTGGTCCACGCCGTTGTTCGAAGCACCGTCGATCTCCAATACGTCCAAGGAGCGCCCCTCGGTGATTTCCTTCACCCTCGGGTCGGCCTCGTCAAACTCAACGCTGGGTCCACCGGTGCAATTGAGCGCCTTGGCAAAGATGCGCGCCAAGGTGGTCTTGCCTGTGCCACGAGGACCACAGAAGAGATAGCCATGTGCGATCCGCCCAAGACGAATGGCATTGGCCAAGGTGGTGGTCACATGTTCCTGCCCCACCACGTCTGCAAAACGCTGGGGACGGTATTTTCGGGCGATGACCTGGTAACTCACGGTTTAAAGACAATTGAAGTCCGAAGCCCGTCCATTGGAAAGCAAACAGCGCAGTCAACAACACGGATTCCCAGTCATCCGGGAGGCCGTGGCATGATGACTATTTACCGAACTTGCGGAGGTACTTGAGGGCTACCTCTAGGTCGTCGTGCCAAGGTGCCGTTATCTCGACCCGCCGCTCGTCGTCCGGATGAACTACAGTCAACTTCCATGCATGTAAGGCGAGCGATGGCGTCAGGGGGCGCTCTTCCTGCCCTTCCTTGAGACGGTAAGATGGCTTTAGGGCCGAGAGGAACAGTCGACGTCCATCCCCGTAAAACTCATCTCCGTAAATGGGAAAACCCGCAAACTTCAGGTGAACCCGGATTTGATGGGTTCGCCCCGTCTCGGGATGGCAGGACAACAGGGTCACGCCACGGAACCGCTCCAAGACCCGAAAACGCGTGAAGGCCTTCTTGCCGTCCTTGTTCCAGCGCATCATGCCCGTCAGGCGGGGATCCTGCATTAACTTGAGATCCACCTCGAACTCGTCCTGCTCCGGATTGCCAGGCACCAGTGCCACATAGGTCTTCTCGGGCCTCGCACCACCGAACTGGTTGGCCAAGTGGACCAACGCTGGCTTGTCCTTGGCCAGCAACAGAACGCCCGTGGTTTCGAAATCCAACCGGTGGGCGTTAGCTAAATAGTCCAACTTCCGACTCGCCGCCCATTCCACCCCACGCTCAACGCCCGCATGGAGCAGTTTCATGAGGTTTGGGCGCTGCGGATCGTAGCGGTCTGGAGATGTCAGTAACCGCGCCGGCTTGTCTATGGCCAGCAGGCGAGCGTCTTCGTATACGACCGGGACGGGCCAGAACTGGCCGGTCACCGGTGCGGAGAGTTTGATGACCGGCCTAGGGGCCTTCATTGGGCGGGCGGAACGCCAGACAAGGTCGAAGGCGTCCTCGCAGCCAAGGCTCCCGACTTCTGGAACTCAGAGGAGAACCAAGACTGGAACACGGACATGCGGCGCTGCTGCCGGGCTTCGATGAGAGCCGCAGGCAGGGCTTGCTTCACGACTTCATCGGACACCGACTCCTTCTTCTCCAAGTACAGAACGAACCCCCCATCGGTGCTTTCCGTGTAGCGAGAGACCCCATTGGACTTGGCGCTCGTCGCGGCGTTGCGCACGAGGTAGAGGTTCAAGCGGGAATCGAGACCTGCGACGTTCTGGGCCGCGGTCGTAAATTCCGGAACAGGAATTACCGAGGCCTTCTCGGCCGAAGCGATGTCGGCAAAGCGCTTTCCAGAGTTCAGGCCAGCCGTGGCTGTCGCTTGGAACTTTTCACCTGCCTCGCGGGCCGACGCGCGGGCGCGATCCATCTTGTAGTCTTGAAGCACCCGCTCGCGGACCGTCGCAAAGGATGGAATCTCCGGGGCAAGTTTGGTCTGAAGCATCGGAATTACCACGAAACCCTCACCGTCCAAAGGTTCTGTGTAGGGCGTTTCGGCGTTCAGGCCTGCCACACGCTGAGGCAAAGCCTGCACACTCTCCAAACCGACGATGCGCTCACCCGCGCGGAACGGGGTGGTGCTGCGCAAAGGCACCTTCAGTTTGGCGGCCGTCATGGCAAACGACGAGGCTGTCACGTTGGTCAGGTTACCCAACTCGTCATTGAAACGAACGGCTGCCTGGCGGGCCAGACCCAGAGCGCCCTGAGAGGAAGCCTCATCACGGATTTTGCGTAAGGCGGCATCCTTGCTCAGCACCTTTTCGTTCTCATCGCGGAACGTATCGGCACCGCGTTGCTTGTAGAAATCCTCCAGACGATTGGTGAAGCCCGGCTCCTTGGCGATCATGGCCTCGGCCTCAGCAACGTGGTCGGTCGCATCGAAGCGCACATACACCAGCACCGAGCGCTCCGGGATGCGGTAGTAGGCCATGCGGTTGCTGTAGAACTTGCTGAGGTCTTCCGGCTTGGCTGTGATACTGGCCACACGGTTGGACACGCTGAAGAGAGCGGCCTTCGTCACCCAGCGCTCGTTGTCGCGGCGATAGTCGGCCTCCACCTCGCGCGGCGTCACCAAACGGGAGGCGGCCCCAACCGTCTCAACCAAGTGCTGAATGGCCACCTGCTGGCGGATGTGCTCTAGGAACGTGGCCTCGTCGATCCGGGCGCGCTGCCGGAGGTTCTGTATGAAGGCGTCGTAGTTGAAGACTCCGGTGCTGGGGTCCTTGAAATTCTCCCGCAGGTACTTGCCCACGGCGTCATCGCTCACCTGGATACCCATTTCCTTCACCTTGGCTTGAAGCACCATCAACTCGGCGACCTGACGCTCGTTGTCGGTGGAGGCTCCGCGGGTGCGACCACCACGCAGTGCTTCATCCACGGCTGCCGCTGAGCGGGCCTTGAGCAACTGATCACGGGTGATCGGTCGTCCGTAGAGCTTTCCGAAATCGGAGCCACCGAAATCAAAAGAGTTCCGACTGCCACTGGCATCACTCCAGATAACGAGGCTGGAGATGACCGCGGTGACGATGATGGCCCAGAGCCATTTCGAATGTTTGCGAATCGATCCGATCATAAAATTTGCTGAGTCTGCGGAGCCGCCGAAACTAATGGCTGCAGGAAAACCGGGTCAAACCGTAAAACGGACGGACTTCTGGGCATCGGCCCAAAGATTTTTACCGCTCGTCGCTTTCCTAGTGGTTCATTCTGCTGGGAGATTTCATTCATTATCCACAGAAATGAACCCTTATTCGGAAGGATTCAGTGGGGAGCGAAGTCATTGCTGGGCCATTTTTTTGCAAGACTAGGAGAAAAACCCCTGCGGAAGAGGACCCGCCAAGCATCACACATCTCACTAAAATCGTTTCGGCTTAAAAAAAGGTCCTCAGGGTGACTTTTACTCTCTCAGGGAAACCTGTGGCGAAACCCTTCAATTTGAAGGGCATTAGGGAGTGACCTCTGAGTGCCGGGCGCACCATGGAAAGGGCGGAATGGTCGCCCATTCCGCCCCTTGAAAACACTCGGCCAATGACCGAGCGGGTTACCCTGAGACCTTATTGCAACTGGGCCAACACAGCCTTCACGGCCTCGAAGTTGGGCAGGTCCTTCGGCGTAGCAGTTTGCTCAGCGTAATGGACCGTGCCGTCCTTACCGATGACAAACGCGGCGCGAGCCGAGGTGTCACCCACACCGGCCAACATCGGGAACAGCACCCCGTAGGCCTTGGTTGTTTCCTTGTTCAGGTCGCTGACCAACTGAATGCCGATCTTGCTCTGATTGGCCCAAGCCTCTTGCGCAAAGGGGCTGTCAACGCTGATGCCGATGACATCCGCATTGAGACCGGTGTACTGCGAGAGACCGGCCGTGATGTCGCACAGCTCCTGGGTGCAGACTCCGGTGAAAGCCAAAGGAACGAACAACAGGACGGTGTTCTTAGAGCCAAAATTGGCGCTGAGCTTCACATCAACTAGACCGGTCGAGGTCTTGGACTTGAGGGTGAAATCAGGCGCGGCGGATCCGACAGCGATAGGCATAATTTATAGAAATTTGACAGTTTTGAACCAACGATTGCCCCTGAGGCCTAAGCCGACTTGGTCGACCTGTCAAACCTCGCGTTGTGGGATAATCCTTCTGGTCGCCTCGGTTTGCCCTTCAGGAAGCTGGTCCTTTTCGCCAACTTCAATCCCGCAACAACTTCCGGATGGCCCCCATCAGGACCGACTCCACTTCGGGTGCCACATTCGAAGACCTCGGTTCTGTCTCGTACCCACCCTCGGTGTAGGCAACCGAGGTGCCGATGTAGTAAGGGCCGTAGTCGCCGTAGGCGGCCATGGCGACAAACAAATCCTTCCGTTCCGCCTTGGCCGCCAATTGGTACTCCACAAAAAGTTCACCGGGCATGTGCAGAATCCGAGCTCGTCCGAGTGCCAGACATCCGATGTCGATCTGGTGCCCCGCCTTGGCTCGGCGCAGCCAAGCTAGGCGCCCCGCCCCATTGGCCGTCAGGAAGCTAGCCTCACGCCCCTTCAACTGGGCCACCAGTCGGTCTTCGTCCAAATGCCGGGACACAGGCAACGCCACCGGTTCGAATCGCCAACGCAAGTCGTTGGTGGTCACCGGTTCGCGCCGAGTCGTCTCCCAGGCCCGACGCATGCCATCGGCCAGGCGTTCTCCGAGGATCCGGCGGTTGGCTGGCGATCCGTCGTTGTACTTGCCAGCCCCGATGTTGCCACCGGCCCCGTTGAAGTGAACGTGCAACGCCTCGGGCACGGCGATCTGGCGCAGAAAGCGGGCGACTCCCGGAAAATCCGGATTGGCGATGCCCG
The DNA here is from genome assembly GCA_005805505.1 of Verrucomicrobiales bacterium. Lineage (GTDB taxonomy): Bacteria > Verrucomicrobiota > Verrucomicrobiia > Limisphaerales > UBA9464 > SXXZ01. The sequence goes on along the minus strand of SYMJ01000224.1, from coordinate 2,237 downwards.
TGCGATAATAACTCTGGGGATGGGTGGCATAGTAGCTCAAGACCGCCACCGGACGTTCGTCATTCCAGAAGCTTACCAGAGACACCATGGGGTCGATGACTCCCTCGGGTTCCGCCCGCAGAGCAGGGTCGGTTGTAGCCGTGTAGCGCACGGTCCGCACCTTGCCGTCAGGACCAAAGATTCGCCGATTGGAAGCCACCTCGCGTACCTCGGCCTGCCCGGTGCCCACCTGGTTAAAAGGCTGAGCCTGGGCGGCAGCGCGAGCCACCGCATTGCTGAGTCGACCCAAGAGCTCTCGGGCGAAGGTTCCCTCGTAATTCCATGGGCTAACCCCAGCTTCGCGAAGGATCTTCTCTGCACCGAAATCACATTCGGGCGCATCATGCTGATGCAGCGAATGGACCGCCACCCGGTCTACGGTCGTCCCCGCCGCCGTGGCCAGTTGCTGCCGAAACGCATCGTGACCCTCGTTGCCGATACCGATCCAATCGACGGCACAGAGAACCACGGGACGATCCTTCCCCAGGATCACGACGCCTCGGGCCCGCAGGCCCAAGTCCCAGACGTTGGTGACCGGATCGTATGCCAAGCGCGATCCGACGGGCGGAGTGGCATCCATATCGAAAAGCCCCACCCGCAACTGAGCCTGAACGGAAACAACCAACATACAGGCCCACAATAGGCACCCTGAGACCAATCTTGTTCGGGGAATCATGGAGGGGAGGCTATCGAGATCCGCCTGGCTTTCGAGGTGAAGTTTCCGCGCAAGTTTTCGTAGGAGGATTCTGGGCGCTTTTGGCACCCTTGGCCTCATGCATTTCCTCGGGCGCGGATTGGCTTGGACCCTAGTGGCGGGGCTAGGAGCCTTCGCCTACTTCATTCTGGCGACCCATCGTCAAGAACCGGTCAGCTCGGCCTACATCCTGGTAGCAGCCTTATGCACCTACGCCATCGGATACCGGTTTTACTCACGCTGGATCGCCGCCAAAGTCCTGATGCTGGACGATCGGCGGGCCACGCCCTGTGAACGCCATGAAGATGGACGAGAGTTCGTAAAGACCCACCGCTGGATCGTCTTCGGGCACCACTTCGCCGCCATCTCCGGCCCCGGCCCCCTCGTGGGCCCCGTGCTCGCCGCCCAGTTCGGTTACCTTCCCGGAACCCTGTGGATCCTAATTGGAGTCATCCTTGGCGGTGCAGCCCAAGACTTCCTCATCCTAGCCGCATCCATGCGCCGCAACGGCCGTTCCTTAGGGCAAATGATGAAGGACGAATTGAATCCTTTTCTGGGTGCACTGTCCCTGGTGGCGATCCTGTCGATCATGATCATCCTCCTGGCGGTGCTCGGGTTGGTTGTCGTGAAGGTGCTCGCCGAAAGTCCATGGGGCGTTTTCACGGTCGGGGCGACCATCCCCATCGCCCTCCTCATGGGCCTGTACCTGCGGTATGTCCGACCCGGCAAAACCCTGGAGGGCTCGGCGCTCGGCGTCCTCTTGCTAATCGCGGCCGTCTTGGGAGGTCAATGGATCCACAGCAACCCAGCGCTCGCAAAAGTCTTCACCTTCTCGGCCGAACCCCTGGCCTGGGCCATTGTGCTCTACGGTTTCGCCGCAAGCGTGTTGCCCGTCTGGTTACTGCTCGCGCCGCGAGACTACCTCAGCACCTTCATGAAGCTCGGCACTATCCTCGCCTTGGCCGCCGGCGTGCTGTTGGTGCTGCCCATCCTCAAGATGCCCGCCCTGACGGCCTTCATCGACGGTTCGGGCCCCGTAGTCCCGGGCAAGCTGTTTCCATTCTGCTTCATCACCATTGCCTGCGGGGCCATCAGTGGTTTCCACACGCTCATCGCCAGCGGTATCACCCCGAAAATTATCACTCGTGAGAGCTACGCCCGCCCCATCGGGTACGGGGCCATGCTCTTGGAATCGCTGGTGGCCATCATGGCATTGATCGCGGCCTGCACCCTCGAACCTGGTGTCTACCTGGCAATTAACATCGCCGGCACGGGTGCCGACGCGGCCGCCATCGCCGCAGACACCGTGGCCAAGGTTCGGGCAACGGGGTTCACTCTGGATCCCGGAGTGATGGACTCGCTGGCTCGACAGGTGGGTGAGAGTTCGCTCTATGGACGGACCGGAGGAGCCGCCACGCTGGCCGTCGGCATGGCCAATTTATTCTCCCAAGTGACTCACGGACGCTGGCTCGATGTCTGGTACCACTTCGCCATCATGTTCGAG
>SYMJ01000223.1 GCA_005805505.1 Verrucomicrobiales bacterium | reverse complement strand
GGGCGTCGGGGCGCTGATCTTACGGTGGATATCTTGAACCATGGGGCTCCTGTCCGGGCGAACGCTGCGGTTACAATCAGGAAACGTGTGCCGGCGGGCCCGACCTCGAATACGGACCACCGACGGAAGGTCGTGGTCGCCCGCACGATTGAATCCCCGTCGACTCGGGGGATGGACCAGGAATCCTCCACGGACACCGGATCCCGCCGCCCGATCCCGCACCGGGCCCGCAGCAAGATGCCCGCAGCGCGACCGGCAGACCACGCGGCACCTCGGGCGAGCCGCCCGCAGTTCTGCGATGAGACGTTGGCACCGACCCGCCCCCCGTGTTGCTACAGGATTCGGGGAGCGACGGACTCGTCCGCCGAAAAATCGACGCGCCCACTTGCCTTGGGCTGATGGGTGTGAAGGCTCCCGGGAATGACCCCGATCACGCAGGCCCACCGGCCAAACCACCTGTCCCCTTTGAGGTGGCTAGGCGTCTCAATCTTTCTGTTGGTGCTGCTGCCCTTGGGCCGGGCCGACTCGCTGACGCTGCGCTTCAAGGCGCCGCATTGGCTCTACATCGAGGGGGATCACCTGCCGGGCAAGGTGATCGAGGTAAACTACCTGGAGGCCTATTGCCGGGCTGGATCCACCGAGGCGGATTGGGTGAAGCACACGGTCATCCCGCACCGAGCCGAATTAATTAGCCTGAGCGCCGATCGAAAAACCCTGAAACTCCGAGACACTTTGGCAGACGGGGTGGTGGTCGTTCACACCATCCGCGCGGGGAGCGATGATGTGGACTTCCGATTGGTGGCCCACAACCCCGGTCCGAAACGCTCCGAGGCCCACTGGGCGCAAGCCTGCGTGCGGTTAGGAAATTTTACCGGCTTTCCGGCCTCCAGCACGAATCTCGACGACTACCTGCCTCAGTGTTTCCTGATCTTGAGCAACCGCGTCACACGTTTTCCTGAAATCCAGCCGTGGGTCAAAGCCGCGCGGTATGTTCCTGGGCAAACCTGGTGTCCTCTCCACGTCCCCCGCACCGATGTGAACCCGCGCCCTCTGAGTCCGGTGGTGCCCGATGATGGGTTGATTGGGGCCTTCAGCGGCGACGGCCAATGGATCTTCGCCACGGCCTGGGAGCCTTATCAGGAACTCTTCCAAGGGGTCATTCGATGCCTTCACTCAGACCTACGCCTCGGAGGCCTGCAACCTGGTGAAACTAAACAAATCCGTGGCCGCATCTACCTGATGAAGTCCGATCCTCAGGCACTACGGGACCGCTATGCCCGCGATTTCCCAGAACACCGCCCGTCTCGGATCGTCCGCAAGGCGGCCTCGACCCCGAAGTGATCGACTCCGGGACCCCGTTCAGCCTCCCGCCGAGAAACGCCTCGAATCCGGAATCCCCGCGCCGAAAGGATCAAGCTGGGACTTCTCGGTACGCGGGCTCCTTGGGCAATAGGCCACCGCCTCGCCCGCAACAGAAAACACGCGTCCGATCCGGACTGGGGCAAAGCCGTTTTGGTGCCCCCCCGGAGATCCCGTCCCTCACTTCGATTTATTAGGATAGGCCGGCGGTTGCGGGATCTTCACCGGCTTGGTTTCCATCGCTTTTTTTAGCTCGGCGATAGCGCGGTTGAGTTGGTCGTCGGTGCCGGAAAACTCGCGGGTGGGATCATTGTCCACTTCGATGTCCGGCTCCACTCCGGTGCCTTCCATGATCCATTCCTTGGCCTCGAGGTCGAAGCGGCTGAACTCGGGCCGGTTCAGAATGCCTCCATCCAGCAACGGCAAGCTGCCCCGGATGCCCACCACCCCGCCCCACGAGCGCTGACCGATGATCGGACCCAACCGATGCTTCCGGAAGCGGTAGCCGACGATGTCACCATCGCTGGCGCTGTGCTGGTCGATGAGCAGCACCTTGGGCCCCAACACCTGACCGCTGGGATCCACGTTCACCGAGCCGTTGCGCGCCACCGTCCACATCGCCGGTTCACGCCGCAGGCGCTCGATGATCATCGGTGAGACGTTCCCGCCGCCATTGCCGCGGCAATCGACTACCAGTGCTTCCTTGTGGAGCTGCGGATAGTAGAACTTGGCAAACTCGTTGAGTCCCGGAACCCCCATGTCCGGCACATGCACATAGCCGATCTTGCCGCCACTGGCCTTCTCCACCTTCTCAATGTTGCCTAAGACCCAATCGAGGTAGTAAAGCGGATGTTCGTCCGCCGTGGGAATCACTGTCTGGTCGCGCGCTCCCTCTTCCTTAGGTTCCCGATTCACCCGCAAAACCACGGGCTTGCCGGCCGTACCCACCAGGGCCGAGTACAAATCCGTCATGCTCCGGGTGGATTGCCCTTGAACAGCCAGGATGTAGTCGCCGGTGCGGATTTCGACACCGATCTCCGTCAGCGGACTGCGGTACTTGGAGTCCCAGTTGTGTCCGCGGAGAATGCGCTCGATGCGGAAATAACCACTGGCATCGGGCCGGATGACAGCCCCGAGCAACCCCAAGGGAATGCGCTCCGGCTTGGGCAAATCGCCGCCGCCCACATAGGCGTGTCCGATGTTCAACTCGCCGATCATCTCCCCGATAATGAAGGTCAGGTCGGCCCGATGCTGCACGTGTGCCAGCAAGGGCTCATAACGGCGGCGCATGCCCGCCCAGTCCACGCCGTGCAGCTTCGGATCGAAGAGAAAATCCCGCATCTGTCGCCAGCATTCGTTGTAAATCTGGTTCCACTCCGCACGGCGATCTAGACGCACCTTCAGGTCACTCAGGCTCAGCTTGCGATCGGTGAGATCGAGCTTGGCGGAAGGAAGATCCAGAATCGCCAAATCTGAGCCCACCTTGACCAGCATCTTCTTGCGGTCGGCCGAGACCCGGAACCCTGCCACCTCGCCCAACTCCGTTTCTTTTTCCTTCTCTAGGTCGAAGAGGTGGAGCTTGCCCTTCTTCAGATAGAACAGCTTGTCGCCCACCGAGGACAGCGATCCGTAATTCGAGGCCGAAGGTGGCAGCACGGTGATGCGCTGAGTTAACCCCTCGACGTCCACGGTCACCACCACCTTGGAGGGCTTGGCGGCCTTGCCCACGTCTCCGTCCTTGTCCTTGTCTTTGTCGGAAGCCGCTTTGGCCTCGGTGCCGCTGACCGCCGCCTTGTCGTCGCGCGGTTTCACCTCGTCGGACTTCGGAGCCAAGGGTGACTTCGTGGCAGCGGCCAATGTGACCAGGTAGATCCGCTCCATGTCGCTGTAAGTGTGGTTCCACTCCGTCTGGCCGTAGGAGGGATTGAACGAGCGTTCCGAGACGAAGAGGAGGTACTTGCCGTCACTGCTAAATTCCGGCGAACCCACATCGAACCACCCATCGGTGACTTGGACCTGATTTTTCTGTACCAACCCGTAGAGGTAGATGTTGGCAAATCGGCGCACCTCGGGCTGCGTGAACGCCAACCACTGGCTGTCTGGCGACCAGACAAAATCGCGAATTTCGAAGGCGTCTGATTTGGCCACCGGAGTCACCTGCTTCGACTCCACCTCAACGAATTGGAGTCGGTTGAGCTTGTCGGTCCAGGCGATGCGTTTGGAATCAGGCGACCAGGCGATCTCGTACTTGTAGGTGTCGGCTCCAGAGGTCAGCGCACGTGGTTCACCCGATCCCTCTTGCGGCCGGATCCAGATCTCATCCTCGCCACTTTGGTCACTGACATAGGCGATCCATTTGCCGTCTGGAGACCACACCGCATTGCGCTCATGCACCCCAGGTGATTGCGTCAGGTTGCGGGTGGCCCCGTTCTTGGCCGGCACCGTGAACACGTCCCCTCGCGCACCAACGAGCACACGCGCGCCGTCCGGAGCCACCTCATAGGCGGTCGTCTCCTTGCTGACATCTCGTAAACCACCGCGGCCGATCGCCAAGTCTTCATGGATCTCCACCGGAATCCGCACCGCTTTCTCTGTCTGGAAATCGAGGCGGTACAAATATCCGCCATTCTCGAAGACGATGCCCGTGTCACCCATCGAGGGGAACTTGACGGCGAATTCCGTGAACTCGGTCAGTCGGCGGGGCTTCCGAGTTTTCATGTCCATCACGTAGAGGTTGGCTTGATGGGACTCCTCGCGTTCCGAGACAAAGTACATCTGATCTCCGTGCCACATGGGGAAGAGGTCTTGAGCCGGATCGGTGGTCAGCCGGGTGGTCTGACCCGTCCCAAAATCGTGCAACCAGATTTCATCGGCCTGGCCGCCTCGGTAGCGCTTCCAGGTACGAAACTCACGAAACACTCGATTATAGGCCATCTGCCGACCATCCGGCGAGAAACTGCACCAACCGCCGCGCGGCACCGGCAAAACTTCTGGAACGCCACCCGAGAGACGGGCCAGGGTCAATTCACCCTTGAACGGGTTCCAGTGGTTCCGGCGCGAGCGATACACCACCGTCTCATTGTCCTTCCAAGCCATGACGATGTTGTTGGGGCCCATCCGGTCCGAGACATCGTCCCGTTCCAGGGTCGCGGTATAGGTGAGCCGCTGGGGTTCACCCCCCTCGGAAGGCATCACATAGACCTCAGTATTGCCGTCATATTGCCCGGTGAAAGCCAGCGTTTTGCCGTCGGGCGAAAAGCGCGCGAACATTTCGAAGCCTTTCGGGTCGGAGGTCAGTCGTCGGGCCACCCCTCCCAAGGCCGAGACGGTGTACAAATCACCGGCATAGGTGAACACCACCCGATTTCCATTCAGAGAGGGAAACCGCAACAACCGAGCCTCATCAGCCTTCAACGCCAATGCTGCGATACCCCCCAACAGCCATGGACTGATCCAAGAGAAAAATCCTCGCATGGACCCATGCTATCTAGCCGTTCGAACCGGAGCCAGTGGTGACTCACTCAGCGAGACGAGTGAGGGCGGAAAATCGGGGCAACCGTTCAATCCCGAGTAAAATCGGCGGAAAGAAAACGACGGAGCAACGGATCTTGCGAAGCACGAATTACTTCCGGCGTGCCCACGGCCACGATCCGCCCTTCGCTGAGGAAGGCGATACGATTGGCAATACCGAAAGCGAGGTCGCGATCATGGGTCACCACCAGCGTAGTGGCTCGGGTCACGGCATTGGCCCGCACAATTTCTCGTCCGACCGTCACTGCGACCAGCGGATCCAATTCACTGGTCGGCTCATCGTAGAGAACAACCTGCGGCTCCATCACCAGTGCCCGAGCAATGGCTACTCGTTTTTTCATGCCGCCCGAAAGTTCCGACGGATACTTCAGGGAATCCTTCGGCCCCAGATGCACCAACGCCAGTTTCTCTTGAACGATCCGCTCAATCTCTGCCGCGGGTTTCAGGCGGTGTTCGGACAGATAAAGGCCGACATTTTCACCCACCGTGAGCGAGTTGAGCAAACCTCCGCTCTGGAACACCATCGCCAAGCGGAACCGATCGCGAATGCCTTCGTCCTCGATACGCGTGTTGTTGAGCAAAATCTCGCCTGAATCGGCCGTCTCGAGTCCGATCAAATGGCGAAGCAATACCGATTTCCCGGAGCCGCTCGGCCCCATCAGAACAAAAATCTCCCCGGGTTGGATCTCAAGGTCGACGCCATCGAGAACGATCTGAGACCCAAACGATTTTCGGAGTTGGTGGACTCGGACGGCCACGCCGGATTCAGCGATCTTCGCAGAAGTCATGGATTTTAAAACCCTCCCGCCATCGAGGCCTGGGTGAACGGCAAGAGCATCCGAGTGATGACATAGTCGAGCACTAGAATGAACACGATTGAGTTCACAACCGCCTTGGTGACGCTGCGCCCGATTCCGCGGGGGCCGCCCATCGTGTCGAGGCCCTGATTGCAGCAGACCACTCCTACCGTGACGGCAAAAAGGAATGTTTTAATTAAACCATGGATGATGTCGCGCGGTTCCAGGGTCGCCTTGAGACTGTTGAAGAAGGCCGTTGCCGACACCGCCACTTCTGGGTTGAGAGCCGCCACGAAGGCGCCGCCAGCTGAACCAATGAGCAGAGAAAACACCAGCAGGCAGGGCAGTGCCAGTGATATGGCGACGACCCGAGGCAGCACGAGGTACTCGACCGGGTCGATGTTCAGGGTGCGCAGAGCATCGATCTCTTGGTAAACCCTCATGGATCCCAACTCGGCCGCCATGGCCGAACCGATGCGACCCGCGATGAGGATCGACATCATCACCGGCCCCAGTTCTTTGGCCAGCGAGGCACCCACCAAGCCGCCCAACATGGAACCGAGACCTCGCTGGGCCAGCAATGGCCCCGCCTGCAACGACAACACGCCGCCAATGAAGAGCGAGAGCACGCACGCCATGAAGAGACTGGCGTTACCAATCTCGAACAACTGCTCGGCCAAATTGCGCCGATAGCGGAAAATTCTCGGCAATGCCCTCAGGGTCGCCCCAAAAAGCACCAGCATCTTGCCCAGTTCACGAAACACGGTTGTAGGATTGCTGCAGCAGGCCTAGTCGGCAATGCCCAAGGTTTTCAGCCTAAGATCTCCCCAAGCTCAGCCGCCCGGAAAGCATTGCTGCAACCCGGCAGCCACCGCTGAGAAAGCCCGGGCCGCCTCACCCATCGGGTCGGCCACCACCACTGGTTCGCCACGATCCCCGCCCTCGCGGATCGCGACAACCAACGGAATTTCTCCTAGGAACGTGACTCCTTTGCGCTCGGCTTCAAGACGCCCGCCGCCATGTCCGAAGATGTCCACACGTGTTCCATCGGCGAGACGGAAACCACTCATGTTCTCCACGATGCCTAGGATCGGAACCTGAACCTTCTCAAAGAGCGACATCCCCTTGCGAACCACTCCCAAGGAGGCTTCCTGCGGTGTAGTGATGATGACGCCTCCATCTAGCGGCACCGACTGGCACAAGGACAACTGGGCATCGCCGGTGCCCGGCGGCAAATCCACCAACAAGTAGTCCAAGTCACCCCACGCCACCTGATTAATGAACTGATGGATGGTTTTCTGGATCATCGGTCCCCGCCAGATGACGGCCTGTTCTGGATCAATGAGAAAGCCCATGCTCATGAGCTTCACCCCATGGCGCACCGGTGGCACCAAGCGCTCATCATCGGTGAGGGTGGGCCGCTCCTGGATACCCATCATCAGCGGAATGCTCGGGCCGTAGATGTCACAATCCAGAAGGCCTACCCGCAATCCAGCTCGCGCCAAGGCGCACGCCAAATTGACCGAGCAAGTAGACTTTCCTACCCCTCCCTTGCCCGAAGCCACCGCAACCACCCGACGAACTCCCGGCATGCGATTGCGCTGAGCAACCCCGGTATTGGCCGGAGTAGCCGAAACCGCCGAGGTCGACGTCGGTACCTGGACCTGCACATGGGCGTCAGTGATTCCCTCGATCTGGTCCCGCAATGCGACCTTGGCTGCATCGGCGATTTGATTGCCGATCTCCGGATTCGGAGTGGTCAATTCAAGAAGCACTCCCACTGCGCCACCGTCAATCTGAACCCCTTTCACCAATCCGAAGGAGACGATATCCCGGCTATATCCGGGGTACTTGACCGTGCGCAGCGCTTCCATCACGGAGGACTCTAGAATGGTTACCATGGATGATTTTGTTCGAAATACGAGGGTCTTAGCCGTTGTAAAAACGGGGTGGAGCATCCGAAAGGACGGCTCCACCCCTGAGATAAATTCGTCAGCGGTTCACTTAGCCGCGACGACCGACCGCTTTTTGTCGGAAAGCGCCCGGAGGAAGGCTATTAAGTCGCTCGTTTCTTCGGCGGAGAGCTTCTTGCCCAATTGCAACCAAGCCATCTTCTGGACCGTTTGCTCCAAAGTCTTCTGGGTGCCGTCGTGGAAGTACGGCGCAGTCAGGGCGACGTTGCGTAGGCTAGGCACCTTGAAAACGAATTCGTCGTAGTCTTCCTTCGTTACCTCCATACGCCCCTTGTCCGCAGTGTTTTCGTAGGCGTTGAGGATTCCGAGCTTCTTGTAGTCGTTGCCTCCGAGTAGAGGACCTGTATGGCAGGTGGTGCAACCGATCGACAAGAAGGTGTCGAGTCCCTTTAGTTCGGCAGCGGTGAGAGCCTTGTTGTCACCTTTAAGAAAATCATCAAATCGGTCGTGCGTACGGAGGGTTCGCTCGAATGAGCCGACGGCTTTGGCAAAATTGTCGTAAGTAACCGGATCAGACTCGCCCGGAAACGCCTTCTTGAAGGCTCCGACGTACTTCTTCTCAGCTTTAAGCTTCTCGACCACCGCCGCCTCGCTAGGCATGCCCATTTCACCGGGGTTGAGCACGGGGCCCTTGGCCTGATCCTCCAAGGTCTTGGCGCGACCATCCCAGAACTGAGCAATATGGAAGCCGGCGTTGAGCACTGTCGGTGAATTGCGACCACCCCGCTTGCCGAAGGCACCCGGAGAAGTTGGCTCATTGTCGACGCCGCCACGGTTGTGATCCACCGCATGGCAGGAGTTGCAAGATTGGGTATTGTTGGCCGAGAGTTTCTTCTCAAAAAACAAGTCCCGACCCAGTTTTACACGAGCCGGAGTGTCGTTTTCGCTCCCCGGCATTTTCTCAGGAATCGGCTCTAGCACCTTCAAGGCACCCGCTCGCAACTCTGACGGAGTGGCAGCATTCACCGCAGCAGGAACCAGCAAGAAGGCCGAAACGGTCAAGGCATGAACCAAAGTCATATTTATGGTCATAAACGGAATATTATTGCAGGAATCAAATTGTGCAAATCAGTGAAGGTGCTCACGAAAACGGCCTCTGATCAAGGGATTGCACCTCTGCGGATCGAGTCTAGTGCGCTGGCTTTCCAGACACTTCCGCCGCATGCTGGCTAAAGGACTTTCCACGACCGGTGGGTGCAATGACCGAGTCGATCACACCGTGTTCAAATTCATCCCACATCGGGGACATCCCCCGGAGCTTGGAGGCAATCTTGGCGAAGGTTTCAACCACGTAGTCGATGTCGGCTTCGGTATTGACCTCGCCAAGAGTCATAATGATGTTCCCTTGTGCCAGTGCATGATCCAAGCCAATGGCTCCCAGGACATGGGACACCTTGAGACTCTTGCTCACGCAACTAGACCCACTCGCCACGGCGATTCCGTTCATATCGCAGAGCAACAACTGGCCCTCGCCCTCGATGAACTCGGTGGAAAGATTCAAATTAGTCGCAATGCGATCGGGGCCCGGTTCCGAGCCGTTGAGCTGGATGTAAGGAACATTCAGCTTCAATCCTTCCCAAAGACGTTTCTGCAAAGGAGCCACGTGCGCAACCCGTTGTGTCAGCCGTTCCTGAGCAATTTCTGCGGCCACTCCGCCACCCACGATAGCGGGAATATTCTCGGTGCCAGCCCGACGCCCCCCTTCCTGCACCCCGCCATGAATCATACTGACGATGCGGGCTTTGCGATTGCGATAGAGCACACCAACCCCTTTGGGACCGTAGAACCGATGGGGAGAGAAACTCACCATGGCCGCCCCCCACTCCTTCACATCGATGGGTAACCACCCAGCACTGGCCTCACAGTCCACATAAAGGGGCACGTTTTTGGTGGTACAAATTTGCCCCACCTCACGCATCGGTTGAATAGTACCGATGTCGTGGTTCACATGGTGCACCGCCACAAGCACCGTCTGGGGCGTGATGGCTGCCTCGAGTTCGTCCAACCGAATCATCCCCTGAGGCGTCACACCGACTCGAGTGCAGGTCCACCCCTGCTTTTCCAAAAAATCCAAGGAGTTCATCACACTCGGATGCTCCGTCGCGGAAATCACCAAGTGCTTGCCCTTGCGCTCGTTCGCATAGGCCGCGCCATTGATGGCTAAGTTGGAAGATTCGGTGCCATCCGAAGTGAAATAAATCTCCTCTTCGCTATCGGCGCCAATCAATGCGGCCATTTGCTGCCGCGCGCGCTTCAGAGCATCCCGAACCCGGAGACCATGCTGGTGGAGCGAGGAAGCATTACCAAAGTACTCGGTGAAGTACGGCCGCATGGCATCGAAAACCTCCGGGAGGACCGGAGTCGCAGACTGGTGATCAAGGAAAACCTGGCGCATGGGTGGGACAATCAGAGGATCAGACGGTGCAGAGTTGGCTGAGAATAACCCCGGTGGGCCGACAGCAATGGACCGGGAACGGCTTCAAATTACTAAAAAAGCCTGCAGTCGTCGAAACCTCCTCCGACTGCAGGCCACTGAAGGCTGACAAATTAGGCAGCAACCGAATCCGTCGTCGCCACCTTGGCGGCCGCGGAAGGGTTTCTCTTCACATAATCTTCCAATGCCGCCTTGAGGGCCTCCTCGGCAAGGACCGAACAGTGGATCTTGACCGGAGGCAACCCGCCGAGGGCGTCTACAACCTCTTGGTTGGAGAAGGACATAGCCTCGTCGATGGTACGTCCCTTGATCAGTTCCGTGGCCATGCTCGAACTGGCAATGGCTGAGCCGCAACCGAAGGTCTTGAAGCGGGCGTCCTCAATTCGACCGTCCTTGATCTTGATGGAGATCTTCATGATATCTCCGCAAGCGGCGGCTCCCACCTCACCCACACCATCCGCATCCTTCAAATCCCCCATATTGCGGGGATTCATGAAGTGCTCCATCACCGTGGAATTATATAACGTGTAAGTTTCGCTCATAAAATTGAAATTAATTTAGACTTGGGGCCACTGCGGTTCCGTCTGACTGCAGGTCACGGTCACCTCAGAGGCCGTCAAAGAAATCTTGGGGTTTCGAACCAAACGGGCCTGCTGAACCAGACCATTGGGCAAGTGGCGTCCCGCCAAGGTGGCCAAACTTGTGCCGGCAAAAACTTCTCTCATCCGCTCCTGAACCTCGGCCAACAAGCCACACAGCGCACAACCACTACTGTGTTCACAGCCCACATCGATTTCGAGGCATCGCTGAAGAGCGATTGGCCCCTCGATGGACTCCAAAATCTCCAGCACCGTAATGTCAGACGCTGGGCGGGTGAGGTAGAAGCCCCCACCGGATCCGCGGGCCGAGCCCACCAAGCCCGACTTGCTGAGATTCTGGAAAATTTTGCCCAGAAAACTTTTCGGGACACACTCTTCTTCGCAGAGAATGTCGATCATGACCACCTCACCCAAAGGACGGCGAGAAAGGGCAATTAGCCCTAAAACCCCGTATTCTCCTGCTTTGGTGATTTGCATCCCTTGAACCCTTGAACTCTTGAACCAGACCATTTCCGTCTGGAATCAAATCAACGTACCTCCCTCCTTTGCACTGTCAAAACCATTTCCAGACCAATTTCATCCGATTCCCCTCAAAAGGGACAGGCTCTTCAAGAGGGACAGGCTCTTCAAGAGGGACAGGCTCTTCAAGAGGGACAGGCCAGGGCGTTTGGTTGGTAGTTAGGAATGGTCGATGAGTAGGGGGTAAAAGAAACGGCTAGACATGAGCCGCTGAAAATGTTGTCCTACGTTGGTGAATACAGCTGACGGTTTGAAGAGCGAGACTCAGGCGCAACCATT
>SYMJ01000222.1 GCA_005805505.1 Verrucomicrobiales bacterium | reverse complement strand
GAGCCCGGGATGCGCAAGGGGGCGAGGATGTGGCCATCGTGCGTCCACACGGGCACATTGGAACCGCCGCCGCGATGGCTTGCCGTGCCGTAGGTGGCTCCGAACCACATGGACTGACCCTCGGTGAGTATCCGGAATCCGGTCCCATCGGGGCGACACACGCAGACGTCGGACCAGTCGTGTCCCGGATCGACCGAGGCGTGGCAGTCTTGAAAGGCCAACCATTGCCCGTCGGGAGACCAGCTGGGCCCGAAATACAAATGACCGGGTTGGGCGGCGACCTTCACCCGGTTGCCCCCGTGGGTGTCGCAAGTCCAGATCTGGTAGCCTTCGCGACTGGCCAGATGGAAGGCCACGCGCTGACCGTCCGGACTGAGGCTGTAGCCGTAGGGCAATCCTTCGTCCGGGCCAGTAAACTCGCGGGCATCCGAACCGTCCAAACGCATGTTGAAGGTTTGCCCGGGTCGGGTGCGGATCACTTGCATGAGGATGCGTCCGCCTTGAAGAACCAGTTGCGGTGCATAAAACGGCGCCAGGCGATCCCGCATGGCCAGTTCTTCCAGCGATTTTCGCTGCAGATCGTAAGCCCAAACGTGGGTGGGTGTCTGGTGGTAGTATTCGTCGAAGGGTCGGCCGGGACCGTCCCGGCGCGCCTCCATGCTCAGCAAGAGTACCCGTCCGTCTTCCAAGAAACCGGCCGGCTGCCAGGTCACCTGACCGGGGGCCGAGACGTCCAGTTCACCAAAGTTCTGGCCCGTCGAGTCGATGACACAGGTCTTGCCCGACGCGGTGAAAAACAGGCGCTCCGGTCCGCGGCCATCTGGCGGCCTGAGCGAGCATCCGGAAGCCACGGTCAGGCTGCCCAGCCAAGACCGCTCAAGGAACTGTCTGCGATTCATGGGAATGGTCGGCACGCTGTATTCGTGCGGCCCGCTTGTCGAGAATCCTCGCCGCATCGGCCCTCGAAGCGTCGCGGCGGAGAACCGTCAATCTTTCGTGCTGGATCGTCCGGGGTCCGGGAAATAGTATCCCAAGACTTCCCCGTATCCGTGAAAAGCTTCGTCCATTTGCATGGTGTGAGCGTGTTTGGTCGATTCGTGTCCCTCGTGATCGGCCTGATGCTGGGCCGTGCCCATGGCCAATCGGGTCCAACTCTGGAGTGGAAGTCCGAGGCCGGATTCCGAAGGGCAACTGTCCAACCGGGCCCCGGGGCTGGTCCGGGTTTCACTCTTCAGCCGGCGGCGGCGACCGGCCTCGGTTTCACTAATCATCTGGCCGAAGCCACCGTCGCCCGGAACCGTTTGTTGGAACTGGGCTCGGGCGTCGCCTTGGGCGACATCGATGGCGACGGCCGTGTGGATGTCTATTTTTGCCGCCTCGAAGGTGACAACGTTCTTTACCGCAATCTCGGCGACTGGCGTTTTGAAGACATCACGTCCCGTGCGGGTGTTGCTTGTCCGGATCAGTATTCCACCGGTTGCAACTTCGCCGACCTCGACGGAGACGGAGACCTCGACTTGCTGGTCAACAGCCTCGGTGGTGGTACGCGATCCTTCCATAACGACGGCAAGGGCCATTTCACCGAGGTCGAGCTGGGGTTCTTCCGGAACACCGGGGCTACGTCGATGGCCCTGGCCGACGTCGATGGCGATGGAGACCTCGACGTGTATGTCACCCATTACCGTACCGACACCTTCCATGACCCTCCCAAGGGAGGTCGGTTCGTCCAGCGCCGCATGCCTGATGGCAGTACGGTGATTGAACCGAAGGATCGTTACCTCGGAGTCCCCGCCATGAATGGCAACCTGGAGGTCCTCGAACGCGGGGAGCCGGACGCGTTGTACATTAACCGAGGCGGAACCAATGTGGTCGTTGCCCCGTGGAATGTGGGGCTCTTCCTCGACGAGCAAGGACAGGCCTTGGTTGATGCCCCGCGTGACTGGGGTCTGGCCGTCATGTTCCGGGATCTCGATGGCGACCGCCAACCCGACCTCTACGTTTGCAACGACTTCGTCCATGGGCCCGACCGGCTTTGGCTCAACCGGGGTAAGCGGTTTCAGGCCGCACCGCAAACCGCCCTGCGCAACCAACCTCTCTCGTCCATGTCTATGGATGCGGCCGACATTGACCGCGACGGACACGATGACTTTTTCGTCGCCGAAATGCTCAGCCCCCGTCGGCAAGACCGTGCCCGCCAGCGACCCGACACCCTCGATGGAGTGGTGCGCTGGCCTGTCGAGCGCCCAGGATTCCGCCCAGAGGTCACCCGCAACGCCTTGCAACGGTCTCGGGGTGACGGCACCTGGGCTGAGATTGCTCAGATGGCAGGCGTAGCGGCCACCGATTGGACGTGGTCATCAGCGTTCCTCGACGTGGACCTCGACGGTTGGGAGGACTTGCTGCTGACCACCGGTAATTTCCACGATGTGCAGGATATTGACGCGCAGAGTCGTATTATCCGGGAAGGCCTCTGGAAGACCCCGGAGACTCGCCTGAGAGCTCTGACCCTGCTCCCGCGGCGTGAAACTCCGTCGATGGCCTTTCGCAATCGCCGGGACCTGACCTTTGAAGATTCCGGCAAACGTTGGGGCTTTGATCAGAGCGGATTCGCCCACGGCATGGCCTTTGGGGATCTCGACAATGATGGGGATCTCGACGTCGTCATCAATGTGCTCAACGGTCCGGCCCGAATGCTCCGTAACGGCAGCCCGGCGTCGCGCTTGGCCGTTAGTCTGAAGGGCGCCCGCGGCAATACCGCAGGCATTGGGGCGAGGATCAAGGTCACTGGAGGTCCGGTGACTCAGACCCAGGAGATGATTTCTGGTGGTCGTTACCTGTCCGGAGACCAGGCTCTCCGTGTCTTTGCGGCCGGTGCGGCCCATTCGCTGGAAGTAGAAGTCCTCTGGCGCAATGGTCGCCGTTCCGTCGTCCGTGGGTTGGAGGCCAATCAGATCATCGAGATTGAAGAACGGGAAACCCTCGATCCCCCGTCGTCCGCCCCCGTGCAGCAGCCTTTGTTCGAGAGCCTCATCACAGATCCGGATCCGGTACCCCCGGAGCCCGACAGCGCAGAAATCGCGCGCCAACCGCTCCTGCCGCGACGTCTGAGTTCTGAGGCTCCGGGTTTGGCCTGGGCCGATTGGGACGCCGATGGCGATCCGGACCTCTTAATTAGCGCCGACGAAGAGGGGCATTTCCGGGTGCTTCGGAATGACGGTCCGGCTGGATTCGTGCCGGAAACCGGAGCTCCGGGCCCCGTGACGCTTACGGATGCGGTCTCAGTCTTGGTGGATCGCCGACGCGGTTCCCCTCCTCGGCTGATAGCGGGGCTTTCCAACCAGAAAGCGGCGCTTGCTCTGGCCCCGCGGTTCCAGAGTTGGACCCTCCAGGCCGGCAAGCCCATCGTCGCCACCAATGCCCTCGCCGATGAGGCGACCACCGGTCCGATGGCTTTGGCGGACGTGGATGGAGATGGACAGCTCGACCTACTGGTCGGGGCCCGCGCCCGCGCCGGACGCTATCCTGAAACCTCGCGGACGGTCCTCCTACCTGGTCGGGCGGACGGTTGGGGCGAGGCCCAGCTCGTGACAGACCAGGTGCGAGCCAGTGGCGCCGTCTTCACCGATGTCGATGGCGACGGAGACCCGGATCTTGTGCTCGCGGGCGACTGGGACACCTTGCGCTTCTTCCGCAATGACGGAGGCCGCTGGGTCGATGCTACCGCCGAGTCGGGGCTGGGGGCTTGGCGCGGTCTTTGGAATGGTGTGAGTGCCGGAGATTTTGATGGTGATGGTCGGCTCGACCTCGTGGCTTCCAATTGGGGCCGCAACTGGAGGACAGACCAACCCGGCGTGAGCAATGCACCCATCCAGATGGTTTATGGCGAGTTTCATGAATCTGGGCAGGTGCTGACGTTGATGGCTTCCTGGGATCCGCACAGTGGTCGGCAAACCCCGTGGCGCTCTTGGTCGTTACTTTCTCAAGCCATTCCGGCATTGGCTGAACGGGTCCACTCTCACCGCGAGTTTGCGGCTCTCAGCTTAGATTCCCTATTAGGTCCCTTGGCCGCCCGAGGTCGGAGTTTGAAGGCGGACACCTTCGAATCCATGATCTTTCTCAATCGAGGCGGTCGATTTGAAGGCGTCCCGCTGCCGGTCGAGGCTCAGTTCTCCCCTTCTTTTGGTATATCGATTGCCGATTTTGATGGTGATGGGTTTGAGGATGTCTTTTTGGCTCAAAACTTCTTTGGCATGGATGCGGAAACCTCGCGGCAGGATGCAGGCACTGGACTAATCCTGCTGGGCGACGGCCGGGGCCGCTTCCGTAGCCTTGGCCCTCGCGAGGCAGGATTGAGTATGCCGGGTGAGCAACGCGGCAGTGCGGTGGCCGATTTCGATGCCGATGGGCGCCCAGACCTCGCCGTGGGACAGCATGCCGGCAAGACTCGTATCCTCCGCAATCGGGCAGGCAAACCGGGAGTTCGAGTGCTCCTAGAAGGGCCTGCCGGCAATCCAGACGGCATCGGAGCAGTGGTTCGCCTGGTGATGGGTTCGCGGCTTGGACCGGCCCGCGAAATCCACGCCGGAGCCGGATTTCGATCCTTGGATTCTCCGGATATTGTTTTGGCGACCCCGCAGGCTCCGACGGCGGTGGAAGTGCGGTGGCCCGGAGGGAAGGTTCAGCGATCGGAGTGGCCAGCGGGTGCTCGGGCGGTGGTGATCAGCACTGAGGGATTGAGACGACGCTAGAAATAGACGTGACAGACAGGTGTGAGCGAGCAGCGCCCTGGGGACAGATTGTGAATAACATTCTTCACCTGAACGACACGTTTGTACTTGCGAACCAATGAACCTTCGGTGCAAATAAAACCATTACCCCGTAAAGATTTAGTCCCATCGACCGATGTCAGCTCCACGCGCATGCCTGGGTTTTTTTGGTCAACAGGATCACAATTGAGGGGATTCAACCTCGTCAACTCACCAGTTATGAATCAAAAACCCAATAACGCCTCGTTCCGGCTCTTCGCCGGTCTGGCAGCCCTCACCCTGGGCACGGTTGCGGCGCAAGCCCAAGCCGTTCCTCCGGTCCTCGCCCACTGGGACTTCGAACGCGTCGAAGCCGACGGCGTGTCCGTTAAATCAGCCAACGGCAAGTACGTTGGTACTATCAATGATGCCGCCAAGATCACCGAAGCCGGCGGCGGTCGCCCCGGTGGCGGTCGTGGTTTCGACGTCTCGCAGGCCAACAGCTCTCGCGGATACCTGCTTGTGGAAGCCACGGGTGATGACAATCCGATGAACTTGGCCGCTGCCGATGATTCAGTGACCATCATGTTGTGGGAGAAGAATTTCTCCAACATCAACAGCTCCTCGTTCTGGTTCGTAGCTGACAGTCAGGGTCGCGGCATCCAAGCCCACGTCCCTTGGTCCAACGGACGCATCTACCTCGACAGCAGCGGCTGCTGTGCGGCCCCCTCTCAGCGCCTGGATCAGGCCGCCCCCGATGGGTTTGACTGGACCACTTGGCACCACTATGCGTTCGTCAAAAACAAAGAGGCCAAGCAGATTTACATCGACGGTGAGTTGCTCGCCGAGCAGACCGAAGGTGTGGGCCCCCTCCCGACTGACTTCACCCAGCTCTTCATCGGAGCGGCCAGCGACAAGAACGCCCCGGACGGCATCATCGACGACTTGGCAATCTTCAAGGGAGCACTCACCCAAAAGCAAATCCAAGACATCGTCAAGGGCGCGCCCATCGGTGCCCCGCCGGTCGACACCGACAAGGACGGCATGCCGGATTCTTGGGAAGTTGATTTCGGCTTCAATCCCAATGATGCCTCGGATGGCGCCAAGGACTTCGATAAGGACGGCGCTACCAACGCTCAGGAGTACGCTGCGGGCACCAACCCGGTTGACGTAACCAAGCCGGTGCTCGTTTCGGCAGCCACTTCGGGCGACTTCAAGACGGTCACCTTGACCTTCTCCGAAGCCGTCGAAGCCGGTTCCGCCGCCACCTTGGCCAACTACGCCCTCAGCCCGAACCTCGCGGTCACCGCGGCGTCCGTGAAGAAGAACGTGGTGACCTTGACCACCGCCGCCCAGACCCCGGGCGCCGTGGCTTACACCGTCACGGTCAACAACGTGGTCGACACCTCCAAGAACGCAGTTTTGGCTAATAGCAAGGCCTCGTTCTACTCCTTCTTGAACATCAAGGACGGCGTCCTGAAGTTCTCGTTCTGGGGCAAGATCAACGGTACTCCGGTGGACAACCTTTATCAGGACCCCCGCTGGCCCGCTTCGCCGGACTACATCAAG
>SYMJ01000221.1 GCA_005805505.1 Verrucomicrobiales bacterium | reverse complement strand
GCCCAAGCCGAGGGGCAGCTTGTGTCGGCAGACTGGATTCGGAGCAACATGCTCGCGCACGACGGCACCGTTGCCGCGTTGATTCGAAACATGCCGCGCCAACTGGCCGGCCGCGTAAACCCGACAGCCGTCGAACACGCCGAGCGCACGCTGCAGCTTTGGGTCGACGAGGTCTGCCTCCGGACTCTCTCCGAAACCTCGCCATGGAAAGCCTGAGCGCCGACGAGATCGCAGCTTGGGAGCTTGGCCTGGGCGCGCCCCCACGGGCACCAGGCCGGCCGGACAAACTACCCCTTCCGGGCGCCGCCAGCGGCCGCCGGCAGCGCGTCACCACGACCACTACCCGCCGGCGCTTCTACGACTTGCGAAACGTCCCGAACGCCGTGGACTTGCTTCGACCGTTGCCCGAGGAAAACGAGACCTTGCACGCATTGATGGGCGGAGACTTTGCCGCTTGGGACCTTGTGCCCGCCATTCTGGAGCTTGTCGGCAGGCCGGCCGAGGAAGCCTGCATTGCAACTTTAGGTTTCAACGCCAAGAACTCGCACCACCTCGCCGAGCTTGTCGCGGCTAGACAAATCCGCCGCGTGACTGTCGTCGCCGCCGACTATTTTGCGCGAAGCGACCCCGTCACGTTCAACGAAGCCAAAGCCCGCCTGGAGGCTCTCGGCCAGCGCCTCGTTTCAACCCGCAACCACGCAAAAATTCTAGCCATCGACTTCGGGGAGGCCGGCGCTTTCGTCAGCGAAATGTCATCGAATCTCCGCAGTTGCAACAACCTGGAGCAAATCACGCTCTCGCGATCCCAAACCCTTTTCAGCTTCCACGCCGGATGGATCCGGGCACTTGCCTACCCACCACCAAACACATGACCAACCCAAACGACCTCCGAGACGCCGCCGAAGACTTGCTCCTGATGCACGGCACCTCGCCAACGCCGGCACTTCTCGACGGGGTGGAGCGCCTGGCCGAGGAGCGCGCCTTCACGCTCGCAGCCGAGCAACTCGGGCAGCTCATCGCGAAACTCGACGTGCGACAGCGGGTCATCTGGGAGCGTTTGATGGGCGTGGGCCCAACTCTCGACGAATGCGCGGCCAATCTCGGGATCTCCCGGGTCGCCGTGCACCGGCAGGAAACCCGCCTGCGCCGCCGACTTCGGAAAAAGGGTTTACGCCGTCGCCAAGGGTAGTATGACTAGCCCTTGCCTGGTCGCCGTTGCGGCCAAAACCAAGTTCCGATTGTCCGGCCGAGTCGCCGACAAGCTGAAGGAACTCGACGCCACCTACACCCTCGCGAGCAATCGCCTGGCCGAACTGAACGGGTCCGACCTGCGAACCCTCGCCCTCGAAGGCCAGCGCCGCGCGTTGCAGCAACTCAAAGCCGCCAGATCTGCCGATGACGTCGCTGCCGTCGCTGAGCCAAGCAAGGCAGCGCTTGCCAGCGCCGCCTCCGAGCAGCGCCAGAGCTTGAAGCATAGCCTTCGAGCAATCGCCGCCGAGGCCATCGAGTTGGTGCGGCCCGAGACGCAGCGTTTTCTCGAAGGCGCGCAAAAACACTTGGACGTTTTTCAGGCCGACGAAGCTGCCCGGTCGCTGGAATACGGGATCGCGCACCAACCGTCGCCACTTCTGACCGAACTGCAAAACGCCATCGGCCGGCAGATTGACCTGCACGCCAAGCCCCACGTTGGGGCAATCTTCAAGCCCAGCAGCCTGGTCGAGGGCTTCGCACCGATCGCCTAAACATGAACCCGGCAACCCTCAAAGCCCGGAACGAATGGCACGCCCGGATCCAAAACAGCGCCTCTGCCCCCGTCTCCCCGATGAGTCGCGAGTTTACTACCTTGGTGAAATTGCAGCAGGCGCTCTGCAGCTATCCGGCAAATTTCCACGGCGCACTTTCCGCCGGATACAAGGTCGGCCCCGATGAGCTCGACTCTGTGATCCGAGCGCTGTCGACCGGCTTCGACCTGGCTCGCCACCAAGCAGCCAAAAAACCAATCTTCCGCCGCTAGTCACGTGATGTCGGTACCGAGCCCCCGGTTGGTCGCCCGATGCGATCGGCCGGGGGTCTTTTGTTGCCCGGGACCGCCCCACGACCGGATCCCGGCACGTCTAAACCGGGGGCCGCAGGGCCTAACCACAGCAGGGAAAGTGCAAGCAGCCCGACCCGAGCGCCGCAAAAAGTGCAAGCAAAGTGCAAGCAGGCCAAACCGTCGGTGCTTGCGTCCGGGAACTCCGGAGCTTCAAAAAACCCAATAAATACGGGCTTAAACTAAGTGGTACCGGCGGAGGGACTCGAACCCCCACACCCTTCCGGGTAACAGATTTTGAGTCTATCGCGTCTGCCATTTCGCCACGCCGGCAAAGTCGTGCGACTGAGTTGAAAAGATATCGTTCGGGACCTGGATTTGGCAATTGAAACCTTTGGGACAGTGAATCTTGGGACGAGCTTTTTGCCGTTTTTAACACAGGTTTCCGCCCTGGAGGCGGTGTAAGCGTTCAAGCAGAGCGAGTCAGGCGATTGGATTTAAAACGTCGGTGAAGGGTCCTCGAATTGAGTTCAATGGGTAATTGGTGACCTAAATCGCGCATTGATGCGGACAGAGGAGTTCGGTTTCATCCAATGATTGATGAAGGCTGAGGAGACGATCGTGGATTCGACAGCACCGGCGTCTTCAGGGTGGAAGAATTCGCTGATGACCTGCCTGCCGCTGGCGGTGTTCGTGGGTTGGTGGATTTACAGCCTGCAATTTCAGTGGCGCGCTCAAGAGGAGTATCGCTTCGGCTATCTGGTGGTGGTTCTGGTGGCATTCCTGGTGTGGGATCGTTGGGCTAGCCGTCCCCAATGCGATATCCCGGTGGCGACTTGGCGTGCCTGGGGATGGTCGCTGCTAGGGTTTCCATTGGTGCTGGTGGCCGAACTCTACCGGTATGCGCTGGCTCGGAGTCCCGCATCGGCGACGGCGTTGAGTCTGGGCACCCTTTGCTTCATTCGCGCGGCGATCCTTCAACAGTGGGGGCCTCAGACGTTGCGGCACTTCCGGTTTCCCATTTTGTTTGCCCTGATCGCGGTTCCTATTCCTGGTGTTGTCTGGAGCCCCGTCGTCTTCGGCCTGAAGGGGTTGGTAACCTTCGTTAATGTGGAGTTGCTAAATCTCCTGGGCATTCCGGCGCTGCAGCAGGGCAGCGTGATTCAGTTGCCCAATTGCCACGTGGGTGTGGATGAGGCGTGCAGCGGGATCCGAAGTCTCCAGTCATCGCTCATGATGGCGCTCTTCATCGGTGATCAGTCGTTGCGTCAGGTGGGGTTGCGCTGGTTGTTGGTGGGTGGTGCGGTGGGTTGGGCTGTGGTGGGCAACATCGGTAGGTCTTTGTACTTGTCGCTCACGGCCCACCGGCACGGTGCAGAGGCCTTAGATGCCGTGCATGATACGGCTGGCTGGAGTGTGCTGGTGGTGACGTTGGTAGGGCTGGGAGTGATGGCGTGGGCGCTGGCCCGTTGGGAATCGGCGTGGTTGCAGTTGGTGAAGCGGCGGCGGAAGGTTCCCACTAATCCATGAAGTGCATGAAGGGCGTGTTGATCACGGGGGCCTCGGGCGGCATCGGCCGGGCGTTGTGTGCTGGTTTCTTGTCGGCGGGTTGGCGCGTGGTGGCGACGGATGCCCCGGAGCGAACGGCACCCGAGGGGACGGTGTCAGTGCCGTGTTGCCTGGCCTCGTATGTCGCCGATGAGCAGGTGCGAGATGGGTTTCGAGCCCGGGTCGTTGAAGCGCTGGCCGGGGTGCCGCTCGTGGCCCTCGTAAACAATGCGGCCGTGCAGCACTGCGGGGCGACCGCCGAGGTGGTGCCGTCGGAATGGGCGGCGACGCTTGCGGTGAATGTGAGTGCGCCATTTTTGTTGGTCCAAAGTTTCCTTGGTTTGTTGGAGGTGTCGCGGGGATCGGTGGTGCAAATCACGAGTATCCACGCCACGCAGACCAAGCCGGGTTTTGTGGCCTATGCCACGAGCAAGGCGGCCTTGGCCGGATTGACGCGTGCGTTGGCGGTAGACTTGGGTGGACGTGTGCGGGTCAACGCGATCGCGCCGGCGGCAATTTCAACGCCCATGCTCGAGGCGGGATTTGAGGGGCGACCGGAGTCGCGCGCAGAGCTGGATCGATTTCACCCGGCGGGTCGTATTGGGCAACCTGACGAGGTGGCGCGCGCGGCTGTGTGGTTGGCGTCGGAGGGGGCGGGCTTTTTGACGGGGGCAACCCTGGCGGTGGATGGGGCACTGGGCGTGCGGTTGCATGACCCGGTGTGAGTTTTGGCTGGGTGTGTGGCTGTGATCGCTGCGGTGGGTTGGGCTGAGTTTGTTGCGGGATCCTTGGATGTAGACCGAGGACCTCCGAGGTAGGGACCGATCTCCGAGCGGTCCGTCCCCGTGGTGCTGGCAGCGGGGTACTGGAGCCATGGAACTGGCCCCGTAGTACTCGCCTCGTGGAACTGGCCGTCGAGAGTGCTTGTCAGGGAAAGTGGCGCTTCTTTGTCATGTTCGCCGGAGCGGCGCTTTCGGAGAAATCGCCCTACCTCGGAAGTGCTCAGGCGAGGCTGAGTTTGTGGCAGGAACCCTGGATGTAGACCGATGACTTCCGAGGTAGGGACCGATCTCCGAGCGGTCCGTCCCCTCATGGAACTGGAGCCGTGGTGCCGCAGCCGTGGTGCTGGAGCCCGGGCTGTTGGGGGTGTTGGGTTTGATTCTGTGATAGAAATTTTCGGGGTTTCCGCGGAGGCCGGGTGGGCGTTGAATGGGGGGATGAACTCGGGAGCAATGGGTCGGCGAGAATTTTTGCAGGGAGCCGTGGGCGCGGCAGGCGCGGTGGGAATGATTGGCACTGGCGTGGTTTCGACGGCGGGGTTGGCCGGTTCAGCGCTGGCCGACACACCGGCCCCGGCAATGGCACCGGTGAAGGGGCGCATTCAGCAAAGTCTGTGCTCTTGGAATTTCGCCCCACTGACGCCTGAGGAATTGGCGCGTGAGGCGGTGGTTCTGGGTTTGAAGGCTTTGGAACTGGTGGGGCCCGAGCACTTCCCGATGCTCAGCCGATATGGGCTCACCAGCGCGATCTTTGGTCGGCATGGGTTCAGCAAGGGATTCGCGCACCGCGAGGAGCATGCCGAATGCACGGCTGCCTGTCTGAAGGCCATCGATGAGGCCTCGGCCTTCGGGTCGCCCAATATTATTACGTTCTCGGGCTTCGCACGCGGGATCCGTCGCGAGGATGGGGTCCGCAACATGATCGAGGGGCTGAAGACGCTGGCCGGTCATGCCGAGAAGCGCGGGGTGACGGTGTGCTTGGAGATGCTGAACTCGCGGGTGGATGTGCCGATGAAGGGGCATCCCGATTACTTCTGCGATGACATCGATCTGAGTGTGGACATCGTGAAGGCGGTGTCGTCGGAGCGGGTGAAGGTGCTCTTCGACATTTATCATGTGCAAATCATGCACGGCGATGTGATCCGCCGTATTCGTCAGCATGCGGCGTGGATCGGCCACGTGCATACGGCGGGCAATCCGGGGCGTTGCGATTTGGATGTGGCTGATCAGGAGCTCAATTACCCGGCGATCATGAAGGCGCTGCTGGAGGTGGGTTATCGCGGGTTTGTGGGGCAAGAGTTCATCCCGCGTGCGGCGACCAAGGCGGGCAACTTGGAGGCGATCAGGTCGGCCGTGAGGGTGTGCGATGTCTGAGGCGATTTTAGGACGTGTGTGGGTGACGGGCGCAGGTGGGCTCATTGGCAATGCCTGCGTGGCGGTCGTGGGTGCGGGCAAACACGGGCAGGATGGGCTGGGGCCGTGGGTGCCAGGGCGGGGTGAGCATCGGCTCGGTGGCCGGGCGCGGCCGTTGATGCGGTCGGAGGTAGATCTGGCAGATTTTCGGGCGGTGGAGCGGTTGTTTGTCCGCGAGCGTCCGAGCGGGGTGATCCATTGTGCAGCGAGCAGTCGCAGTCCGGTATGCCAGGCCGATCCGGCCGCGGCGCGACTCCAGAATGTGGCGGTGACCCGTAGGCTGGCCGAACTGGCGGCCGAAATTCCGATGATTTTCCTTTCGAGCGACTTGGTCTTCGATGGGCGGCGGAATGGGGCCGAGGGCGGCTATCGGGAAGACGACGCGGTGAACCCATTGAGTGTGTATGCCGAGACCAAGGTGGAAGCTGAGTCGTGGGTGCGGCGCAATTCGCGACATGCCATTGTGCGGACGTCGTTGAACTTCGGCCGTTCGCCCTCGGGGCCTGGGGCGTTCAACGAGGAGTTGGCCACCGCGTGGCGTGCGGGCCGAGTCGTGGATTTATTCGTGGATGAGTTTCGGTGCCCGATCGCGGCGGTGGAGACGGCGCGGCGGTTGTGGGCGTTATTGGATTCGGGGCAGGGTGGGGTGTTTCATCTCACCGGTTCGGAGCGCCTGTCGCGGTACGAGATTGGACAACTTGTGGCCGAGGATCTGCGCCGTTCGGAGCCCGGTATGGGTACGCTAATGCGGGCGGGTTCGTTGGCGGGGTATTCCGGGGCACCCCGTCCTCCCGACACGACTCTGGACTGCTCGAAGTTGGCCGCCTTGCTGGGCGAAGCGATGCCCGTTTTCACGTCGTGGCTGCGTGGCCGGAAGACGGGGTGATCGTCTCTGCTGGGTGCCCCAATGGGGCATGGCATACCAGCCCGGGGTGCAACCCCGGGTATGGGTGTGGGGAAGAATGGCGTTCTGTAGGAACGCCGCATAGGACCCGTGTTGGTGGGCAATCTGGTGATATGCGGCGTTCCTTCAGAACGCATCTGATTCATCAACGATCTTACCCAGGGTTGCACCCTGGGCTGGTATGCGTTGCCCCGTTGGGGCAATTCCGAATGCGGGTTACCCCACCAAGCCGGGATAAGGCCTTCGACGAATTCATTGGGGTTGCCCCAACGGGGCGGGACAAGGCCGGCGATGATTCATTGGGGTCGCTCCACCAAGCCGGGACAAGGCCGGTGACGATTCATTGGGGGTGCCTCAACGGGTCGGAACAAGGCCGGCGATGATTCATCTGGGTGCCCCAATGGGGCACGGCATACCAGCCCGGGGTGCAACCCCAGGTATGGGTGTGTGGAAAGGTTGCGTTCTGTAGGAACGCCGCATAGAGCCCGCGCCAAGACGCGCTGTCGCTGCGGTGCGCTTCAGCGCGGGGGCGGCGCCGGGGTGGCCGCGGCCGCAGGGGCCACAGGTGCCTTGGGCGCTGCCGGGGCGGCGGGGGCGTTGGTGCCCGGGGGGCGACCGAAATCGGCGGGGAGGTTCAGGCGGGTGCGCAGGGTGTTCTGGAACTGCGGGTTCACGTCTTCGGCCGGGGCGAGCATGTCGCGCAGGACCTCGAGCTTGTAGTCGTTGAGCGAGGCGATGGCGAGGCGCTGACGCATGCTCTTGTTGGGCGTGCGGGCTTCGAAGTTGGCGTGCACTTTGGTCGCCAGTCGGATCATCGATTCGCCCCGATCTTCATCGCCGTTGCCCAGGCTGAAGAAACCCTGCGCTAAGAGGCCCGTGATGATGACTTTGATGCGGTCGGTGGAGGTTTCGTTGGCGTCTTCAGAAACCTTGGCGACGGCAAAGGTCTCTAGGCTCATACCAGCCTGGTCTCCGAGTTGGTCGGCGTACTTCTTCTGGCAGTAGGCCCACCATTGGGCGGCTTCTTTCTCGCGGTTGGAGGTGTAAAGAAAGTACACGGCGTCGCGCAGGAAGTTCTTGTGCCCCTTGGCAAAGTGGTCGGCCATCTTTTCGTCGGCGGCCATCATGTCTTCGTAGGCCTTACTGGTTTTGGCGACGATGTTAAGGTTAGGCCCGAGTTCGATGGAACGGGTGGCGATATTGGTGTAGAGGCGCCCACGCTGGAAGGCCGTGAGCATGGACTGGAAGACCACCCGGCGCAGGGGAGCCCGGTCGGCCTCTTTCTTAGATTCGCCCAGACCGCGGTAGCTCCAGTACACGGCGTGCGACTCGGGCAAACGCCATTCCAACGGTCCGTATTGGTCGTCGACCTCCTTCATGATGGAGGGCACCAACTTGAACTTGTTGACCATGATTGCCACCCGGTTGCTGTTGGCTGCGGTGTCGGGCTTGAGCAGGGTCGCGTAGTCGGGCCTGCCGCCAGGGATGATGTCTTCGATCTGCCGGGCCCACCGGGCTTTGTAGGTCATGTGGGCGTCATCGAGATAAGCACCCATCTTGTGTTGGTAGATCCAGCCCAGCTCGCGGTACATCAGCGCCTCGTGCGGGTTGTAGCGCATGCCCTCGTCGCGCAGTAGTTCGATGGCCCGCTGGACCCACAGCCAGCGGTCTTCGGGGTTGGGAAACTTCACCGAGATGTTGTAGGCCATGTTCCAAGCCTGGTGCACCCAGACGCTGGTAAAATGGGGCTGGAGCTTGGTGATCCAGTCGGCCAATTGAACGGCTTCGAAATACTTGCCGTCTTCTTGCAGTTCGGTGGTTCGGATCCACAGGGTGTTGGCGATGAGCCCGCGGAAGCCACCCAAGGCCACTGTGGTGAAGGCCAAGATTGGTGGGGCATTGCTAATGATGGCCGTCCGCGTGAGGCCGAAGGTTTCGCGGTCGTGGTTCAGGCTTCCCTGGATGAAGTGGGAAGCGATGAACGCCGCGATGATGACGACGGAGAGGATGGCCTTTCGGAGAGTCATCAGAACTTGGTGGGGGCTGCGAGTTCCCGGCGGGTCAGTACCACGATGCCGACGATGGAGATGGCGCCACCGACTAGGACGTTGATGACGACGAAGGCGCGCATGAGCTCCAGCCAGGTGATGCTGCGGCCGGTGCTCAGGTTCGAAATGGGGGAGTAGCCGCTGACTTGATCGATGAGTTGCTTGGCCGACCCGTACACGGCGACGCTGACTTGGTTGATGAGGGTGTTCTCGGTGACCATCCCGTTCTCGCTGTTGACCCCCATAATGCCGCCCTGATCGACGACTTGCTTGAGGGTGTTGCTCGAGAGCCCTAGCACGAGCAGGGCAATGGAGCAGAAGGAGGCCACAGGGAATGAGAGGAAGCTGGAGCAGGCCAGGCCGACAGCCGTGAGCAAGCCCAACCAAAAGGCGATGATCATGAGGCCGCGGGCATAGTTGAGCGCAAACCCACCTTCATGGAAGAGCACCTCCATGCCTTCATCGAGCGGGAAGAGCAGGGGCTGCTGGGTCCAGTTCTGGAAGTCGACGGCCAATACGCCTTGGGCGTTGATGAGTTCGGCGGTGGCTCTCGGGTCGAGCCCGAATTCGACAAACGACTCGGCCGGCAATGAGTTCTCTAGGCGCAGCCGGCGGCCGTCGGGCGGGCCAATTTCCCAATAGGCGGGGTGCAGGGTGCCTTCGGAGTTGTATTGGGTGGTGAAGAATTTGACGCGGATAAAGAGGGGGCGGCCCGCGAGGCGCTGTTTGGCGTCGGCCCCAAGAGGAACCTCCCAACGGCGCAGCATCCCGGGCGGGACTACTTGCTGCCGGGCCTTGATCATTTCTTCGACCTGCTTGCGGACAAAAGCTGGATCTAAGGCGGCGGCGGCGGCGTCTTTGAGGCGTTCCTTGAGGAGGGCCTGGATGTCTTGGGTGAGATCGACCGCGGGTTCCCGGGCCCCGGCGCGGGCTACCAAAACTTCGTTGCGTAGTTTTAGTTGCTGTTCAGCGGAGAGTTCGCCAGTGCGTAATTGCAGCAGCCCGTAGGCAACCGAGCCGGAGATGGCCAACATTCCCAGATTGACGACCATGATGCCGAACCACTTACCCAGCCAGATTTGCCAGCGGGGGATGGGCTTGGAGGCGATGAGGAAGAGCTGCATCTCTTCGATGTCGCGCGCCAGGGTGCCACAGGCGATCCAGAGGGTGGTGAACCCGAGCAGAGCTGTGATAGCGCTGAGGGTGTAGGTAATGAGAATTTGGGTGAATCCTTGGGCCGAACCGTCGTGCTTGATGGCGCTGGGCAGGATGAACACCAGGGCGATGAGCAGGCCGAGCAGGGTAATAACCAGGCGGTAGCGAAAGGCCGCCTTAATGGTCAACAACGCCACGGCCAACAAGGGGCGCAGGGGCTTAGGGACGAGGTCAGGCACGCCGGCCAGATGGCGTCCTTTCCACTCCGGCAGGGGAACTCCTCCGACTTGCAGCACTTTGGCCACCGCCTCTGCCGCGTTGCGGGCAGGCACAGTGCAGAGGTAGGCATAGCCCTGGCGCTCGGCCGACAGTTCTCGGAAGCGGCGGGCAGAAAAACCGATGGCAATCCCCTGAACGATCTGGCTTAGCACGTACGATTTCCATCCGGCCCGATTGGCGTAGAGGACCGCGCTGCTGACCAAGTTGAGAATGAGGAAGACGAGGCCGAGTTGGGGCAGGCGGAGCCACAAGGCCCAGAGCCAATCCAAGACCGCTGCCGCCCAGGAGAACCCCAGGGGAATGGCCATCAACTGCCGATCGGCGTTACGGTAAACCTCAAAGCGACGGGTCATGGTAGGTCACTTCTTATCGCCTTTGTTGCCACCGAGGAGTCCGGAGAGCGCGTCGTTGGCCTTGGAAAGATCGACGGGCTTTGCCGGTTCCGGGGCGCCTGTCTTGGCTGCCAAGACGGGTGAGGCTGTTGAGGTCGATGGGGCCGAAACAGTGGAAGCGTTGGAGACCGGTGCTTGGGGCGCGGGAGCCTCGTGGCGGACGAGCGATTCGAGCACCGCCTCGGTCGAGGGCTGGGATGGAGCGGCGACCTCCGACACGAGGGGAGCTGCCGTCTCTGTCGGCCGCGACAGGCGATCGAGCACCGAGTCAGCCTGATGAGTGCCTGAATGGGTGCCCGAATCTCCAGGTGCCCGCAGGTATTCGGCCACCCGATTGCCGCTGGTGGCACCACTGGTCTCGGCCTGACGGCGAGCCGCTTCAACCACTCCGAGGAAGTACGATTCTAGGTTTTGGGTTGGGTTTTCGAGGCGGACGGTATCGCCCACCTCGGCCCGGATGAGATTGAGCACCTTCTCGGTGGTTTCGCGGGAGAGGACGGGAGCGGTGATGCGGACCGAGTCGGGCTTGGCAAGCAGTTGATGCAGGGGGCCTTGGGCCTGGATGCGTCCGCCGTAATAAATCACCGCGCGGTCGCAAACATCTTCGACATCGCTGAGCAGGTGACTCGACAAGATGACCGTCTTGCCCCGTTGGGCGAGGGCCCGGATCAGGTCTTTGACTTCGCGGCAGCCCAGCGGGTCAAGGCCCGCGGTGGGTTCGTCGAGAATGACCAGGTCGGGGTCGTTGATGAGCGCTTGGGCGATACCGATGCGGCGCTGCATGCCCTTGGAAAATTCACCGATGGTCCGCGACCGGGCCTGGTTCAGGCCTACCATCTCGATGAGCTGCTCGGCGCGGCGACGGCGTTCTGCTGAATCGATTTGGAAGAGGCTGCCGAAGAAATCGAGAGTCTCGGCCGGATTGAGAAACCGGTAGAGGTAGCTCTCTTCGGGCAGGTAGCCGATGCGAGCCTTAGTGGCGACATCGCGCGGCGACTGGCCGAAGACCGTGATGTGTCCCTTGGTCGGGTACAGCAGGCCCAAGAGGAGCTTGATGGTGGTAGATTTGCCCGAACCGTTAGGCCCGAGGAGTCCGAAGACTTCGCCGCGGCGGATCTCAAAATCGACATTGTCCACGGCCCGCGCCTTGGGCCGACCCCAGAAGTCTTTGAACACCTTGGTCAGACCCGTGGCCCTGACGACGACCTCGTCGCTGGGGTGCTCAGCGGACGCTCTGCCGGAAGGGGAGGGAGGGTTCATAAGGCGTTAGCGGGTGAGGGAAAGTGGCGAGGGGTTGGAGGAGGTCGGCGTACCCCTGAAGGCATCGCCGTGTCACTGGGGGCATCCCGGTCAGGCGGCCTGCGGGGCGGGGGTTCCGGTGCTCGGGTTGGCGGCGTCGTCGCCTTGGACGAAGGGCTCGAGTTCTTCGCCCTGGCGGACCAGGCGGGCGCTGTTGAAGACCACAAAGAGTGATCCGACATTGTGCAAGATGGCAGCAACGATCGGGTTGAGGTACCCGAAGGACGCAGCGGCCATACCGCCGATAATAAAGACGACGCCGAAGAGGAAGTTCTGGTTGATGACCGTGCGAGCCATGCGGCTGAGGCGGATGAGGAAGGGCAGTCGGCGGAGATCGTTGTTCATCAGGGCGATGGTCGCCGAGTTGATAGCGACTTCGCTGCCGGCGGCTCCCATCGCGATGCTGATGTCGCCCGAGGCCAGCGCCGGTGCGTCGTTGACGCCGTCGCCGATGACCGCCACGCGGTGGCCCTTGGCCTTGGTCTGACGCACGTACTCGACCTTGTCTTGCGGGAGGCATTCGGCCACCACTTCCGGCACGCCGATTTCTTGGGCGACACGCTCGGCCACCGGGCGGCGGTCGCCGCTGACCATGGCGATGCGGCGGATGCCGGAGGCCTGGAGTTGTTGGAGCGCTTCGGCGGCCTCCGGGCGGGTCTGGTCTTGGAGGCCGACCCATCCGATGCAATGCCCATCGCGGGCCACGAAGAGAAGGCTGTAGCCGGCGGTTTCGTCGAGGTCTACTGATTCGAAGAGGTCGCCCGCCACGCCCTGATCTTTGAGGAAGGTGGCGCGGCCGACGAGGATGCGCTGACCGTCGATGAGGGCACTGACGCCTTTGCCGGCGGTCTCCTTGAAGTCGACCACCTGGGCCAGCGGCACACCGGCCTCTTGGGCCAGGGCCGTGATGGAACGGGCCGTGGGGTGGTTGGAAAACTGCTCGGCGCTGGCGGCGCACCGCAACAATTCGGCCGGAGCGATCCCGTTGAGGGGGTTGAGGCGGCTGACGGCCAGACGACCGGTGGTGAGGGTGCCGGTCTTGTCGAAGACGAAGGCCGTGATGCGCGCGGCGGCCTCGAGGTCACCGATGTTCTTGACCAGAATGCCCAATCGGGCGGCAGCGCTC
>SYMJ01000220.1 GCA_005805505.1 Verrucomicrobiales bacterium | reverse complement strand
CTCACCGAGGGTCAGTCCATGTGGTTCGGAGCCACCTACGGCACGGCAAGCCATCGCGGCGGCGGTTCCAATGTGCCCGTGTGGACGCACGATGGCCACATCCTCGCCCCCTTGCGCATCCCGGGCTCGAGAGTGCCGTGGGAATATCAAGCGCAGCGGCCCGACACCGATCATTTCAACCGCGAGTTCAAACCCCACCAGGCCCGCGGCGGCACCGCCATTGCTCGGATCGATCCGAAAACGGGTTCCGTCGGCTGGGTGACTCCATGCACGGACGGCGTGTGGGATTTCAGAGCAACGGAGTTTCCCGGAGGAGGCCCGGTCGCCTTCTGCCGGGTCGAAACAGGTGGCGTGCCCCACCTTCGGGTGACCAACCGGCATAGCCGCGATTCCCAGAAGATCCACAGTGGCATCGGACCCGGCGGCCTAGATCACCCGCGGTGGCTGCCCCGCAGAAATCCTGATTCGGGTCGTTGATCTCGAGTTGGCTCGCCTGCGAAATTCCTAAGAATGGCCCTCTGGCCTGAACCCGAACGATTGGATTGGGCCTTTGAAGAGCCTGTTCCCAGTCATTTCAGTTCATTTTCGATGACGCCGACGGCATCTATTGCAAAGGCCTCATCCGGGGAAAAGGGTGCCTGTCCCTTTCTCGCCCTCTTTCTTGCCCTTTCCGCTCTCGGTCCTCCTTAGAATGGCCCACTGGCTTAAGTCCGGACGATTCCATTGAGTCCGCCAAGAGCCTGTCCCTATCCCCCCTATGTCCCGGGCTTCCAGACCCGCTGGGCAACGCAGTTTTAAATTTGGGATTGACGGGTGGCCTGTCTATTGCAAACTATTTGCATTGGTTTAAAACTCGACGCTTATTTTCCATGAAACTGACCTTTATCGTTCCAGCCTTGATCCTGGTAATCCCCGCTTTTTCCCAAACTTTTATCCAATCTGGCCATGTCGATATCGGTATCGGATACGCAGACAAGGCTTTTGATTTACATGTTCATCAAGAGGAACCGGTCGATCAGGAGTTCACCCCAGGAGAGGCGGTTTTCTCAATCGGATCCGCTGCGGCAGGAGTTTCTCCCGGCGGCGCGTTCACCAGTTTTCTGGGAGCCACGGGCACACCGGTTTGGATTCTTCCAACCGCCGAGAACGCACAACTGCCCTTTCTGGGATTCGGCACCGAAGAACTCACCGCCAGCGACTGGTCAGGCAACATTACTCTCAGTCTGAAAGCCGTTAGCGGTCCGGGCACTTTCTCGATCTGGGGCACCAGCGGATTCGGCGCGCCCGAGTTGAAAATGACCACAGCCAATGGGATTGCCAGTGACGATCGGCTGCTTCTGGTCACCGGCAGCCACGGCCATTACAACCTCGGCTTCTCGGCACCTGGCAATTATTCGGTCACTCTGGAGGCCTCCGGAACCCATCTCATCGACGGCCTCCGTACGAGCGATCCGGCCACCTACAGCTTTCAGGTGATTCCAGAGCCCTCCACCTGGGCCCTGGCCCTCACCGGGGTCGGTTTCGGGGCTTGGGTACTGCGCAAACGGTCCAACTGAGCCGCTCCGAAGAGAGGCCGGTCCTCCTGATCTGAACCTCCCATTCCGCGCATTCTTCCATGACTCAAAAAAAACGTGGCCTCTCAGAGTGGCAAAGCCTGGGCTGGATCGGCGGACTTTGCCTCTCGGTCGCAGGGTTGGGGGCCGGCACGTCGGCCCTCTCACAGAGCGGCGGCGTTCGTCACCCTCTGACCACCGAGCACGTCGACCTCAAAGTGGTGATCTCGCCGGAGGGGACCAACCTTTTGCAAGTGGTGCTTCGCGACCACCTGAGGTTCACCAACCGGATTTCGAGTCAAACCGTGATCCGAGTTCCTGAGGCGGCCCAACTCACCATCCCCCCGGGTTTTGAAACCCTGGGACCGGTGGGCTCCCCACTGTGGGTGCTTCCGGCCAGCCAAGATCCAGGGCTTTTGTACTTGGGCCTGAGCACGGAGGGCCTCGACTTGAACCCACAGGTGATCGACCTGTTCGTACGCCGGATCGAGGGACCCGCCCACGTTTGTGTCTGGCAATTCGATGGAACCGGGGGATTGGCAGTGACGGTGCAGAGCCGGGATGGGCTGACCGAGAGGGACCGTCTGGGGCTGCCTGTCGGAGCCCACCAGCACCACAATCTGGGTTTCTCGGCGCCGGGCCTCACCACGGTCTGGTTGCAAGCACGCGCCCAGTTCGATGGCACCAATGCCTGGAGCGCCGAAACACCGATCCTCTTCTCCGTTGAACCACTGCCAGAATCACTGCCCATTCTCGGAAGCCCGCGACTGGGAGCCCCAGGAAATCTCGAATTTTCCCTTTCAGGAACACCGGGGAAGACCTCGCGCCTGGAGACGTCCCCAGATTTGCTCCATTGGAATCCCGTCGGAACAATGACCCCCGGTTTTGACCCCGTCACCGTGACGGTGCCGGTCGGTTCGAGCTCCCCGAACCGTTTTTACCGCGCCCGCTAAAGGCCCCATCATGATGCGATCGTCCAAATCCTATCCAGTCATTGCAAACGACTTGCATTCACCCGGGTTAAGGGTGGGTGTTAAAAACACCGCACCCCGCCGCCCAGCGCCCGCACAATGCCCGCAGCTCCAGCGCAGGCCCACCCCGATAGGCCCAAGCGCATGATCACCGGCGCCGACGATACGAATGTCTTCGACAGGCTCTGCGCTGGCTTGGCCGTTGGGTGCAGCCTCCATTGCCTCCAGGCCTTCTGGTTGCTCTCGGTTGCTCCGCCACTGGCCGGCGAGGCTGCGCACCGGATCATGGCTCTGTGCGTTGTGGTCCCGGGAGTGCCTGCCATGGTCCTGGGCTGGAGGCGTCACCGCTCGGGTCGCATCTGGATCTGGGTCATACCCGGATGGTCGCTTCTGCTCCTTGCCCGATTCGGCACCGCTCCTGGCCTGGGAGAAATCTTCGAGACCTTTCTGACCGCCGGTGGCTGCGCTCTGATTTGGGTGGCCCACCAACTCAACCGAACCCTCGCCTACTGGCACCACCGATCTTGAAAAACCCCGCCCCGAACCCGGATCCCGTGAAGCCTTTCGTGCGGATGATGCCGCTCATCCCGATGGGCCCAGGTCCATTTGGCAAGTCCATCCGCACCCGCACTGGGCCGAGTGCCGAGTGCGCCCGGCGCATCAAGCGATGGACCCGGGACCTCCTCGGCCTTGATGCGGGAGAAGTCGTTTCGGTGACCGAAATGCACTGCTCAGAGCCCGGTTGCCCGGATATCGAGACGGTCATCGGAATCCCCAAGCCCGGCGGCTCCTGGCGGACCCTGAAGATCGCCAAAAAGCTGTGCCGGGTCCGGCGGTCCGACATCGCGTTGCTTCTACGCTAAAATTCCTGAGCCCACCACCGGCCTGACCCGGACTCTTTTCCTACCTCACCTCAAACCCTATCCCCCCCATGGACTCCCGCATTCCTGTCACCGTCCTCACCGGCTTCCTCGGATCCGGCAAGACGACCTTGCTCAATCGCATCCTCTCCGAGAACCACGGTTGCCGCATCGCGGTCATCGAGAATGAATTTGGCGAAGTCGGCGTGGACAACGAGCTAGTAATCAACGCCGACGAGGAGGTCTTCGAGATGAACAACGG
>SYMJ01000219.1 GCA_005805505.1 Verrucomicrobiales bacterium | reverse complement strand
TCAAGCCCGCCTGCGCGGCTGCGGACAGTTCTGGGGACAGCCGGGCCTGCCGCCTCTGCTTCGACTCTGCGTCGCGGTCAAAAACAAGGACGCGCACCTTCTCTGGAACTGACTTCCACCAACAACTTCGGGATGCACGGCGTTGCTGGATTCTCACAAATAAGGGCTTGTTTCCTCAGGTGAGCTCCCCCACCTTGAAGCTTCTTTGCTGCTATGAAAGTTGATGTGCACCCGAAAAACTACCGCACGATGATCTTCCGCGATTCGGCCTCTGGCCAGTCGTTCCTGTCTAAGTCCTGCGCCAACACCAACCTCTCCGCCAAGTCGGATGA
The DNA here is from genome assembly GCA_005805505.1 of Verrucomicrobiales bacterium. Classification (GTDB taxonomy): domain Bacteria; phylum Verrucomicrobiota; class Verrucomicrobiia; order Limisphaerales; family UBA9464; genus SXXZ01. The sequence continues at coordinate 4,561 of SYMJ01000219.1, read as the reverse complement.
CGGTCAGGAATACCCGCTTTACTTGCTCGGCATCAGCGCGTTCACCCATCCGTTCTACACGGGCCAACAAAAATTCGTGGACACGGCGGGTCGCGTGGACAAGTTCCAGCAGCGCTTGGCCAAGACCCAGCTTGCTCAAGCTGCTTTGGCAGACGCCGCTGGCAAGAAGAAGAAGAAGTAGCCGCAGAACTAACAACCGCCCGCCGGTCGCCCAAAACGACCTGCGGGCGGTTTGCTTTTGTCTGGTCCGCATCGGGCACTCGCTCTTCAGAACCTGACCCAGTATGGATCTCCTGCCGTTCATTGAGAAGTTTCGCCGCCGCTTGGACGAAGTGGAAGCACTCCTTGGTGCCCCGGACGCCTTTAGCAATGCGGCTCGAGGGCAGGAGTTGACCCGGGAGCACTCGCGCTTGCGGCAATTTTTGGCCGATGGGGATGCTTGGTTGAAGACCTGCCGAGATCTTGCTGAAAACCGTGAGCTTTTGGCGACGGAATTAGCAGGTTCCGAGATGGCGATCTTGGCGGCCGAGGAGGTTCAGCGCCTGGAGGCCGAGGTATCACATCTCACGGCGGCGGTTCAGCGGGGTATTATCCCTCCGGACCCCACAGATTCCCGTAACACCATTCTGGAAATTCGGGCCGGCGCGGGCGGAGCCGAGAGCGCGCTCTTTGCTGCAGACCTGTTGCGCATGTACAGCCGCTATGCCGAGGATCGTAGTTGGAAGATCGAGCCGATGGATTCCAGCCCCTCCGATCTAGGGGGCATGAAGGAAGTGATTTTCATGATCACCGGCGAGGATGTGTTCAAGCGCATCAAGCATGAGTCCGGTGTTCATCGGGTGCAGCGGGTGCCGGCCACCGAGGCCCAGGGACGGATCCACACCAGCACGGTGACAGTGGCCGTCATGCCGGAGGCCCAAGAGGTAGATGTGGTCATCAAGCCTGAAGACCTAGTGATCAACGTCTGTCGCGCCGGTGGCAATGGCGGTCAGGGTGTCAACACCACTGATTCGGCAGTTCGTATCTTCCACAAACCCTCCGGCCTCGATGTCCGCTGTCAGGACCAGCGTTCACAGCAGAAGAACAAGGCTCAGGCGATGATGGTGCTCCGATCCCGACTGTTGGATCGGAAGATGGCCGAGGAGCACGCCAAGTACGCCCAGCAGCGCAAGGACCAGGTAGGCACCGGCGAGCGCTCCGAGAAGATTCGCACCTACAATTTCCCCCAGAATCGGGTGACGGATCACCGGCTGGAACTGACGCTTTACAATCTGGCCGTCTTTATGGAGGGCGACCTAGATCCCATGATTGATCCGCTAATGAACGACGAAGTGAAACGCCGCCTTGCGGCCATTGAAGCCTGACACGATGCCCACTCTGCAATCTCCCCGAGCCCTGATCTTCGACTGCGACGGAACCATCGCCCACACCATGCCCCTCCATTGGCGGGCCTGGCAGTCGGTGACTCGTCGCTACGGCATCGACTTTCCGGAGACCCGTTTCTACGCCTTGGGCGGGGTTCCGGGGCGCAATATTCTGAAGATGCTCTTTGTGGAGCAAGGGATCGATGGACTCGATCCGTTGGCGATTGCTAAGGAAAAGGAAGCCGCCTACCTGGAATTTCTGCACGAGGTCGGACCGGTCGAACCTGTGGTGGAAATTGCTCGGCGTCATCGCGGCGTTCTACCCATGGCCATCGCAACCGGCGGGTCGCGACCGGGCATCCCGGCGGTGCTGCGACATTTGGGTATTTACGATTGGTTTGGTGCCATCGTCACCAGCGAGGACGTGGTGCTACAGAAACCTGCCCCCGATATTTTTCTGGAGGCCGCTCGGCAATTGGGCGTCGACCCGGCCCAGTGCCGCGCCTTCGAAGACACCGACCTCGGAATGGAATCCATTCGAGCTGCCGGCATGGAAGCCATCGACGTTCGGCTCTTGCCAGATTATCCGAAGCCGATGGTCTGATTCTGGGCGATTGCCTAGCTCTGGGTGGCTGCGGTCTCCGTGGCGGCGATGGCTACCTGGATGCGCCGGATGCCCACGCCTTGGAAAGTATAACCCCAGGCGATCGTTCGATCCACCGTGGCACCCTGAGGGGGTTCGGAGCCGTCGGCAATTTCATGCCGCTCGCTATCGAAAGGCTCACCCGCTTGGGCTTCATACGGCAAGATGCCGACTCGGCGCGTCGCATCGATGCAGGCGTTCCGGTAGTTGCCGATTTGTTGGATTAACTGAGGTTGGCCCGACGCCGTGGCGGCTTGGAAGAGCGCGAAACAATGGTCCATGAGGTGGATGACCACCTGCAGTGAATCCTTCTCACCGCGGCGCAGTTTTTCGATTTCCAGTCGGAGGGTGGCCTTCTCACCGTCGTTGGCACGGGTCAGGAACTCCGAGAACCCCTTGGCTTCCGCAGCGATCTGGCTGGCGATATTGCCGGCCGCATTCACGGTCTTGGTGGAAATGGACTGAATGTCCTGCCATTGGGCGGTGGCGGCGGCAATTTGCTGCGCGGTCTTGTCGAGTGAGCTGAGTTTCTCGGCGGCGGAGGCCAGGTTGACTTGTTCGAAGAGCTTTACAGCAGCCTCGTGGTCCTTCTGGAAGGGTTGGATGAAAATCCAAGCCCCGAGCCCGGTCAGGCCACCTACGAGGGCGATTTCCTTCCAGGTCCACACGGGGGCTGCCTTCCAGGCCACGGCAGCGGCGGTGACCACGAGGACCACATCGGCCAACAGGTAGGGCCACTTGGGAGTGCGAGGGACTTCGCTCAACGACATGGCTGTATCTTAGAATGCAGTCCCCACGCGGAGGAAGGCACTTTTCAGTGTGGAGTGAACATCTCTCACAGGAGTGAGCGTTGGACATCCGACGGATATGTCGGAGAATCCGGGGAGTTAACTGTGTCGTCCCCATGTCCCCTCGTCCTTCTCTCGCCATCATTGGTACTGGAATCGCCGGACTCGGCTGCGCCCATTTCTTGCATCGCCAGTTCGATCTGACGCTCTTTGATCCCAACGACTATGTCGGCGGTCATACCAACACCATCGAGGTGGTGGAGCCGGGCGGTCCTATCTCCTTCGACACGGGGTTCATGGTTTTCAACCGGGTGACTTACCCCTATTTGGTGACCTTGTTCGAGGAACTCCAGGTGCCTGTTCAACGCACCGACATGTCCTTCTCAGTCCAGCATGTCCCCAGCGGATTAGAGTTCTCGGGCTCCAGCTTGAACCACCTGTTCGCTCAGCGGCGCAATTTGTTTCGGCCTCGTTATTGGCGAATGCTCTTGCAGGTCAATCGCTTCAATGCCGAGGCGGTGCCCGCTTTGTCGGATCCGCAATGGGCCTCTGTGACCGTCGGCGATTATGTCGCACGTCGCGGTTACGGACGGGATTTTCTCGAGCACTATCTCATTCCGATGAGTGGTGCGGTTTGGAGCACGCCTCCGGACCGGATGCTGGAGTTCCCGGCGCGCACCCTCATTCAGTTCTTCCACAACCATGGGTTCCTAGGTCTGCACACGCAGCATCCCTGGTGGACCGTGACCGGAGGAGCCCGCGAATATGTCCGCCGGCTAATCCCGCCCTTTGCCGACCGTATCCGCACCGGTTTGGGCGTGGTGGCCGTGCGTCGCGAGAGGGGCTCCGTTTGGGTGACCACTGACGACGGGCAGACCCATCGCTTCGACAACGTGATTCTCGCGGCCCACGCTGATGAGTCACTGCGCCTGCTCACCGATGCCGATGCCGACGAGAGCCGCCTGCTCGGGGCCTTTCAGTACCAACCGAATCTTGCGACGGTGCACAGCGATCAGAACGTCATGCCCAAGGCTCGGCTTGCCTGGTCGGCCTGGAATTATCGCATGTCGCGGCATCCCTCCGGAGCCGTTCTCCCGCAGACCGTGTATTGGATGAACAACCTTCAGGGCCTCAAGACGGACACGGAGTATTTTGTCTCCATTAATGGCGAGCACGAGATCGATCCGGCTCGCGTCCATCGCAAGATTCCTTACACCCATCCGCTCTTCAGTCTGGAGGCGATCGCCGCCCAGAAGGAGTTGCCCGGCCTCAATCGTCGTGGAAACGGCCAGAATGTCTTCTTTGCCGGCAGCTACTTTCGCTACGGATTCCACGAAGACGCCTTCGGAAGTGCTGTGCAACTGTCCCGAGTTCTCAGTCGCGAGCCCGTCTACCCCGGTATTGGTGAGTGACTGGAGGATCGTATGGAAGACCGTAAGAAGGTTCATTCTGCATCTCTCGGCGCTTTTCTAGGTTCATCATTTGGAGTTACCTTCAGATCCATGCACCGGGAACTGGGAGAAGAGGGAACCAGCCGTCGGAGGTTCTTGAAGGTTGGCTTGGCTGGGCTGGCCGCTTCGGCCTGGGCCGAAGAAATGGTACGACTGCCCTTCGACAACGGCGAACGGCCGTTGGTCAAGTATCCCCAGAAACGCCCACTCATCCGTCATACGGCCCGCCCACCGCAGTTGGAGACCCCGTTCTCTGTTTATCAGGAAAGCCTGCTCACACCGAACGACGCGTTCTTCGTCCGCTACCACCTCGCC
>SYMJ01000028.1 GCA_005805505.1 Verrucomicrobiales bacterium | reverse complement strand
CTGACCTACAAGGTGGTGAGCCAGCCGGCCAACGGTGTGGTGAGCGGCGAAGGTGCTAGCCTGGAGTACATGCCGAACCCCGACTTCAATGGTAAGGACAGCTTCACCTACAAGGTGAGCGACGGATCACTGGACTCGAGCCCGGTAACGGTGGCAATTACGGTTGCCTCGACTCCTGATGGCCCGGTGGCGCTAACCCAGACGGTGAAGGCCGTGCAGGGTAACTCCGCAGCGGTGACGCTGAAGGCCTACGACGGCGACAAAGACACGCTGACCTACACGTTGGTGTCGCAGCCGAAGTTGGGAACCTTGAGCGGTACCGCACCGAACTTGGTGTACAAGGCCAATGCGGATGCGAAGGGCACCGACAGCATCACATTCCGAGTGAACGACGGAACGTCGGACTCTGGATTGGCGACGGTGCTGATCGTGATTGGTGAGTCATCGAAGCTGTCGATCAAGTCGAGCAGCGCCGAGATGCTGAAATTGGAAGTGCGCGCGCCGAAGGGTGCGGTAGTGCAGATTGAGAACGCAACGAAGCTGGGAGCCTGGAGCGCCACGGCGATCAAGGTGACTGGTCAAGGTACGGACGTGGGAGTGCCGGTGAACCTGCAGGTGGACAAGAATGTCCCGGCGCGGTTCTGGCGCTTGAATGTCCTGTCGATGCCGTAAACGACTCGATCGGCCGGCTTAGCCAAAGGCTGAGCAGCTAAAAATTAATCCAGGCGCGTCCGCGAGGGAAACCTCCGGACGCGCTTTTTATTATACCATTAGAGGGAGTAGAAAGGGGCCAACAGAAGGAGCCCAATGACTTCCTAGGTAGGGATCGATGTGTGAGCGAACCGGCACCGCAGAGGTGGCGCTTTCGGAGAAATCGCCCTACCTCGGAGGTGCACCGGTAAGGTGGAATCTGTGGAAACCCCCTAGATATAGCCCAATGACTTCCTAGCTACGGACCGATCTCCGAGCGGTCCGGCGCCGCAGACGTGGGTACTTTCGGAGAAATCGCCCTACCTCGGAGGTGCACCGGTGAGGTGGAATGAGCGGAATCCCCCCATAAATATAGCCCGATGACCTCCTGGGTAGGGACCGATCTCCGAGCGGTCCGGCACCGCAGACGTGGGCGCTACCAGAGAACTGGCCGTACTCGAAGACCGTCACCAGGGATAGACGGACCTTGGTGAAGACCACGCTTTCGCGAAATTCATTCGATTCGCTCCCAATCACAGCCGCTTAAATCTCCGATATCGATATCGATGGGTCGTTCAATGGAGTTCGATCTCTCGTTTTAAATAAAAACCAACTCAATGACCGCCGCGAAACGGCAGAAGCCAGTGGGCTATGGCGGTGGTGTAGTCCATAGCGCCCAACCGACGCGCTCAACCGACGCGCCGGGCGGGAGCAGAGGCCCGCTGGAGGCGGTCCCGGATACCGTCCCAGGCAGAGCCGGTGGGTAATTCTTCGATGACTACCAACTGAGCACCCCGATCATCGCACTCGTGCAGGTAGCCATAGAGGGCCCGCGCGAAGGCCTCAGGATCGTCCGGGAGGAAGGATATTTGAGCTGGAATCGGCTCTTCGGGGACTCGGGAATGGGTCAGCACGAAGAGTTGCCCGGGAGAAATTGATTCCCGGGTTACCCGTTCTAAGAGTTCGGCGTCGCTCTCCCACGACCATATCTCCAAACGGGCCTTGGGTGAGTAATGGCGACTCAGTTGACCGGGACTTCGCAGGGGACCTTCCGGGTCTTGAGTGGGCTCGTCTGCTATCCATCCTGTGGCTTGGGCGATTTGATCGGCGGAGATGATGCCGGGTCGCAGGATCCGCGGTCGCTGGCCGGTCACATCCACCACGGTGCTCTCGATGCCCACAGCACAGGGACCCGCATCAACGATGAGCGGGATTCGCTGACCAAGACCGGCCATGACATGTTCGGCCGTCGTCGGGGAAAGTTGGTCTGAGGGATTCGCGCTGGGTGCAGCCAGTGGGAAGCCGCATTCACGGATCAAGGATTGGAAGAAAGCGTGCGAGGGCCATCGCAGGCCCACGGTTTGCCCTCCAGCGACGACGATGTCCGGGATCATCGAAGATTTTGGCACCACCAAGGTGAGAGGACCTGGCCAAAAATGTCGGGCCAATAATTCCGCCAGTTTCGGCCAATCCGAGGCGCACGCTCGGGCCATGGCTGCAGTCGCCACGTGCACAATCAATGGATTGGTGGAGGGCCTGCCCTTGGCCCGATAAATTCCGCGGACGGCCTCGGGTGAGAAGGCGTTAGCGGCCAGGCCGTAGACCGTTTCACTGGGGACCGCAGCGACACCGCCTGAGCGCAGAAGCTTGGCGGTCTCCAGAACCGCCTGATTGAACAGCACTGGTGTGTGGGTCGGTAGAATTGCGGCAGTCGGCATGAACGACAGTGATGCTAATCACGGAGACCTTCCGGGGACATCAGGAAACCGATGTCGGTCCTCCGTAAGACTGTTCTCAGCGCCTAAAAACAGCATCGGACGTACCCGCCCAACACGAGAACGGCGCAGGTGCCAGAACGGGTTTGAACTCATTAAGGGAGGACCGCTGAGTCGCAGTGGTTTCACTTCACGATGCCTTTTCGACTTTTAACTACGATGCATTTGGATGCTTCCCTCCACCCGGGCCCGCCTCTAGTCTCATTTCCGTGAAACACAAAGGGAAGGCTAAGGCCGCCTTTCATCGGATAATGCTGCGGGCGCTGGGGATCTATTGGGTCCTCGGACTGCTGTTGATCATGGTTAGTCGCTTCTTCATTCCCGGAATCTTGATGGTCGGGGTGATCACCCTGACGGGATTGTTGATCGGCTTCGCCCTCTTTGCCGGATACTTCTTCCGCGATCCAGAGGCACAAGTTCCTTTGGGCAGTGGCCTCATCGTGGCACCGGGCCATGGAACAGTGGATGTCATCGATGAGACCGAGGAGTCGTCGGTCATGGGAGGACGGTGCCGTCGGGTCTCCATTTTCTTGTCGGTCTTCAATGTGCATGTGCAACAGGCACCGGTGGCAGGGACCGTGATCCGCGTTCGCCACACTCCGGGGCAGTTCTTGAATGCCATGAAGCTGGAGTCGGCTGCCTTAAATGAAAACGTTCTCGTCGGATTCCAGACATCGGAACCGGCCTGCGGACCGGTGGCCATAAAGCTGATCACAGGTCTGATCGCCCGGCGCATCATCCCTTGGGTCCAGGAGGGGGACACCGTGGCCAAGGGGGAACGGGTTAGCCTCATCCAGTTCGGATCCCGGGTAGACATCTACCTCCCGCTTCAGGCCAAGGTCGCCGTGGCCCTGGGTGATCGGGTCGTGGGCGGCGAAACTGTTGTGGCGCATTTGGAAGGCTGATTTGCCATGAGCTCCTCCCTTCCATCCCAAGGCTCCCCGGACGAGGACTCTCAGAAGCTTAAGATCTACCTGCTGCCCAACCTCTTCACGGCGGGCAACCTCTTTTGTGGATTCTTGGCGCTGACGAAGATCGTCGAAGCGGATCTTACCGGAGCCACCGGCTACCACGAGGTGAAGATGGCGCTCCTGTACATCTTAGTGGCCTGTATCCTCGACCTCTTGGACGGTCGTGTGGCGCGGATGGGAGGCTTTGAAAGCCCCTTTGGCCGTGAGTTCGATTCATTGGCCGACATTGTGAGCTTTGGGGTCGCTCCGGCCTTTCTGGTGCATCGCGTGGTCCTCGCGGAAGTATTTATCAATTACAAGGAGATCGGTTGGTTCATCGCCGCGCTGTTTGTGATTTGCGGCGCATTCCGATTGGCGCGTTTCAATTGTCTGGCGGCCATGTCCGGGTCGGGAGGTGGTAGTCATTTCATAGGATTTCCCATACCGATGGCTGCCGGAATGGTGGCATCTCTGACGCTGTTCCTGATCTGGTGGGACGAGAAGAATTTCCGGGTGGGCTATTGGCGGTATGCGCTGCCGGTGATCCTCGTCTTCCTCTCGGTAATGATGGTGAGCGAGGTCAAGTATCCCACCTTCAAGAAACTCAATTGGCGCACCCAGAAGCCGTTTGTGAAGACCATCTTGATTGTTTTGGTTACGGCTCTGTTCTTCCTGCTGTGGCAGAAACTCTTGCCGATCGTCTCGCCGCTCATTTGCATCGCCTATCTGCTCTATGGATTTATTCGGCCGTTCATCTCGCGCCGGATGCAGCGAGAGATCGAGGTTGATGACGAGGACGATGACGACGATCACTCCTCGGCTGTCTGATGCCTCAGGCCTCAATCGCAACGCATGAGTGATCCCTGGCCTATGGTGTCGGCTGCCCTTTTGGGTGGAATCTCTGGTTTCTTGGCGAGCGTTCCGGGTGGCCCCGTCAATGCCACGATCCTCGCGGAGGGAGGGCATCGTGGTTTCCGCTGGGCGTTGTTCGTGGGGATGGGTGCTGTGGTGATGGAGGCCGTCTATTGTGCTGCGGCTTTCGCAGGATTCGACGCCCTCTTCGGCTCCCGGCTCTTTCGGGCCACCATGGAATTGGTCAGCTTTATTCTGATGCTGTGGTTGGGTATCAAGTACCTGAGAGGTGTTCCGATTCCTGGAGAGACCCAAGGGGTCCGAATGATGGAGAAACGGTTTCACCCGCATACCGCGTTCTGGACCGGATTTGTGCGGGTGCTGGGCAACCCGGGAATTCTCCTCTTGTGGATTACCGTGACAGCAATGCTGCTCTCCAGGGAGTGGTTAACCGACAACTGGCTTTGCAAACAGTCCTTCGTCGGGGGTGTCGCCTCCGGAGCTTTGTTGTGGTTTTGTTTGCTGGGATGGGGGGTCTCCCAACGACAGAATTCTATTTCACCCTTGGCCTTGAGACGTCTTTCCCAGTTCAGTGGTTTGCTGTTGCTGGGGGTCGCGGTGGTGGTGGGTGTGCGATTAATCAGCCTCTTGGCCGCGCGTCACCCCTGAGAGGCTTTCAGCTTCATTCCCCACCGTTTTCTGATGTTGCTGGGAGAGTCACTCTTTGGGTGAGCCTCCTAGCTGGACACGGGCTCGAACTTACTTTTTTTCGGCGGCCTGTGCGTTGAGGGCTTGCTGGAGTTTCTCGGCCTGTTCGAAGAGCTTATTGTAGCGGTTGTTGAGGTCTTCGCAGTCCGTGGCCAGCTTCTTGTATTTTTCGAGGGTGTCCTTGTTGATGGCCACCCCGTTCACATAGGCCTCGTTGAGCTTCTTTATGCTCTCGTTCTGGGCCTTAATGTCGGCCGCCATTTTGTCGTAGGCGGCCTTGTAGGTGTCGCTCAGCTGGGTTGCCCGTTCCCACTTTACCGTCGTCTCCGAGAGTTCGCGCTTGGTGCGGCTCAGTTCCACCTTGTTGGTCTTGTCCTGCTCGATGAGTCGTTCCTTGAGTTGTTCGACACGTTTGAGCTCTTCCTCGACGCGTTTGCCAGTCACTTCGACCTCATGTTTCTGCTCGTTGAGGCCGGTAATCTGCTTGTTGCGTTCGGCAATCTGCAGGCGGAGATCGACGTCCCGATACCACTGGTAGGCCACCAGACCACAGAGTCCGCAGGCGAGTGCGATGAGTACGGCAACCCCGACGGAGGCACGGATCCGGTGCCGGGAAGAGACAGTTCGGAATTGCATGATGGAAGTCTGTGATAGCAGGGAGCCATCCCCTAGGGACGCTGAAGAGAGAATTTGGGTTTGTCAAAGTCTCGGGGAATCTCCCATCGAGTACCCGTTGACTCAAAATAAAGAGGACCGAGGTGGGTATTGGGTGGGAGTTAGCTCCGGTGACCGCTGCTTTCGAGTCAACGGGCCGCTCTCAACGACCCGATGCGATCGATCGAAGGATGGTACTGCGGAACTAAAGCGATCCTCCTCCGGACTTTGCAAGGGCTGCCAAGGATTCCACTCTTCCGCTCGTGAAGAATCGAGACGTGTTTCGGCCGGTCGCACTGACCGTCGCCGGGTCCGACAGTGGGGGAGGGGCCGGGATCCAGGCCGATCTCAAAGTGTTTGCGGCTCTGGGCGTCCACGGCACCAGCGCGATCACCTGCCTGACGGCCCAGACACCGGCTGGAGTCACCGGTGTCCACGCGGTGCCGCAGGCGTTCATGGGGCTCCAAATGGAAACGCTGCTGCGGGAACTGCCGCCCGCTGCGGCCAAGACCGGCATGCTCTTCAACGCCGGCATCATCCGAACCGTTGCCGAGAATTTTGCCCGCCATCGGGAGATCCCGTTGGTGGTGGATCCGGTGATGATCGCCACCAGCGGCGCCCGATTGCTGCGTCCGGATGCCCTGCGTGCGCTGCAAGACCGTCTATTGCCTTTGGCCGCCCTGGTGACGCCAAACTTGGATGAAGCGGCCGCGCTCCTCGGGCGCCCGTTGCGCTCTGTGGATGACCTGAGGTGGGCCGCACGGGGCATGCATGGGCGTTGGGGTGTTCCCGTGCTGGTGAAGGGCGGGCATCTCCGGGATGTGCCCCAAGCCACTGACATCTTGTGGGACGGTCAGGAAGAACGGGTGCTGCGTGCGCCGTTTGTGCCGGGGGTTTCTACCCACGGCACGGGCTGTACCTATTCGGCTGCAATCGTTGCCTTCTTGGCCCTAGGACATCCGTTGCCGGTTGCCGTGGAGCAGGCCAAGCGACTGATCACACGAGCCATTCGTCGCAGCACTCGCCTCGGACCTGACGGTCGATACGAAGCCCTCCTGCCGGGATGATTAGTGACGGTCCACGAGACTGTCGGAGGCAACGGCCCAGAGGAATCCTCGGCTCAACATCTCCAGGAAGACCGGATCTTGGAAGGTGGCGTCGGAATGGCCGAAGGTAGTCCCGAAAACCCGGGCCTTGCCGAAGCCATTGATCCAAGCCACCGGGTAGGACTTGCCGTCGGCCTCGCTCACCGAAGTCGCCAGTGGTGTGGCACCGGGCCACATCTTCTCGATGACGTAGAGTTCGTCCTTGGGG
>SYMJ01000027.1 GCA_005805505.1 Verrucomicrobiales bacterium | reverse complement strand
CTACCAGCCCGAGGCTTACATCCCGCGCACCGACACCTTCATTGAGAAGGACAGTAGCGTGAATGAAGAGATCGAGCGCTTGCGGCTCTCCACCATGAACTCGTTGCTGTCGCGGCGGGATGTTTTGGTGGTGGCTTCGGTATCCTGCATTTACGGCATCGGCGACCGGCGCGATTACGAAAGCATGGTTATCCCGCTGCGCATCGGTCAGTCGCTCAGCCGAGAGCAGTTGCTCGCCCGGTTGGTGGACCTCCAGTATTCGCGCAACGACTTTGATCTTACCCGGGGCAAGTTCCGGGTCCGGGGTGATGTGGTGGAACTGCATCCGGCCTACACCGAAGACGCCCTACGCATTGAGTTCTTTGGTGAAGAATTGGAGCGGTTCACCCGCTTCGATCCGTTGACGGGCGACACGTTGGAATCACTGGACGCCATCAACATCTTCCCGAGTAAGCAGTTCGCCACACCGCAGGAGAAAATTAATGCGTCCATCCTTTCCATTCGGGAGGAACTGGGTTTGCGCATCGCTGAGTTCGAAAAGGAGGGCAAATTGCTCGAGGCCCAGCGCATTAAAATGCGGTGCGAGTTTGATTTGGAGCAGCTGCAAGAACTCGGGTTCTGCTCGGGCATTGAGAATTACTCCCGACATATTACCGGGCGGCCCAAGGGATCTCGACCGGGCACGCTGATGGATTTCTTTCCCGAGGACTTTATTCTCTTGATCGACGAATCCCACGCCACCTTGCCTCAGGTGGGAGGCATGCATGCCGGAGATTTGGCCCGCAAAACTGTTCTGGTGAACCATGGGTTTCGATTGCCCAGCGCGCTGGACAACCGGCCCCTTAATTTCGAAGAGTTCCGATCCCTCATTGGGCAGGCGGTGCACATTAGCGCCACCCCGGGTCCGCTGGAAATGGGGTGGGCAGGGCCAACGAATGTGGCTGAGCAAATTGTCCGGCCCACCGGACTGGTGGATCCCATGGTGGAGATCAAGCCGTTGAAGGGGCAGATCGACGACTTGTTGCACGAAGCACGGATCACGATCGAGCGCGGCGAACGGGTGTTGGTGAGCACCCTGACCAAGCGGACCGCCGAGGAATTGACCGATTACCTCCGCGATCTCGGCGTGAACGTGCGCTATCTGCACAGTGAGATCGACGCCATCGAGCGGGTGGAGATCTTGCGGGCGCTGCGCAAAGGAGAATGCGACGTGCTCATAGGCATCAATCTTCTGCGAGAAGGGTTGGATCTGCCGGAAGTTTCCCTGGTGGCCATTCTCGACGCCGACAAGGAAGGCTACTTGCGCAGCACCACCAGCTTGATCCAGACCGCCGGCCGGGCGGCTCGGCATCTCAATGGGCGAGTGATTCTCTATGCCGACATTCGCACCCAGAGCATTCAGAAGTTCCTGGCTGTGGCCGATTACCGCCGGGCAAAGCAAATGGCGCATAACAAGGCCAATAATATTACCCCGCGCAGCGTGACGCGCAGCATCGAGGAGGGACTGAGTAGCGTGGGGTCCGGGCGCAATGCCGCTGCGGCCATTCTCAACGAGAGTGTCGAAAATATCGACCTGACGGAAACCATCCGTGAGTTGGAAGGGGAGATGATCGAGGCTTCCAACAATTTGGAGTTCGAGAAGGCGGCCCTCTTGCGGGATCAGATCCGCGAACTGAGGAGCCGCCTCAGCGGAGCGGAGACCAAGAACCCCGGGGCGGGGAACCGCGCCCGCTCTGACGATGCCAAGGCTCGCCGGAAGGGTCGCGGGCGCTCTCGTTGAACCGAGCGCCCGCGAACCCATTAAACCGGTTAGTTTTTGGCCAAGGCCATCTGGGTCAGTCGGCGGGCGATGAACTCGCGGACCTTAGGAATCTTGCACTCTTTGAGCAGTTCGGTGGCCCGGTCGGCGTCCGTCGAGACAGGGCCCTCGGTGGCATACCAGTAGAGCAGGGGTAAGTTGAAGTCGCTGGCATCTTCGGCATGGCTCAGCAGTCCCTTGAGAATGTCCCACCGCTGGGCAGCGGGAACACGCTGGGCGGCGCTGGCCACGGCCCGTCGTACTACGGGCGAGGGGTCATCGGTGGCCAAGGCGACCAGCGCTTCGACGGCGCTGCCGGCCAATTGCTCGAAGGTCGGCTCGTTGAAGAGCATGCCGGAGTGCTCGAAGAAGGTCTGAACGGCCCAGGCACGAATTTGAGGCTCGGGATCACGGATCCAGCGGGCGGCGTCTTCGGGCAGAATGCGCCCAGTCAGATGCAACGCCCAAAGCGCCCGGAGGCGAGAGGTGGCGTCACCGGAGCCGTCCACGGCATCGAGCAGCTCCTCCAGCGCGGGCATCTTCTCGGCTGCCTTTCGGGTGCGCGCATAGTCGCGGATGCCGGCGGGGATTTCGTCCACCGATTCCTGGGCGCCCGCAGCGGCTACCCGCTCTTGCAACACGCGTCGGGCATGGCGGCTGAGCCATTCGTTCTTCGACCCCACCAGCGAGACCAATTGGTTGGGAGTGAGCGAGGCCAGATTCGTGCGGGTCACCGGTTGGTTTTGATAGACGATCTTGTAGATGCGGCCGCTGGAGTGATCGTGGCCGTCGTCCCGACCGTGGTGGCATTGGTTGGCGTCGTACCAGTCGATCACGAAAACGCTGCCGTCTGGGTCGAGTCGTTGGTTGAGGGTCTGGGACCAGCGGTCATTGAAGTTGAGGAGGTCTTGGCCGTGCTTGCCGACATAGCCGGAGCCACGGGCGACAGGCAGGTCGACGTTCATACGCTGGCCATGGATGTTTCCGATGATCAGGTTGTTGCGATACGAAGCCGGCCAGCTCGTGCCCAAGTAGCACAGCATGCCTGCGTGAGCATGGCCTCCACCCATGGCGTCGCTGCGCCCATTGGCGGCGTGAGGCCCGGCCGCACCGGCCCAGTGCACATGGTCGGCATGCGTGCCGATGTCTTCGTACACATAGGGAAAGATGCTCTTGCGACTGCGTTGATCCCGGTGCTTGGCGTTGCGCTGCGTCTCGTCGCGGTTGTAGGTGTAGTGCTCGCCGCCCTGCCGGAGGACCCGAGCTCCCTGGATCATGTGGAAGAGGTGCGGAATGACGCACATTTCGGACCAGAGGTTGCCGTGCTCATCGAAGTCGATTCCCCACGGATTGCTGCCGCCCTCGGTGAAAATCTCGAATCGGTGGGTCACCGGATGGTAACGCCACACACCGGCATCGACCCACTGCCGATCGTTTTCGGTGGCCCCTGGCTTGCCGACATGGGAAGGACAAAACACCCCGTGGCAACCATAGAGCCACCCGTCGGGGCCCCAGTTGAAGGTGTTGAGCGTCTCATGGGTGTCGGCCGTGTAGTTCCAGCCATCGAGCAAAATTTGTGGATCGCCGGCCGGTTTTGGGGCATCGCCGTCGGCAATGGGAATGAACATCAGGTACGGAGCCGCACCGACCCAAAGACCGCCAAAGCCAAACTCCATTCCGGAGATCAGGTTGACGTTCTCCAGGAACACCGTGCGTTTGTCGGCCTTGTGGTCGCCGTCGGTGTCCTCAAACACGAGGATGCGATCTTTGCCTGAGAAGAAGTCTTTGCGGAGCTGCTCCGGAGTTCCGTTGACCGGCGGATGGCCAACGCGCTTGGGATAGCTCAAGCCTTCGGCCACCCAGAGGCGACCGCGGTGATCTTCGCAAAAGGCGATCGGGTTGCGAATATCGGGCTCGGAGGCGAAGACGTGCATCGCGAAACCGGAGGGCAGGGTGGCCTTGGCCGCAGCGTCGGCTGCCGAGAGCCCCGCGAAGAGCACCTGATCGGCGGGCGGCGCGGCATTCTTGGGGGTGTCCTTCAGAGTGAGCTCGCTGGGCAGCACCGGGCGCTCGGTGTGGAAGCGGAAGTTATCGAAGTTCAAATGACCCCAGTGACCCGAGCGGTCGTCCACCAGACGGATGAGGATTTGCTTACCCATCAAACCCTTTAGTTCGACGACCACCGGGCGGAGGGTCTCACTCTCGGAGCCTGAGATTTTGAAGAAGGTCTGGCCTGTCGCTGAATCTACCAGTTCTACGCGGGTCTCGGGCCACGGACCACCGGCGACCAAGAAGCTGGCCCACGGGTGAGTCACCTTGAAGGGTACGGAGGTGAGCGTTCCCTTGGGGTCATCGCCCGTGCGCTCGAAGCCGCCGATCCAAAACTCGCCCTCGTGATTGGACTTCATGTCCCCACGTCGCTGGGCCACCACATCGCCGCGGATTGGCAACTGGTCGAATGCCTTGCCGTTAGCCTGCCAATCGCGCAAATCGCCCGACTCAAATCCCAGGTTCAGAGGCCGCCCATCCGTCGCCTTGGGGATGACCGAGTCGGCGAAGGCCAACTGCAGCGAGTGTGCTGAAAAAACGGCAGCCAAAAGGGCCGCACGGAAAAACTTCATAGACCGAGTTTGGGAGGTGCCTTTCACAAGGCCAGCCCAATTGCTTTGTTCGAGCAGTTTGCGCCCCCCGCAGGTGCCGTGGACCCCGGGGTGTCGCGCTGCGTGCCCTCTACGGAGCCAGGGACCTAAAAAAGGGGGAGGGGAAGTATCTGTCTCCGTGCTGGGTCTGGTGAGCCGAGGGGCGAGGAACTCCCAAGCCCATGAGATGCGATGTTTGGGTGAAATAGCCGCTTCTGTTACGCGGTACGTATCTCTGGAGTAGAGACACTTGCTATAATAATACAATAATACATTGTATTTTAATTTTCAGATATAGGCTTAAAGCGGCAAGTAAAACAAAATTAGTCTAAAAATACTCGAGATTCCGTGTAATTTTTAGCTATGTATTAAAAATTTAGGTTATTTTATGTAACTCAACGTTAATAAACTGCGCGCTCTATCAAGATTCGGATTCTGCGGCTGCGGCCTGAGGTGTTTTACCAAAATACAAGGGCAAAGATCCGTGGTGAACACCATCCACAGCCAGGTCTACTGTATATTCTCCAAATTGGTCTAATTTTAACCCATTGATTTGCATCACCAGATTGAAGGTGGCGCTTTGGGCTTGTTCAGTGAATCGCACCCCGACCTGGGCATCCACATTCGGCATGATCATTTTCCCATCTTGATCGGCCAGAGTGACCCGTAGCTTGTGGTTGCCTTCCTCGATCCGATGGAACCGCATCCGAGCCACGACTGCGCAGTGGGTCACGGTGTACGGGGCCTCGGCGGCTGCGACCGAATCGAAGGCTCCCAAAATGCAGACCTTGCCACCGTAGTCCACGGCCGAGTCACAGAGGGTAAAGATTTCAAGTTTCAACGGACTCAGTATGAAAGGGATGCGAATCCCGGTAAAGCTTCCGCCGAGCCAAAGGTGGAGGTGGTAATGGTGGAGGCCTTTCCTCAAGATCGGTTGACTTGGATGCAGGGACAGCCCGATCAGTTCGTGCGGGATGAGTTGGATCGTCGTTTCAAAGGCATAGAAAGTGAGTCCCTCTTGGGCGGAGCCAAGCTTCTTCAAGAACGCTGTAGCCCATTGCCAGTCTTGGCACCCCAGGCGAGGAGGTCTGGATCGAATTGTTCACTCCTGGTGCTTTGTTTTCAATAAACAGAGGGGCCTCCGTCGAGTTGAATGGTGCATCGATTTTTAATATCAATAGTCCAACAGGGACTACCGAGAGCGCTGGATCCAATCTCACTACTAGCCTTGGTTTATTCGTAGACTATTTAGCAGTGGGCAGTGGCGTTATACTTGAATGCAGCCTTGGATCGGAATCGTTAGTCGCGCGGTTGAACTCTGGATTGCCAGGAAGTCCCTGCCGTGTACGACGACGATTATTTTTCCCAGTGACGACGATTAAAATTCCCCACTTTGGGTGAGGGGTTTTTGGTTCGTCCGGCCAAGCCGGACTATGGGCGATTGCCCATTGGTCTTGTGGCTTGCCGCAAGATGATCACTGG
>SYMJ01000218.1 GCA_005805505.1 Verrucomicrobiales bacterium | reverse complement strand
TCTATACGCCTTAGCCCGTGCCGATCGCACCAGTCCCGCCGCAAGCGGGTGACTCACCGACTGGAGAGCCGGATGCGGGAAATCCGCCCGTCCGGTTCGGAGGGAGGGGTGGCCGACAACGGCCATCCCTACCCCTATCAAATTGGCAGGCCTCCCGGCCTGGACCCTCCGCCAGCGGCACCCCAGGCCCGGCTGCCACCTCCCCGGTAGGGACCGAGCTCCGAGCGGTTCGTCTCCCGTGGTACTGCCCGTCGTAATTGCCTGCCATGGAGAGTGCCGTATCTCTGTCCCTTTCGGTGGTCCGATCTCTGTGGTGATCTGTGTTTGCGGACGTGGCGCTTTCGGAGAAATCGCCCTACCTCGGAGGTGCTCAGGTGAGGTGGGGGTTCTGGCTTCCCCGGCATCCCTCCAGTCGTAGATATTTTTAAACTCCGCATCATCGTGTGGCCGTCAAGCCACCACCCCCTTTCCCGCTGCAAACAGCGAGGAACCTATGGATTTCCGCTCGTTCCAGGCCAGCCACCCGGTCATTCTCAACACCGATGACCAACCAGGAAGCCCTCTCCCTGTTCCGGCAAACCGGTGCCCTGCTGGACGGACACTTCATCCTTCGCAGCGGCCTCCACAGCCGACAGTTCTTTCAGTGCGCCTTGGCCCTCCAGCAAATGCCGCTGGTGGAACTTTTTGGGGCCGCCTTGGCTGAAAAGGTGCGTTCCCTCGGAGTTGAAACGGTCATCGCTCCAGCCATGGGTGGCCTCGTTATCGGTCAAGAGGTGGCTCGGCAACTGGGCTGCCGTTTCATTTTCGCCGAAAAGGAAAACGGCACGCTCGTTTTGCGGCGGGGGTTCAAAATCCAACCTGGAGAACGGTGCCTGGTGGTTGAGGATGTGGTCACCAAGGGTGGGCGGGCCCTCGAGACAGTCCAGATTGTCCAAGGTCTTCAGGGTTCCGTAGTGGGGGTGTCCATGGTGGTGGACCGTTCCGATGGTACCTTGGATCTCGGCGTTCCCTTAATCCCTCTGATCCGACTCGATGTGGAAACCTTTGATCCCCTGAACTTGCCTCCAGACCTCGCGGCCATTCCCGCAACCAAGCCCGGCAGCAAGTAAAGCCATCGATCCGACCCGGATTCGCCACTTCGACCACTTCGACCGGTCCGGTTTACGTCGATCTCGAACATCCTAACAACTTCAGCACGACTTCAATTTGTTGGTGGAGGATATCGCGTTGGCCTTCGCTCCAAAGGCAGTAGTCAGCGCGCTGCAGTTTCTCCGACATAGGCCACTGAGCTGCCAAGCGCTGGTCAATCACCCGATCAGACCATTGCCGCTGATGCAGGCGTTGACGCTGCGTTTGTGGGGTACAGCCCAAGGCCAAGGTCACCTGAAAATGGGAGTCATATCCTTTTTCATAGAGCAATGGGATCACCACTGCGCAAAGGCGCTGATCTTGAAGCGATTGTTCGCGGATCCAGGCCGTCCATCCCTCATAAATCCGGGGATGCAAAATGGCCTCCAACCGCTGACGGGCTGCGCTGTTTCCAAAGACTTTTTGACCCAAAGCGCTGCGATCCAGAAGGCCCTGGGAATCGAGAATAGCCGACCCAAAAGCGGCAACGATCTCATCCAAGGCAGGTTGGCCGGGTGTCACCAGTTCCCGGGCCACAACATCGGTGTCCAAGACAGGAATGCCGAGCCGCTTGAGGTATTCGGAAGCCTCGGATTTCCCTGCCCCAATCCCTCCGGTGAGTCCCATGGTGATCATATTTAACAAAAGAGCGCTGGAGAACTTGAATTCTCCAGCGCCCGAAAACGATCGGAATCGAATCCGAAGGAAGTGTGCCGTTCAGGGCTTGTAGAGGATGCGATAGGCCTTGGCCCCGGTCCCCTGATCGAGCGGATCATAGAACTTCAGCACTTTCGAAGATCCTGAAGTATTGGACATGCGACTCAAGCCGGTCCAAGTCGAGTCCACTGCAGGCTCCTGCGCCAGAATTTGATACTCGGTATTGGCCGCTGCGTCCCAAGAGATCTCCAAGTAGGGCTTACCCTGAATCTCAATGGCCTTGGTAGTCACCACTGCCCCAGAGAATGGGGTGGCATCCAAGGCGTTGACCAGACCGTCACCATCGGAATCGAGCGAAACAGAGTACCGAACCGCCCATGAGGCCTCGACCACGTAGCCATTGCCTACGGCCAACGAGATCGGTCCGCCATTGGCTCCACTAATGCGCACTAGGCGCAAACGGCCACCCAGTGCGCCATCGAGAACCGGTCCGGAGAGTTCAATGCCATTGACTGAGACGATGCTGTAGTAAAGGCGTGTGTTGCTGTCGATGCTCAGAGCCGAGGCCAGCCCGTCGGCATCGAACGTTTTGTTGGTGATGTTGATGAACTGGCTGAAATCGCCATTCAACTCCAAGCGCTTGGTGTAGAGGGCTCGATCGCCCGATACGGAAGCACGAATGTCAGCCCGGCCATATTCGCCAATCGTCAGCACCAGCGCGGCGATCGCCGAATTGTTCACGAAGCCTGCTGCCTCAGTCCCACGATTCACACCCGACCAGTCTACGAAGGCTGTCTGGAAGCGACCAGCACTCACAGAAACGCTCACGCCGCTGAGATCGTTGGAGCTTACATTACCCTTCAACGTCACTCCGGCGGCGGCCAGAGCAAGCACGTTACCAGCAGGAGCCACGAATTTGTCGCTCACGTTCAGGGTGATCAAATTCGGGGTGCTTATGGCTCCACCAGCACTGGCGTCCAAATTCTTGGCCGTGATATTTAAACCACCACCGGTCACGATGCTGTTGGTTCCGGCCAACACGAGCGAATTCACCGCCAGGTCGATGACGTTGCCGCCCTCGATACGCCCAGCATGGTGGAGAACGGAGGCACCCAAGCCCAAGTAACCAGAAGAGATGATGGACCCGGTGTTGGTGATGTAACTCAAGGCCGTGGTCTGCCCCACCCCAAGGACCACACGCTCACCCAGGATGTCGGAGCTATTGGAAAGAGTCTTTAGCATCGGGAAAGTTCGGGAAGAGACCCCGATCGGTCCGATCAATTCAAAATTGCCTTGGTTAATCCAGTTCTCGGTGACGGGAGCCACCTGTTCGTTGCCTGAGATCGATGAAGCTCCCGAGAATCCATCCGGATAGGTCGTCGGAATCGCATCGACGTCGGGCACTTGGTACAAGATAGGATCCACCGTGGTCAGATTGGTCGCACGAAGCTTCAAACCAACCAATTCGCCCGTGGTCTTCAACGGATCGATGTCTGCATCAATAATCATCACTCGGAAATGGGTGTCGGCTAAGAGATTGACGGGGGTCGTTGTTCCTGTTCCAGCGTTGGGATCCGAGGTTGCTGCGGCCGCAGCGGGATCAGGAAACTCAGCGGTGTTGGTCCACGATGTGACGAAGACCTTGATGATTCCCGTCAAATTCGGTTGCCCCACCGGATTCAACCCACGATAAACCATAGTGCCGTTGGTAGAACCCAGATCATATTGAGCGTAGGGAGCGGCGATGCTCGTGGTCGCCGATGAGGTGATGTGCTTGGCCTTAATGTTGACCACACCGTGCGCACGAATCCGGGCGTCCTCGAGATTCAGGTTGTCCGCATCAATCCTCACCCGACCGGCAAGATTTGTGGCATATCCGAAAGTTGATTGGGATTGAGATCCAAAGTAACGTCTACCCAACGCACGAATCACGGATCCGTAAGAGCTGTTGGTGGGATTCGGAATTTTGGACGGCAGCGATGTAATGGCAAAAGAATAGGCCATGTAGTCGTTGGTCGAGACCAAATTCGTGTAAGCCACACCATTGGTCAACAAACCGAAGTAACCCGTTGTAAACAGATCCCTGGTAAACGGACTGTTGGCTCCCGATCTAGAATCATTCAGATACCGCGACAAGAGATTGGACTTAGATATCGGATTCAGGGGATTGAGTTCATCACTAATAACTGCTCTCTCGGCCCGATTAATCGGAATGGAGACCCCAACATTGCGAGTAAGACGAATGTTATAAGGAACGGCCGTGTTGGGGGTACGATAATCCCACCCATAGAGATTGGTGGGTGCGGTGGTGAAGCTCTCAACAATGCGCAAACTCTCAAACTCGACCGATCCGGCCGTGTTGTTCGTGTTGAGGTATCCCAATGTTACCGACAGACCCCGGGTTCCATCCACCGAAGCTGATGCCACAATATTGGAGTTGCGGTTGATGATGAACACCGCGTTGATCCGGTTGTTGGTGGCAGTGAGTTGATTTGTCTGGATGTAAACCAAGGCTGGCACTGGAGGGAAACCTGCCGAAGAAATCCCATCACCAACCCAGTTCTCAGGGTTGTCGATGGGGTTCCCTGGGACCCGATCAATGGCCGCTAGATAACTAATGTCGACATTCGCCAAAATGTTGGTGACGACAATGTTGGTGGCCGCTGTCGTGTAAGTGGTTCGCACCGGTCTCGCGGTTGCGAAGGAAGCGAAATCGACAGCTACTGTCGAATATCCCCAATACAGGTTCTCGACTCCGCCGGGGCTGTTTGCAACATGAATTCCACCTTCAAGACTCGTAAATCGTCCAAATTCGGGGGAGGTACGATTGAGAGTGGTCAGAGAGGATCGAGTTAGATCAACCTGCTGGCCACTTGCGGAGAGATCACCCCAGAATGAGACGGATATCCGACCCCGATTGACAATGTTGGTGGCCTTGAAAATTAGATAACCACCATCTCCATAGGTATAGGATTGCCCGTCTGGATAACCAAAGCCAAAGATTGCCGACCCAATGCCTTCAATTACGGCACGGTCACCATTAACAATATTTTGACTTGGATAACGAAAGCCAGCCGAGTTGACGTTCTGAAACTCCATTCCGTAGCTCGCTTGAATGGTACCTAGGTTGGTATAATTGAGTGTGTTCCGAGTCGCAAACAAATCAAATAGGTCAGCGGAAAAAGTACCAGCGTTGACAAACGAGACTGCATCGATCGGTCGATCCACCGAATAATTGCCTCCGTTATAGAAATCGCCTGCAACTGCAACCCAACTGCAGGCCATGGCGAGAATGAGGGATCTGATCGTCATGGAGACTCGGGTTGAAAAATTCGTTGTGTTCATCGGTCAGTTCAGTTGCTCCGATTGTAGAGAACAGCTGCCTCAAGATCTGAAAGTTTGCTACCAATCGGATAGAGGATTGGAGCTTTGGTACTTCCGTCAAATGAGCCCCAAATGTTCCCCGGTTGGCCGTCTTGCTCGTCCGTGTTCCCAAATTGGAGCGAATACACACCCAGTTTTGAGAAGGTATAGCCGGATAGAGGTTCGATGTTGCCCGGGCCTTCTGCGTCGGCATCCAGGGTGGCACCGTTGTTCTGGAATGTGACCGGCGTGAATTGAAAGGCGATAGGGACATAATTGTCTGTAACACCCAAATCACGCGCGCTGATCAAAATCTCCGGGCGAGCGATGAAGCGACTGACAATCTGACGAATCACTATTCCGTTGGAGTTGACCACTTCAGGATAGGTCACCGACGCCTGGCGGGCGTTTTGGCGAAGCACTGGGTCCAAATTCACTTTCACGAAGCGAACCCGATCGACCCCAGCGCGCACACCGAGATTGACCAATTGCAAAACATTGTTTGTCGTTGTAGTCCCGACAGCCGTGGTTCCTACGACCTCACCGGAACCCGCGATAGTCCATGGAGATTCTAATGAAGAAGACGACCCGCCAACTGACGTTGAAACACTGCCGCGAATAGACCCTGCAGGTGCAGCCTCATAATTGCGATTGGCAGGGTGATAAAGGTAGCGCAATCCGCCGGCGTCGTCGCGGGTGAGGCCGGTAAAGTAGCGACCGTTGGGATTGATAGAGCGAATTACGCGGTCATCACTGGTGAGGAAGCTATTAATGCTCACTGTGGATGCCAAGCTAATGTTGGGGTTGGCCGAATCCACCGGTATTTCACGGGCATCAGAGAATATTCTAGCCCCATCAGAATTAAAAATATCGCGCACTATGTACGAATACATTGTGCCATTAACATACCGGGAAGGACGACCAGAGATAGGGTCGTAATTAAAGTTGGCAACCGAATATCGAATCGGGTCGCCATTGCGACCGCGGATGGACCAGCACCACCGCTCTGGCGAGGTGAGCCCTAAGGTGGCCATGATCTGAGATAAGATTTGGGTCTTAAGATCAATCATTCCCAGAGCACTCGCCGTCGGGTTTACTCCGTCTGCCTTGAGCGGGAATTCCTCAAGATTCTCGCTGAATGCAGAAACGTTGGTCAGACTATTAAAAAGAGCAAACGCTTCATCCACGGCACGAGCTCCATCGACTCCGAAGAACTCCATGAACGATCCGTCAATACCGTAGGTAACGATCGGGGTGCTTAGCCGATACTCGTCTCCACGCAGTCGCGGACCACCATATTCAGGAGCGCTACCCGGTATGTTGTAGCCGAGATCGGGAGCCTGCCAACCAGCCATGGGTCCCAACAAGGTAAATGCCCTAGTCGGCAGAACTCCGAGCAGCAGCAGGGCGACAATTTGGACGATGAAATAGGTCGTGCGCATGGTCAGCGATCGGATTGGACGCGGAAGTAGGACTGAGCAGCAGCGCCTCCATCGATGGACGCTGACTGATTGGTAGAGGTGGCCGTCTGAGTGCCCTGTACCTCTTTCCAGTGGATGAGATCTGTAGAGGATTCCAAGCGATATTGGGCCCCGACCACCGTTTCCCAGGTGAGGCGAAGTTTGTGGCGCGGAGTCACGGATACTTTTTTGAGATCGCGAGCCGACAAGTCAACGCCGGTGCTAATACCCGAAAAATTGCTCCAAATGGCCCGATATCCGGAGTCGGTAGCGACTACGTTCGGGGCAAATTGATCGTTCTTGCGGGTTTGGTTGAGGATCATTTCTTCTCCAGTAACCAGTCCGTTGGCAGTGATGGCCTTGGCAGCGACACCCAAACCGGATCCGTCAGCCCCGCGAGTGGACCATACAGCCAATGCTCCCTCAGGTCCGGAAGAAAGGCGAACCCCGGTCTGATCGTAGGATCGAAAATCGTTGAGGGTGATAGGGGATCCGACAATGACGCCCGTGTTGGACACCGTCGCTGAGCGGATATCCCAAGCAGATTTGGACTCCAGATCAAACTCGGACCATCCGATGAGCAGCTTTCCAGTGGGCAATGTCACCATGGAAGGCCGGTCGCAGGGCGATGCGGCACCGTTGACCCAAATAGGTGATGCGGCCTGGCCGTCGGCTTGGATGATTTGGGCAAAGATATCGGAGTTGGCCTCACGACGGGTGGCTTGGCCTCCGAGATTTAGCACATCAGCAGAAGCCTGTTCAGCAACCCAGGCAACGGCAAGGTCACCATTGGGGAGCGCTGAGAGCGCCGGCGCTCGATCCACAACGGCCGAAGTGCCAAGAACCCGGCGGTTGCCGGAAAGTGATCCGGAGCTCTTGAAGCTCTGCAAGTGGATCTTAGACGAAACCCCATCGGCGCCGCTCGCTTGCCAGGCCATGGCGAAGCCGCCACCGGCGATTTCAGTCATCGCCGGAGATTGATGGCTGCCATTCGAATCGGCAACCGCCACAACCCATTCATCTCCTTGAGGCACACCCGTTCGGGAGAGCCGACGCGCATGAATGGATTGCTTTCCGGGCTTGCCGGATTGCCAAGCCACCACAGCAGAACCGTCGGCCAGAGATAAAACGACGGGATTCTCCTGATTGAAGAGCGCTTGTTGATTGACCCGAAGGATCTGAGGACTGGCCGACCCGGTCTGCAAGTTGTAGACGCGGGATCCGATGCCGAGCCCATCACCGTCGATGGCATTGTCTTGCCAGACCACAAAAGCAACCGATCCGTTGGCGGCCACGGAGGCATTGACTTGATCGCCCACCAGACCCAAAGGCGAGGTGCCATTGGGAAGGATTCGCACCTCGGATCCGAGCAATTCGAGGGTAGCCGGAGCCACTTCCTGAATTGTCAGTCGTGGTGCTCGGGAGAGGACCCCTTGCCCCAGGCTCGATCCGGACAGACCGATGAGTGCTGCAAGACCCATCAGAGTCCACGATGATCGGCAGTTTCGAATTTGGTTCATGGATGGTTTGCCAGAAGACTTGTGAGACCTCTAGGCAGTTCAATCATTCCACCGGCTATAACTTTGCAGATGGTTTAAAACGCCGTCTGGTTGACTGCCGATTTCGGCGGTGTCGTGGCGGGATCATACCCCGGATTCTCAGGATCGTGCACGCGCTTGCCTCCAGCATCCAAGATAGTGGCGGTGACAAAGATCATGAGGTTCTTTTTGACGGTCCGTGAATTCTCGCTGCGGAACAAACGGCCCAAGACCGGGATGTCACCCAGAACCGGGACCTTGTCACGAGATTTGACGTTGTCTTCTGCAATGAGGCCGCCCAAGGCAACGGTCTGGCCGTCCCAGACGATGGCGCTGGTAGTGAGCATGCGCACCCGAAGGCGCGGAAGCGGAAGAGAGGCCGTACGACTAATCCCCGTACTACCGGAAGTCAGGCCGATAATTTGCGGCACAAACGGACCCGGATCATCATAGCCGACGAACTCGGTAATTGTTGGGAGGATGGTCATCTGGATGGTCTCGTCATCCGACGACACATAAGGAACGACGTCGAGCACCGGGCCGAACGCCTGGGTGACAGTTTGAGGTTGGATCAAGCTTATGTTGGCCTGATTAACGTTGTTGCCAACGCCGCCAACGCCGACGCTTCCCCCTTGTCCACCACCACCACCACCGCCGCCTTGGTTTTGCAACGAGGTGGCGATCGTTCGGACATCGGACACCTCGACGTGGGCCTGACGGCCGCTCAACGTGGTGATTTTCGGTGCTGAGAGGAGGTCTACGCCATCGCGCTGTTCAAGCGCACGGATGACGACCTTGAACTGAGGATCCGTGAGAATTCCGGTCAAGCTGAAGACTTCAGGAATCTTACCGCTGTCGGCGGTGGTATTGCGCAACCCAGAGGTGACCAATTGATCGTTTGCTCCGGGAGCGGCCAATCCCGCGAGGCTGGTTCCGGGGAATTGACCAGGGGCGGGGAAACCATCTTCAGAGCCGTTATTGGCAAAGGAGGCTGGACCCTTGACGCTCGGTGAACTGCCGCCAGAGAGACCGAGGCGACCGCCTCCCATCAGGACGTTGCCCAAGAGCCAATCAAATCCGATGGCCTTGCTGTCGGTTTGGTTGATTTCTGCGAAGCGGGCTTCGATTTCCACCTGAGGAGGTGCGACATTGAGAATTTGGATAGCCTTCTCGATGATATCCAAATCCGAGAGCGTCGCACGGACGAAGAGGATGCCAACGCGGTCGTTGAAGAACAGGGCCTTCTGATCCTGCTCCCACGGAGCGACGCCGTTCGGATAAACACCGCCCATACCACCACCCATGCCGCCCATGCCGCCGCCCATGCCACCCATGCCGCCACCCATGCCGCCCATGCCGCCGCCCATGCCGCCCATGCCGCCGCCCATGCCCATGCCACCGCCGCCCATGCCGCCGCCGCCGCCGGCGCCACCGGCGCCACCGGGCATGATGGTCATTGGGAAATTTAAACCACAGGCCATGAAGAACTGACGGACAACCACTTGAATGTTGGCCGTGAGGTTCGTGCGGGTGACACCGGTGATTCCAGAACCACCCATACCACCGCCCTGACCACCGCCGCCACCACCGCCACCACCCTGGCCACCACCCTGACCACCACCGCCGCCGCCACTGACTTCAACGCGCGGGATTGTGAAGACGCCACCACCACCACCTTGCTGGCCACCACCCTGACCACCACCGCCGCCGCCGCCGCCGCCCTGACCGCCGCCACTTTGAGAAGCGACCGCGGGAGTTATGCTGGTAACACTTTCCAAACCTTCCATGAAGGTGTTGGGATTAACACGCCACCAACGAGAATGCAGCTGCGTTGCTTCAGGAAGACGCTGACGGAACATGATACCCCATTCTTCCACGGAATATTTTAGAGGCCTCTCGGCTACTTTGGTAATAATCTCTAGGACATCGGCCAAGCGCAGATCACGCAAGGCCGGGTTGATCCGCACCGGAATGTTGTTGAGGTCCAAGGGCTCAGCCGCCTGCTGGGATTGCTGGGCAGCACCGGTCGCGGGATCTATTCCACCGAAGCCCGGGGTTGAAAGAGGTTGGTCTGCTTGCGAGTTGACCACAAAGGCGATGCCCTTCTTATCGGGATCTCGGAGACGGGTCTGCTCATCCAAGTACTTGACGACCTCACCTAACGGCAGGCCATCGAATTTGATTTCATTGATACGGATGGTATCCAGCTTGTGATAAATGGCTTGGCGGCCGGATCCAGTATGAACCCGATTAGTTCTGGCAAATGGATTGGAGATCGGCAACTTGGACTTTGGCTCTTCCCAATACTGCTCCACTTCCAAAAGCTTGTCCTTGTCGGTCAAGAGCTTCTCGCGATGAGCCCGGGTGTACTTCGACTCGCGGATGATGTTCAGGTACTGGTAAGCGGCACCGTTGTCCGGGTCGAGCTTGATTGCTTCCTGAAGCTTGGTCTCAGCGCGTTCAAAGCTACCCATCTCGAAGGCCAACTTGCCGTCTTGGACAGCGATGGCGGCCGCTAGCTTGTTGGTCTTGTCTTGACCAATGTAGCTCAAGGCTTCTTCAGAGGGAACCCGGCCGACCAAGTTCATCAAGCGTTGATCGTTCTCGCGCTTGAAGTTCTTGGCCTTGACGTGGTTGGGGTCGACCTTGAGCAAGCGTTTGACCTGGAGGTCCGCCTCCTTGTAGTCGCCCGCCTTGGCGGCGGCATAGGCCAACGCCAAGCGACTGGAAGTAAAACCTTCAATCGTTATGCCGCGCTCCTTTTCAACGTTGGAGCCCAATTCCTCGGTCAAGTTCCATGCGTCTTCGTAGGCTTTGGCCGCGGAAGTCAGATCGCCCTGCCTGGCAGCAGTGGCGGCAGCCTCCAGCGTCTTACGCAAGACAATGGCTTTTTCTTCGCGCCGTACGGCGATCTCACCGGCTTCCTGCGCCACGGCGCGGGTGGAGACGGAATCAAACGCGGCAATGAGTGCGACGAGACTCAGGATCTTCGAGACTTTCGTCATGGGGTTCTTCACGGTTTGGACTAAAATGGACATGCAACGAGCCGATTATTGGAATTACCTCGCCACGGTGGTACGCACGGAATTGGGAGCGGACACTACTAGTTCATCTTTCTCGATGGCAACAATCTTGTAGACCGCGCCGGAGAGACTGATGGATTCACCAACACGCTTCTGTGGGAAATCACGCCGATCAGCCTCGTAACGGAGGTCGGCGGAGTAACTTTGAGTGCGGCGAAAATTCTTACCTTTGGTTAGGTTAAAGGCCTCCCGGGTGGCCATGAGTTCGCAGACAAAATTGGTGGGAGACTCCTGCGGACCCTGAACCTCAAGGAGTCGGAAAAGTTGGTCTTTGTTTTCCGATCCTACGGCCACCGACTCCACCATGGCGCGGCGACCATTGACCGCTTTTTCATAGTCACGACGAGCGGAGAACTGGTAACGCGGCGACTCAGGAGTTCCAGCAACCTGTTCAAAAGCAATTTCCAAAACGAGATCGTGGGGGGCAACGTAGACCAAGCCGGAAGCCCCGGTATTAGGACGCGGCTTGGAGGGCTCCAAACGTCCACTGGCCGCCCGAGTCCAAGTGATGGGGTTGAACGTGTAGTGGTCTTGAGCTGCCAAAACCGTCGGAGTGCGTTGCGAGACTCGCGTGAGGGCTGTTTGCGTCAAATTGGTCTCGAGATTTTCGGGGACCAGAGGTTTCTGCTTGGCTCCTGCGAGTTGCTGCAGGGCGGTCTCCAGATACGATCGGACCTGGGCCACGGAGAAGACGAGGGAAATCGCCAGACCAGCGACGGCCAGAAGGACGACTCCCAGAACTAGCTTCTCGTAATGTTTCTTGATGAATTCCATAGGTTCCCAGAATTGCGGCCTAACGGCGGGTCGCCTTCGGAGCCTGAGTTGCTGTCGGGGGAGACGCGAGACGCACCACCTCAAAGCCTAGGGTGACCTTGATGGGTTTCTGCTCGAGAACGATATCACCCACCTTGCCCGACGGCGCTGGGGCGGCAGGGTTGCCTGGGGCGAGAGGCATAGTCCCCATTCCCGGCCGCAGTCCGTAGCGGCTCATCATGGCCATCATGCTGGACGCTGGATTGACCGGGGCGGCCTCAGCAGAATCAGAACCTTCGGAGGAAGGTCGGTCTACGTTGAGTGTCTTGAGAACGTACGCGTTGGATGCCCCCACAAACCGGGTCAGGACATCCCCCAATTCAGAACTGAAGCACTGGAATTGCACCTCATAGGGATAGATGCCGGCACCGATCACCGTATTGGTGCTGACCTTCTTGGAGAGGATGTCACCAGAACCGGCCAGTTCATTGGTGCCGATGGCCGATCGCTTGATGTGCAGCAGCGAGTGAATCTTCGAAGCAAAGAGAATTTCCGTAAACTCACGTATGTCTGTCACGGCCAATACCAATGGTTGGAGAGTGTTCGGAGGCAGACGCAGTTCTCGGCGCTGGGTATTGAAGGTGAAGTTGTACTTAGATGCGGAACCAGAAGTCGAACCAGAGGTGGAATCGGCTCCGGTGGGCAACTTGACACCCTTTCGCTCGGCAGAACGTTCTAAATCGCTGATGGTTCGGGTCAGCAATGCTTTGAAGGATGCGTCATCCATAACCCCTACTGAAGGATATTGGGAAAAGGTTGCCAGAGCCTGAGACTTCAGAGTGTTGAAGCGGACTTGCTCAGCTTTCGCTAAATCGATGTTCTTGGCATTCGGGTAGGGCTCCCGTTTGACGAGTGTATCGTATTCGTTTTTCTTGGCCTCGAGTTCTCCGGTGGCTGCCTCAGCCTCTGACTGCGCGGAGAACAGGTAGACGGCCCCGCCGATGAGCAGGGCTGCCGCCACAGTCAAGCTGATGACGAAGGCTAGATTGCGCTTGATCCAAGACATATCAGAGCTTGATGGGACGCTTGAGCTTGAGCTTCAGGGGGAAGGTGAAGGTCGCAGTGGTGTCATCGACCTGCTCAAGATTGCCGGAGAGTTGAGTCTCCGACGCATCGAATAGCGGACTGGCCTTGGCCATTTTCTCGAGATCGTAGGCGATCTGACCATTGGCCTCTTGCTTCACTTTCTGGAGGTTGACTGCCCGGATGCTCAGGTTCAACACGGCAACCTCATTGGTTGAGACGGCGGACTTAGGCTTGGCAGCCCCACCGCCGGCCGCACCGCCTTCGGCCGCAACGCCGGCTTCACCACCTTCACCTGGGGCAACTGCTGATTTCGGGAGGAGTCCGTAACGCATCATGAGCTCTCTGCTCATTTGCATGGGCTTCGGAGCATCATCTTCAGCCGCAGCCACCTCGGGCTTGGGAGGTTCGGTCGAGTAGAACGTGTCCACCCAAATGCCTACCGGCACACCCAGTTTCTGGGAAGCTTCTGCCTCGGTCGCCTTCAGGATGCTACGAACCTCGGTGAGGATGTCGGGCCAATAACCGCGTTCAGCGAGCCAAGCTCCGAGTTGGTCGGTCTGCTTGTGAACGTCGGAAAGCTTCACTTCTTCGCTCTTGAGCGAAGTTTCTATGCGGGCCAGAGGTTCGACCTTTTCGGAAATTGTGGCTAAACCCTCTCGGTGGACCGCGGCCACCTTGCTGTAGAAGAATCCAGCAGCCCAAACACCGGCGGCGGCCACAAAGGCGGCAGCCACAAGGAAGGGTTTCTTGGAGTTGAAATCTTGGCGTGCCTTGGAGCTCTTGGGTAAGAGGTTCAGTTCGACCGGGCAATCGGCGATGTTCCGCAAGCCCAGACCCACCACTTCACCAAAGAAAGACGCGGTTTTCTCTAGCTCTTCGACATTCACCGACGGGTCGATCTGAATGTTGCGAAACGGGCTGAAATACTCGACCGGCAGGTTGAGCTTTTCCTGAAAAAACTCGGCGGAATAGGCCATCACCGAGCCACCACCGCACAAATAAACCCGCTGAGGAGCCGAGCCACCTTGCTGGGTACGGTAAAACTGCACCGTCTGATTGACCTGCATGTGCAGGCGAGTCAGGACGTTCCGGGCGACCTTCGAAACCGCGGCCACCTTCGCATCATCAGGTTCCTCGTAAGCACCGCCTAAACTAACAAAACCTTGGGAAATCTTGAACTTCTCGGCCTCAGCGAACGGGGCCTTGGATTCGACCGAATATTCTTGAGTAATGGTGTTGGCACCGACTGGGACCGTGCGGACGTAAAACTTGTTTTTCTCGAAGAGGAGGACGTTGCTGGTCTTGGCTCCAATATCGATCAAGAGGCTGCAGCCCTCGACATCTGCGTAGTTGTAACGGAAGGCGTTGGCCAATGCGGCCATCGACGCATCCACCACTTCCATCTTCAGACCCACCGATTCACCTACCGCAAAGAGCTTTTCAACCACCTCGGCCTTGATGGCCACCAGAAGCACCTCACGCGCCCCGTCGGCCGCGGTGCCCAAAATCTGATGGTCCCAAGCACTTTCGGTCAGCGGGAAGGGAACGTTCTGCTGGGCCTCGTACTGGATGATCTGAGAAATCTTCGAGGCGTCTACCGGGGGCAGTTTGACGAATTTGGAGAAGACCTGATAACCCGGGGCAGAAATGTTGGCTTGACGCGAAACAAAACCACCTTCGGTCAGAAGCTCACTCAGGGCGCGCTTGAGCACACCATCGCGGGCAGCATCTTGGGAGCCGGGGAGCCCGAGGGCGCGGACGCCAAAGCGGAGGAGCTTCAAACCGCCGCCGTCGGCGGGTTCGAACTCGGCGATCTTCAGGGTGCCAGCCCCGAAGTCGATCCCCAGAAATGTTTTGGCTTTTAGCATTTGGCTGTGAGCGCGATTCACGTGAAAATTAAAGCCCTCTAAGGACTAAAAAACGCTCGAGCGAGGCATACCTAGCGGCGAGCGATCACGGATGTAGTGGTGTAGCTAAAGAAAGCGGATGGAAGGGTCAAACACAAAAGTCGGTAGTTGGGCGAAACTTGTTCACATCTGTTGACGCAACCTCAGTGGATCCACCATTGGGATGTGGCTCCGAATCAGTTGAATCGCTCTTGGAGACTGTGCATCGGAAATTCCCTGAGATCGCTCACCACCCAAGTAGCCCCGGCCGTACGGAGTTCGTCTGGCGAACCACCGCCAGTGCAAACCCCAAGGCTCTGGGCTCCGATGGCTTGGGCGCATTCGACGTCTCGGTGGGTATCGCCGATCACCAATATTTCGGGACCTTCGAGACGGCGTCCGAGATGACGCGAAGCCCGGTCGCGGGCGATCCGGGCCAATTGGTTGCGGTCGTCGTGATCGTCGGCAAAGGCACCGCACATCCAGTCTCCCCAAAGAGAATGAGCCCCGAGCTTAATCTTGGCTCCGAGGCGAATGTTGCCCGTCAGGAGGCCTAGGGCGGGAGGCTCGGAGAGCTGTTTTAGCGCCTGGATAAATTGCGGAACCCCTGGACAAATCTCTCCCCGATTTTCTTGAAGACGATGATCGAGCAGAAAAACATAGGCATCGAGGAAATGCCGAATGTCCCAGGAGCGACCTTGCAGGCCATTGCTCAGGAAGAACTCCCGGACCAATGCCGTATCGGTCCTACCATGGAAGCGGGTGCGCTCGGCCACGCCGGCCACGCCGTAAAGCAGTTCGGCCGTCCGACCGAAGGCGTGCACGCCAGCCCCTCCGGTTCGGATGAGGGTGCCGTCAATGTCAAACAATACCAATCGGGTCATGGGGATTTACGAAAAGGATTCCAGATTGGATCAAGAGTACGGCCTCAGCTCCAACGGCCCACTTCGATGTCGGGCCAAAGGGGGTTGAGGTCGGGATCAGCCAAGGCCATCGATTTGACCGCGGCCGGGTGCTTGGTGAGCTTCAATGCTTTGCCGAACCACTCGCCTGCGAGATCAATCCGCTCTGATTGGGAGCAATAACAGGCCAAATCGTAAGGGATCTCAAAGGCCCTGGGCCATCGACGTTGAACTGGCTGAAGCAGGTCGTAGGCTTCGACGGTACGTCCCAACCAGTGCAACGCCTGGGAACGGTAGAGACACCCCCACAACTCATCGTGGGCGACCTCCATGAGGACCTGAGCAATTACCAGAGCGTCATCATGGCGCTTGCAGGCACGGGCCGCGTGGAAACGCAGCTTGAGCACCTCAGGCAGGCGCTGGGCCGGAGCAGGAAGGCGAGAAATCTCCGCCTCGGCCTCGGCCGCCAAACCGAGTTCAAACCAGCCTTGCGCAGCGCGGACGCCGTGCTCGACTTGCAAATTATTGGAGAGGGAATCGTTCACCGACAGCCTTTGACTGTACAAACCTCTCGGACGGATTTGAAGTCCCAAGCTCGGAAACGGTTGAGATTGAGAGTTTTTCTGTAGTAACGGAGCTTGAGCGCGCCCGATGCAACTGATTCTCCCGCTCATTGCCGCCATCGCCTTCGCCGCCGGTTCGTTGGTCTTTAAGCGGGCCTTCGCAGAAGGGGCCTCACTCTCCCATGCAGTGGTGGTCAACAATGTTATTCTCGGTGTGCTATTCCTGCCACTCATGGCCTTGGATCCCCACCCTATACCCTGGGACCGCCTGCACCTGCCCTTCCTGACTGCGGCCACTTTTACCGTAGGGCATTTGTTCAACGTGGCGGCCCTGCGGGTGGGCGATGTGTCCGTGGCGACGCCCCTGCTTGGGGTGAAGGTGGTGTTTGTGGCACTGATTGCTCGTTTTGTGTTCGGGTGGCCGCTGTCGGGGGGGCAATTGACGGCGGCGGCTCTGACGAGCGCTGGAGTCTTAATTACCGGACTCACTGATTTGAAACCCGGTCGCCGAACCGGATGGACCACACTGCTGGCCCTGGGATGCGCGGGTGCCTTCGCGGTGACCGATGTCCTGATCCAAATCTGGGCTGCGGAATTCGGGGTGCTCAACTTCCTGTCCTTGCTCTTCGGGGCTTTAGCTCTCGAATCGATCTTGGTGCTCCCGTTATTGGGATTCCTAGCCCATCCGGAAACCAGGCCTCTGCCCATTTTCCAGCAAGCCACCCGTTCCCTGAGGGCTCCTCCAAGGGCTTGGCGCTGGATCGGCCTGGCGACGGCCTTGTCCGCCGTTCAGGCACTGATCATCACCGGCACGATCGCCACCTGGCGGGATGCCGCCGGGGTCAATGTCGTCTATGGAACCCGGGGACTCTGGAGCCTAGCCTTGGTTTGGTGGGCCGGCTCCTGGTTCGGTAACGCGGAACGTCAAAACTCCGGACCCCGGGTCCTTTTAGCACGGGCCACCGGAGGCGCGTTGATCTTGGCGGCCGTCGTCTTGGCCCTGCGTACAGCTCCAATGAGGCCGATACCGGGCGGGTGATAGGCCAGCCCGGATGACCAGAAGTTGTCGGTCTTTCCTTAAACCCTGTCCGGGGTAACCGCCCAAGGTCCGATCAAGATCAAGGAGCGCTGCGGACCAGCTTCCACACCTCGCCCTTACCCGGGGTGAGGCCAATGTTTCCGTTGGTCAACACGTAGAGCTCGCCCTCGTTGTCTTCACCGAAACCAATGATATACGAAGCTATCTTGGAAGGGGTGCCCAACTGCAGAGGTTCCACGGTCCATGGGCCCGGACCAGACTTGGGGCGATGGGCCACCAGCAAGGTCCCGCCGGGAACTCCCCAGATCCGACCCCAATCGCCAAACACATAGTCTCCGGTCAATTCCGGCAGCGCTTTGCCTCGATAAACAAACCCACCGATGACGCTGATACCATAGGCCTCAGGGTCCTTCTTGAACCCGTTACGGTTTTTGTAGACGGCCACGGGATGGACGAAGGACTCGCCATGGAGACCGGTCTGCGGAACTTCAGGCAAGGGTTTGTCGGCGGCCTTCGGATTGAAGCCGATGAATCCCTCACGCAAGCGCCATCCGTGATTGCCCCCTTTTTGAATGACGTTGACCTCTTCCCACAGGGTTTGGCCTACGTCAGCCGAGTAGAGGGCGTGATCACCCCCGCGGTCAAAGGACAGGCCCCAGGGATTACGAATACCGTAAGCCCAAATCTCCGGGCGGGCTTTCTTGCCGTCGGCAAAAGGATTGTCCTTGGGAATGCGGTGTCCCTCGGGAGAGTTGATGTCGATGCGCAGGATTTTACCCAGGAGCGTGTCGAGGTTCTGTCCGTTGCCGAGGTCGGGCCGCTTGCCATCATCGTTGCCATTTCCTCCGTCGCCCACACCGATGTAGAGAAAACCCTCAGGTCCAAAGGCCATCCGACCTCCATTGTGATTGCTGTAAGGCTTGTCGATCTCCAGGCGAAGGATCTCCGTCGCCGGATCAATAGTGAAAGGCTCTCCTGGGGATGCGGTGAACTCCGAGATGCGCAGGGTGCAATCCCAGTCGGCCGGGGCGGACGACCGGCGGGGAGCGGTGTACGAGATGAACACCCGATGGTTCTTCTGGAACTCGGGGTGCAAGACGAGGCTCAGCACTCCGCGCTCATCGAAGGCCCCGTGGTTGAGGGAACTGAGCCGGGGCGTGAGGGTGAGAACCGGGCTTTCGCGCAATTGTCCGGTCTTATCCAGGAGTCGGATGAAACCCGGCTGATCGACGATCAACGCCTGTCCATCCGGCAGGGACACATAGGACAACGGCGATGTCAGGCCGCCAGCAACCCGAGTGAGGGAAACCTGGGGGGCCGCATGGAGGCTAACCGCTCCCAAGAGGACCAGAGCAAGGGCAAGGCAATGCGACGACATGATGCAATAGTAGAGGTTGGAGCGAATTATTTCAATCTTGCCCTTCTTTGCCATCGAGGCAATCGGACCGACAAGCGGCATTGACCGGGAGGCGATCTGGGCGATGGATTATGTCCGTCATGAGTTCGTTCCCCGCACCGGCACCGGCTTCACCGTCTCCCAAGGATTCAGACCCCAACTTGCTGGACCGTTTGCTGGAGGCCAATGTGCTCCCCGATCCGGTAATCCGATTTGGTATCCGCCGACTGTTACGGGAGCGATTGGCCGAAGAGGACGCCCACGGGGATGTCGAGGCACAGCGGGCTCACCGGATGCGGTTGATCCGGGAGCTGTCTGAGTTGCCGATCGCCATTGAGACCGCGGCAGCCAACGAGCAGCACTACGAGGTTCCCACGCGCTTCTACCAACTGTGCCTCGGTCCACGCTTTAAATACTCGAGCTGCTACTATCATACCTTCCAGGAAAGCCTGTCCGAGGCCGAGGACATCATGCTCGCCCTCACTTGCGAGCGCGCGGGCCTGGCCGATGGGCAAAACATCTTGGAGCTGGGTTGCGGCTGGGGATCGCTCTCGCTCTGGATGGCCGCTCATTATCCGAACGCCCGGATTACCGGCGTGTCCAACTCCCGCACGCAGCGGGAACACATCGAAGGGGAGGCCCTCCGTAGAGGCCTCAAAAACCTGAAGATCATCACCTGTGACATGAACCACTTCGAGCCCCCCGGTGGCGACGGGCAGTTTGACCGGGTCGTCTCGGTGGAAATGTTCGAG
>SYMJ01000026.1 GCA_005805505.1 Verrucomicrobiales bacterium | reverse complement strand
CTGAAGTGGTCTAAGGCGGGGGCCGCTGAGGGCGAATTGACCTTCGTCTCGGGGCATCCGGGCCGCACGGAGCGCATGCTCACCGTCGCCGAGTTGGAGTACCTCCGCGACCGTCAGTACCCGATCACGTTGGCTTATCTCAAGCGCCGTGAGGTGCTCTTGAGGTCTTGGAGCGAGCGCAGTGCCGAGAATGCCCGGCGTGCGAAGGATGAACTCTTTGGCATTCAGAACAGTCGCAAGGCCCGGGATGGAGGTCATGCCGGCCTTTACGATCCGGCCTTGATGCAGTCCAAGCGCCAGCAAGAGATGGCCTTGCGCACGAAGTTCGCCGCCAATCCGGCCTTTGCCTCCGCCGCGGCGGCCTATGACCAGATCCAGCAGGCTCAGTCGTCGATCGCCCGCTACGAGCGGATCCACCGCTTGTTGGAAGCGGGACAGGCCTTCCAGTCGGAGCTCTTCGATATTGCCCACATCCTAGTTCGGGCGGCCGGAGAATATCCCAAGGCCGACGGGGAACGTCTGCGCGAGTTTGCCGAGGCGGGACGCGCTTCGTTGGAGATGAGTCTTTTCTCCGACAAGCCCATCCACAATGACCTCGAGATCATTAGCTTGGCCGATTCGTTGACCTACCTGAACGAGCAACTCGGAGCGGAGTATCCTATCGTCAAAAAGGTGATGGCCGGCAAGTCGCCGCGGGCCCGTGCTGCAGAACTCATCAATGGCAGTCGCCTGCGCTCGGTCGATGAGCGTCGTCGGCTCTACAAGGGCGGTACGTTGGCGATCGATGCTTCCGAGGACCCCCTCATTTTGGTGGCCAAGTTGGTGGATGCCGAGGCACGCGAAGTGCGGCAGTTAATGGAGGCCCAGGCCGAGATTAAGAAGCAGGCCCATGCGGCGATTGCCTCAGCCCGCTTTGCTCTGGAAGGCAAGGGGCAGTATCCGGACGCCACGTTCACCCTGCGTCTCTCCTACGGGGTAGTGAAGGGGTATACTTCGCTGGGTAAGGCCATCCCGGCAACGACGTCGCTGGGCGGAATCTTCGAGCGTTCCGCCGAGATGGAGAATCGCCCTCCGTTTGATTTGCCCGAACGCTGGCAGAAGAAACGTCGCACCCTCCATGCGGATGCTCCGTTCAACTTCGTCTCCACCCATGACATCATCGGTGGGAACTCGGGCAGCCCAGTGGTGAACCGGAATGGCGAATTTGTCGGCATTATCTTCGATGGCAACATCGAGTCGTTGGTGCTGGGGTTTGCCTACGAAGAAACCCAAGCCCGAGCCCTTTCGGTCCACAGCGCGGGTATCTTGGAGGCGCTTCGCAGTGTCTACGCCGCCAAGCCTCTGGTGGAGGAATTAGTCACCGGCCAGCGAAAGTGAGCAGGGGGCGTGGCCTTGCGCTCCCCGCAGACCGGCTGCGTCGTCAGAAGTGCTCGAGTGGGTCGCTCTGGGATTGGCCCTACGAAGGGTTCCTTGTCCGGCTGCCTACCCGCTCATTTCTGCAGCACGGAGGCTGGTTGGAGCAGATGCGCACAGGAGTGGCGTTGGCCCCCGGGTTGAATTCGCTCTCAGCAACGTTCTGGAATCCACAGAAGGTTGCCGGTTTGAAATCCGAGGTTTTGCAGGATCCTCGGATCGGTTTTCTTCTAGGATGAGCGCCAGCGTTTCTTACTTCTTCCAGATGAGGCTGAATGCGTCCGGGGCCCACCAGAGTTGATCAGAATTCCCTCGGGTAACCGACAGGCTGAGGCCGGATCTATGATCCGTTGAGTTTCTGGGCTCAGTGGTTTTCAAACCGGCAAGTTTCATTGGTTTTCACACCGTCACTGACAATTCGCCTCGCTTGTGCTTCCTGGGGCCAATCACCGCTGGCGGTTTTGGCGAAGGGGTTTGTCGCCGGGACTCACTCCGGGGTGCCGCGTTCGACGAGCTTCTTGTGGCGGAGGATGCCGTCAGCAATGGCGGCGGCGAGTTGGTCTCGAGACTTTTTGGAGTCCATCAGCCGGGTGTCTCCAGGGTGGGTCATGTAGCCGCCCTCGATGAGGAGCCCGGGCATTCGCAGCAACGTCAATTCTTTGAAGCGGGCCCGGCGGACCCCCCGATCGGCCAAGGGGGTCTGATCGAGGATGGCTCGATGGACCAGGTGGGCGAGGGTGACGTTCTCGCGGTCGAAGCGGTTGGCGTCGAAACCGGCCATCCGACCGTGCCGTTGGGAATCATTGCTCGAAGGGGCTCCAGCAGGGGTCAGGCAATAGGTTTCGAGGCCTTGCACCGCGTCGTTTCCGGGCCCATCGAACCCATTGAAATGCAGGCTGACGTACAGGTCGGCGTTTGCGCGGTTGGCCTCCGTCGCCCGATCCGGAAGGGCGATGAACCGGTCCGAGCTACGGATGAATACCACCTGAAAACCCGCTGCCTTGAGGTGTCGGGCCACGTCGATGGCCAGATCTAGCGTGTAGTTTTTCTCCATCCGACGACCCTCCATGTTGCCGGGATCTCGACCACCGTGCCCGGCATTGATGGCGATCCGTTTAATGGGGCGTGAAGTGCGCTTGGGCGGGGTTAATAGCGGCGCCATGAGCGAATCGATATCGCGCTGGGAGACCCGGAAATGGCCGCCTTCGACTGAGATGCGGTCCGAAAGGCGAAACTCCACCTCGTTGAAGCTCATCCGATCGGAGTCCTTCCGGAACCGCATGCGCGTCCAGCGGTTGGTAAGCAGAAGTTCTTCACCCAAAGCGATGGGCCGCAAATGCAGGCCGCGTCCCCAGTCGGCCAAGTCGCGAAATCCAGGTTCCCAGTCCCGAGCCTGGACGAGGCCGGACATCCATGTCAGAGCCAGAATGCAGGAGACTCGCAGCCAGCGAGGTAAGGACGCAGACATGGGGGGTGTGTTCCGGACCGGACGGGCTTTAGAACCCCTCAGCGGAGGTTTTCCGGATTGAGCCCGTGGAGGTCCTTCGGCACAAACAGACCATCTCGCCGGATGATTTCGGAATCGAACCAAACCTCTCCGCCGCCCCACTCTGGCCGCTGGATTTGCACCATGTCCCAATGGACGGCGGACTTGTTGCCATTGCCCGGATCTTCGTAGGCCTGGCCCGGAGTAAAATGCAGGGAACCAGCGATCTTCTCATCGAACAAGATGTCGCACATCGGGTTCAGAATGAACGGATTGAACCCGAGGCTGAACTCGCCGATGGACCGGGCTCCGGCGTCCATATCGAGGATCTCATTGAGCTTGCGCTCGGTGCCGCCCTGGCAGGTGGCCTTGATGATACGGCCCTCCTTCAGTTCCAGACGGATGCCCTCAAACTTGGTACCGGCGTACAGGGTCGGCGTATTGAAGGTGATCACGCCGTTGGATGACTTGAGTGTGGGGCAGCTGAAGCACTCGCCATCGGGAATGTTGCGCAGGCCCTCGCAGGGCTTGGCTCCGATGTTCTTGATGGAGAAGGAGAGGTCGGTGCCCGGAGCCACCAGTCGTACCTTGTCGGCCTTGATCATGCGCTTCTCCAGAGGCTTCACAGCTCGCGCCATCTTGGCGTAGTCCATGGTGCACACATCGAAGTAGAACTTCTCGAAGGCCTCAGTGCTCATGTTGGCCGACTGAGCCATGCTCGGCGTCGGCCAGCGCAGGACGCACCAGCGGGTCTTGTTGATGCGATGATCGAGAGCAGGGCGGAGAGTCTTAGAATAGAGCCGGGTCTTCTCGGACGGCACATCGCTGTTCTCGCTGGCGTTGTTCGCGCCGCGGATGGCGATGTAAGCCTGCATCTTGCGGATGCGGTTCAGCTCGAGATCCCGCACCAGTTTGGCATGACGCTCATCGGTTCCGATCTGAACCTCGCGGAGGATCCGCGAATGGCGCATCTCCACAATCGGAGTGGCACCGACGGCCCGAGTGGCGCGGATGAGTTCCACGGCCATCGCATCCGGAGTATCGACTAGGTCGAGCAAGATGTTCTCTCCCGCCTTTAGTTCGCAGGAGTATTCGATGAGAAGCTTGGCCAGTTTGGCGTAACGCGAGTCGCTCATGTGTTCTGGCTATAAAGAAGACCACGCCTTCCCCCCATAGGCCACGCAAACATTGAAATCCCCCCTGCCGGGGTCGGTCCCACCTATTTACACAAAAGGGGCCTGTCTCACATATTTTTGGGTGGTGGGGTGACGGGGCTGTCGCTGGGGATGAGTGCCTCGAGGAGCTCCGCAGGAACGGTCCTGCGCTCGCAGGTAAGCTCAAGGGAAGGTGGAGCTTTCGCGCTGTGCGCGGGGGGGATTGGGTGTTCGCTTCCAATGCTCGCTGCGGACCGATCCCGCTGCAGCCAGGGTGCGTCCTCCCAAATTTATCAGTCCTAGCTTTTTACACAAAAAGGGCCTGTCTTGCATATTTACAAGATCCTCCGGTTCGGCCAAAACAATACCCATGGCCCGCAAGCTGCGCATTGAGTACCCCGGAGCGATCTACCACGTCATGAATCGAGGAGATCGACGTGAAGCCATCTTCCGCGATGATGTCGATCACCAGTTGTTCCTGACTACACTCGACGAGACCTGCGTCAAGGCCGATTGGCTCGTTCACGCCTATTGCCTCATGGGCAATCACTTCCACCTGGTGCTGGAGACTCCCCGGGGCAATTTGGTGGCGGGGATGAAGTGGTTCCTGGGCACTTACACCT
The DNA here is from genome assembly GCA_005805505.1 of Verrucomicrobiales bacterium. GTDB lineage: Bacteria > Verrucomicrobiota > Verrucomicrobiia > Limisphaerales > UBA9464 > SXXZ01. The sequence continues at coordinate 20,344 of SYMJ01000026.1, read as the reverse complement.
TGAGATTCAACCGGCGTCACGGTGTGTCGGGTCACCTTTTTAGCGGGCGCTACAAGGCTCTCTTGATCGATCCAAGTCAGCCGGATTACCTGCGGACGGTCTGCGAGTATGTCCACCTCAACCCTGTGCGCGCCCAGTTGCTGCGACCCTCGGAGGCGTTGCAGTCGTACCGGTGGAGCAGTTACCCGGCCTACTTGGATCAGAATCGGCGTCGGCCGGCATGGCTGCAGGTGGAGCGGGTCTTGGGGGTAATGGGGATCCCCAAGGAAAGCTCGGCGGGTCGAAAACAGTTCGAGCGATTGATGGAAGAGCGGCGACGCGAGGAAAACCCAGAAGATTACGCCGGAATTCGGCGAGGGTGGTGCTGGGGTGATGACTCGTTTCGCCGAGAATTACTGGCGCAATTGGAGTCGGGCGGAGCAGCTTTGAAATCCGGCGTGGAGTTGCAGGAGCCGGCCACTGAGAAGGCAGAGCGTTTGGCGCGCGAAGCATTGGCGAAGCTCGGTTGGAAGGAGACGGACTTGGCGGAGCGCCGAAAGGGAGACCCAGCGAAACTCAAGATAGCCTTAACGCTGCGTGCGGAGACCACCATGACGCTGAAATGGATCGCAACCCGCCTTCAGATGGGGACCCCGTCGAGTCTGAGTAACCTGTTTTCAGCGAGGCGAACTGCCAAGAGGTGAACGAGTCCTTTTACGGTGAGCCCCTGAGCACCAGGTCGAGGGATTCCGGCGTACCGAAGAGGTCGAGGACTCGGCGAGATCGGGTGATGCCCGTGTAAAGAAGGTTGCGGCTGAGGAGCCGGGACTCGGCGTTGGACGGCAGTTCGAGGGCGACCGCATCCCATTCGCTTCCCTGACTTTTGTGGATAGTGAGTCCGAAGGCCGGTTGATGCGCCGGCAGTCGGACCCGCGGAATCAGCCTCGGGATTCCATCAGCCCCCGGAAAAAGAACCAGTGTGGCCGGACCACCGGAGATGGGTCCGAGGGCGATGCCGATATCGCCATTGCTCAGGCCGAGCGAACGCAGGTTGGCCAGAACCAGTACCGGACAACCATGGGGCAGTTCGCTGAGAGGTCGGGCCCCCTTGCCCCAAAGCAGCGCAGTGCCGGCCTGGTTGGCGCGGTCCACCTGATGATTGGTGCTGCAGAGGAGTTGAAATCGACCCAGATGTCGCAAGGCCTCGTTCCGAGCTTGTCCTTGGGACTGAGCCTCAGGACCTGAGTCCTGGCAGAGCTCGGTCCAGCTGCGGGCCAGCTCTCCCCAAGATTTCCAGCGCTCTTGGCAAAAGATCCGACGGGATCGGTCCGGTGACTCACGATGCCAAGTGAGAACAGGTTCGGCAGCCGAGGCATGCCGATCGAAGCACTCCTCGACAGAGCTCCGCGACTGACTGCCGCCGGGCCGAACGCACTCGGCGAGATCAAGAACCCAGGGCGCGTTCATCGCGCGCCAACTGTGTCGGAGTCCCACCACCAGTCCGGGCAGCGCCTCCCCGGGGCTTTCCGAGGGAAGGTGGGGCAACCCTTGATCGTACTCGGCTTGGACTTGTTCGTTCGAAATCCCGAGCCGGGCGGCCAAGCGAGTTTGCAGAGCCTCCGGAAGGAGGCGGTTCTGGCCCGCTCTTTGGACGAATTCAGAGAGGATACCACCCACGTCGACGCTCTCCAGTTGGTCGCTGTCGCCCAGCAGCAGCAGCGATGCCTCCGGCGGCAAGGCGCGGATCAGCGCATGCATCAACGACAAATCAACCATGCTGGCTTCATCAACCAGCATCACACGGACTTGGAGCGGTCGGAGCGCGTTCCGCCGGTAGGGGCCGCCACGTTCCGGAGGCTCCGGTCCCCATTCCAAAGCTCGGTGGAGTGTGACCGTGGTAATCCCCTTGAGGAAGGCGCGGTCGCCCTCGTCGAGCCCCGTCAGTCGGGCGGCAGATTGTGCGACCGCCTCTCCAATGCGGCTGGCCGCTCGGCCGGTCGGTGCGGCAACGAGAATTTGGTCGGGAGTCAGGGCCGCATCAATGCGGTGTCGGACGGCCAAGAGCGCGGCGGCCGTTGTCGTTTTGCCCGTGCCAGGCCCTCCGGTGAGGACACCCACCGGCGCATCCACGAGGGCAGCGATGGCCAGGCGTTGCTGGGCGTTGTCGAAGTGGGTCTGGATCGAGCCGGTGCCCGTTCCGCTGATTCGTTGCGGTGGTAGGATTTGCTCGAGATGGCGGGCCACCTCGGCATCGGGCAATCGCGGACCTTGAGAACGCAGTCGTGCTTCTACGAACGAGCGGATCTCTCGCAGTTGCTGTGCGTAGCGTGGCAGCACCAGGGCCGATCTCTCGATGGCGATGCAGTCGGTCCACCGTTCAAGCGCGATCCGCTCGTCGGCACTGAGCCCCGCCTCGGTCAATGGCAACGAACCGATGCCAGTGCTGGCCCGCCTCATCAGCTCGGCCAAGAGGCTGCGGAGCCGCGGCTGATGCTCAGCCAGTGGAGAGTCTTTAGCCACGGTTGGCCAGATGGCTTGGGCCAGTTCTTCGAACCCGTCGGGGACGATCGCGGGGGTACTGGAGAGTCGGTGGGATGGACCAGAATTCATGAGCAGAGATCAGGTCTGTGGAACAGGGAATCGAGGCGGTCCAGCGCCTCGCGCTGCGGTTGATCCAGCCACACACCCTGCCCGGGAAAACCGCGGACAAAGAGGTAGGCGACTCCGCCGAGGTGCCGGTCGGGGTCGTAGTCGGCCAGAGTGGATCGCAGGTGGCGGTGCAGGGCTAATACGTAGAGACGCGCCTGCAGTAAGTAGTGTGCGTCGAGCATCACCCGGTTCAGGGCCGCCGGGTGGTAGCGTTGGAGACGGTTGCTCTTGTAGTCGGCGACATACCAGCGTCCACCCCGTTCAAAGATCAGGTCGATGAAACCCTGCAGGAATCCGGTGAACTCCGTGAACGACCATCCCGCCAGGCTCTCGGCCCATTCAGCCCCTCCGAGAATTGCTTGGATGCCTGGATCTTGGACGAGCACCGCCGACAGGGCTGCCGGCGAGACACAGCCCACGGATAGGTGAAACTGCATCTCCGTGATGCAATCGCCGCGAAGGTCTCCGAGGCGAAAACGCACGCCCGGGGCTAGTTCCAGATCGGCTTCGAGGATGCCGGTGAGGGCCTGCTGCCAATTTTCGGGTTGGTCGTAGCCGGCGACGGCCTGATCTAGGGAGCGGCCGTTGCCCAGGTAGTCTTCGAGGGCGCGGTGCAGTTGGTCGCCCAAGAGGCTGCCGGCCGTCCCCAGAGTTGCTAAAACATCGGTGGTCTCTGCGGATTCGGTCGCACCGGATGAGGTTGCATCTACGGTTGCTAGATCTCGGTCTGCGGCGCTCAGGTCGTGGTCAAGATCGGATCGAGAAAGTGAGGTGAAGCTACGCACAGCGAACGGAGCGAAGAGATAAGGCCTCGGGGCCGGAGGGCTGAGGAGTTCATCAGAAACCGGCGGCGTGCCCGCAGGCGCTCCGGTCGGCGGCACCGACTCGCAGGCCATCACGGCCGTTGTCGTTGGAGAGTCCGCCAAGAAGCCGATTCCGTGCGAATCCAGTGCACTCCAGAAGGTAGGCCACTGATCCATCGACGGCGCTGCCAATCCGGGTAAAAGGGCCAGCGGCGATTCGAACGCCGAGGTGTTCTTCGGTCCTCTTTTCGAAGCCGCGATGGGTGCCATTCCTAGGTAGAGCCGGTGTCGAGCTCGGGTCAGTGCCACGTAGAGGCGACGGTCGTCCTCTTCGGCCTCTTGTGCTTGGGCAGCTTCCTGAGTGGACTCGAAGTCTTCGGAGCCGACATCGACCACCCATGAGTCGCTCAACCGTGCCACGGCCGTGTTGGATGCGGTGAGATGACTCCGTCCTCGGACGATCACCAGGAACGGGCAGAATACCACCGGGTACTCCAGCCCTTTGGCACCATGAATAGTGTTGAGTTGCACGGCCGAGGCATCGGTCTCTAGGCGCATCAGGGTGCTTTCACCGGCGGTATCCCCGAGGGATTCCGGGGCATCGGAAACTTGGCGAGCCAGCCAGGCCGCCAGCGATTCGGCGCTCCGGAGTCCTTGCTCGAATCGCCCCTGCAGCAGCACTCCCACCTGTCGCCAGTTGGTGATGCGCCGTTCGCCCTCTGCGCAACCCAGGTTTCGGGTCGAAACTTCGCTGCTTGTGATCCACCGAAGCAATGGCGCCAAGGGTCCGACCCGTCCGAGTTCTTGTTGTGCGTGGAGGAACCGTTGCAACGCCTCGGCCTGCAGGGTGGGATGGGTTTGGATCTCCAAGACGTGAGCGGCCGACTCCGCGCCCAGCGGGCTCACGAGGAAGGCCGAAAGCCGCCCGAGCAATTCGCCGTGGTGGTGCAGTGCGCCGAGCAGTTCTAACCATGCGAGAACGTCGAGTGCTTCGTCGCTTTCGAACACGCTGCCTAGGCCCTTGCCAGAGGATTGGCAGGCGATACCGCCAGCCTGCAGCGCTCGGCGAACTAGGCGGAGTTCCCGGTGGTTGGCGGCTAGCACTCCGATGTCTCCCGGCAGCAGGCGGCGACGCAGGTGGGTGTGCCGGTCGGCAATCTCCACGGGATTTTGGAGCAGCCGCACGATCTCTTGGGCGGTGAGTCGGGCCAGTCGGGGCAAGGCACGGTACCGGTCGGATTCTGGGCTCCACTGGATGACCACGGCCTTTCGTGGTGCCGGATCCCAGATCCGGTCTTCGGTGGCCTGGGCGGTTACCGGCACGCACTCGAAGGGGGCATCGCCCATTAGCGAATCTGGGAAGCGGAAACTCGAACCGTAGAGGTGATTGATGGCCGCAACCAGCGATGGATCGGACCGATGGTTCACGGTCATCCGCGGCGCCGGATGCACCGTCTGAGCCAGCGAGCGGTAGCTGGCCAAATCGGCGCCCCGGAAGCGGTAAATGCTTTGCTTGGGGTCTCCGATGATGAGGAACGACTCGGTGTCGGCGTGGGCGAAGAGCGACTGAAAGACCTGGATTTGCAGGGTATCGCTGTCTTGGCATTCATCGAGAATGGCCGCTTTCAGTCGACTTCGGACCGCCCGGGCCAGAGGCCCCTCAGAGCCTTGCGTGACCAGCGCATTGCGCACCGTCAGTAAAATGTCGTCGAAGGTTCGAACACCTGCCTGGGTCTTGCGCCGCGGGAGTTCGATTCGAATGCGCTCGGCCAGGCGGGAGGCCGGGAGCTGTTTTTCCGAGAACTCTAGCCGCGCATATCGGGCCCAAAGATCTAAGAACAACGGGGGCAGATTCTTGGCCTGCGAATCGCTGAGCGCCTTCCACTGGGCGGTTTCGACCAGGTTCGTCACCAACTTGTCCACGGCGTTGCGGCTGACCGCGAGCTTCAGGCCAGCGATCGCGGCCGGTGCCTCGCGTGCGATTTGGGACACCAACGTGCCCTTGGCATCGCACAATTGCTCGCGACTTAGCGACACGCCCCGCACGTCCGCGGCGGGCCGCGCCTGAAGTGTTCGAGCCATCCGGCGGAGGGAGGCCGCATCGGGGGCCTGGGTGTCGGATTCCTCCATGAGGAAGTCTCCGGTGATTTGCTCGAGCAGCGTGTCGCAATTCTCCTGAAGCTTTAGGTCTGGATCGCAGGCCAACTCGAGGGAATGCCGACTGATGAGAGACTGGCAGAACCCATGGAGCGTTTGAATGGGGGCTAGGTCGAACGTGCTCAGCGACTGGATCAGGTGTTCAGTCAACGCCGCACACGCGTTGGGGTCTGCCGCCAACCACCGAGTCAGGATCCTGGCCTCATCGTGGTTGTCGACGGGGCGTCCGTCGGAAATCGCCTGGGCCGCCGACAGCGCACGCCGCAGCGAAGTGAGCAAGCGTTCGCGCAGTTCGGCCGTGGCCGCCTGAGTGAAGGTGCTCACGAGGATCTGGTCCACACGGAGGCTCCGTTCGATGAGCAACCGCAGCCAGAGCAGGGTGATAGAATAAGTTTTTCCGGTGCCGGCACTGGCCTCAATGGACGTGGCTCCGGACAAGGCCTGCGTCAGGGGATCGAATTGGGAGGATTCGCTCATGCGGAGGTCAGGTTCAGCGTCGCCCGCCACGATTCGGTCTCAGCTATCAGACGCCAGGCCAAGGGTGTTCCCGGATGTGGCAGCCATTCGGGCAGGCCCTCCGGGGCCCACTCGTAGGGGTTTTCGCAGCCCCGGAAGAGCGCGCGGGTGGATGGGAGTGAGCAGTCGGCGCCTCCCGAGTTGTCTTCGTTCTCGGAAGCCCATTGTGAGAAGGCTGCTTCCAACACTTTTACCGAATCGTGGCTCGCCGGAAAACTGGGGGCGTTGTCGCTGGCGGAGACCGTGGACGTCTTACCTTTTTTCAACGCGACTCCGGTCGTCTTCGGCCAGAATGGCAATGGCCAGCGGCGGGCCAAACGGGCCAGGCGGACCAGTCGGAGCAATTGAATTCGCGCCTGCTCGGGAGAAGGCATCGGCATCGTCCATGTGGAGTCGAGGCCCACACAACGCGCCTCGGTGAGGGGATTGGGATTCGATTCGGGCATCGAGGCCGCCAAGGCCAGTGCATCGAAGGCGAAGAGCAGTTGCCTGCGGTGATCGCCTGCATCGTTCGACTTAGAGGCGAAGAATTGCCAAACAATTGCCTCGCCCGATCGATGGTACCAGCGTGCCCGCGGAGGCCCCTCCAGCCTCCAGGAATTCTGAGACGAATCCGAATCCAGACCCGGGTCTCTATTCGTAGTGGGAGCCGGTTCGGTCAGCCGAAATCTCAGGGTATCGGTGAGTCGATCACCCGGAGAAAACACGGGTACTTCGGGCAATTCAGACAACGTTTTGGTGAGCAGGGCTTCTCCAATTTTACCCCGCGGGAGGCTGCCAGAAACCGTCAGCACCGAGACCAAGGTGTTTGTGTCGAGCCCTTCCAGGCGGGCGGTTAAGAGGCGGTCCCGCAACTCCCAGCGTTCTAGGCCGTCGGGATCGATGAGGTCTTCGCCGCGGGCTGCTTCGACCTCCTCCGGCAATTGCAGCCCGAGGCGCGAGGCGTACAGGCGCTGCGGTTGATCGAGCACGGTTCGCACGTCGGCCAGCAAGGGGTTCCATCCAGTCTCGGCCGGAAGAGCCGGCTCCGACCAAGGCCCCGGATAGGGTGGAAAGCCGAGGCGGTCTCTCAGGGCCACGGCCGCCGCATGATCGCTCGCGCGCTGGCCTCGGGCGCTGGGCGGTGGGTCAGACCGGAAGGCCTGGCCGCTGAACCCGTTGAGCGGATGGTGGAAGGTGAGCGCATCTCGGGCCGAAGGGACCGTTGAGGTAGGGGCGCTCAGACTCGTCGGCGTGGTTTGGTTTGCCGCTTCCAACAGGTCGGATAATGCCGTGGAGGGAGGACGCTCCTTGCCGTCCTCATCGGAGTGGCCGCGGTAGGTGAGGATGAGCCGCTCCTGACAGGCCAAGATCGCCAAGAGCAGGCAGTGGCGGTCCGAGTCTCGGGCAGAAGGATCGCCCGTTGCCGGCTTCAGCGCCAAGGGGTGCCAGGCCGGTCGATCTTCGGATCTTGGGAACACCCCGTCATCCAAGCCCGCCACCACCACGACCCGGGCGGGCACTCCAGCATAATGGCGCAGGTCTGCGACGGTGATGCCGCCGCTGCCCCGACTGCCCGAGTCACTCAAGGCCGGGAGCTTTTCGGCCAGCAGTCGCAAGTAGGCCGAGGCCTCGAGGGGGAGGGTTGGGTGGGCGGCCCTGCTGAGCGGTTCGAGGATGTCCCTGTGAAGCGCCGCGGCATGAGCGGCCGCGTTGCCGATGCGGGTGGAAAGGCATTCGCGGACGATCGTGCCCAGAGCCTGATTCCAGTCTGTAATGGAGCGAGGCCCCGCCGAGCACCAAAGGTTTCGGGCCTCGGAGATTTGTGTGGCGAAGCGGGCCAAGCGAGCCAGCAAGGCCAGTCCCAGCCCGTTGGTGCGTTCGAGGGGCACGGTGGCCGAAGTGTCTCCGGAGGCGGCCAGCACGGTATCCCTCCGACCCTCGGCAACCAACCCACCCAGGCCCAAGCGCCGCAGAGCCCAGAAGAGGTTCCATCGAGGCTCCGGCACCTCTTGGTAGAGCCGCCGATGCTCCGGGGTGAGTCCCCAACGAAACTGGGCGTCCTGAAGCCATTCCACCAAGGTCGGGCCATCGCCCTCGGCTTCGTTCAGGTCGAAGCGATCGGCGATGAGCGGATTCTCGAGGAGTTCTTGGACTTCGTTGAGTGTGAGTCGGCCCTGCAGGCACTCCAGCACTTGCAAAAGGCTCGCGGCGAACGGGGACAGCACGAGCCCGCCTCCGCCCACTAATCGGAAGGGGAGGCGCGCCTCGGATCCTCCTCCCAGCGCTGCTTCGATGAGCGGGGCTTGCTCCCGCGGATTGGCTAATAGAATGAGAATTTCTTCGTGCCGAAGGCCCTCTAACTCTTGGAAGGCCTGAAGGATTCGATCCCGGCAGACTTCTAATTCCCGAAGGAGCGTGTGGGTGGCGTGGACGGTCAGGGAGGCGTCATTGGCGGCGAGCGGGCGCAGCGCTTCTGGAGGCAAGTGGGCGGCCGTTCGGCAGGAGGTCTGGAGGCGTCCCAGCAAGGAATCGGGAGGCTCAGCGCTGTCGAGGTCGGCACCGCCGTCGCCGACGGCCATGAGGGTGTCGGCCAATTGGCGTTGAAGATCTTGGGAAGCGCGACCGAAGGCCCAGAGCAACCCGCCCGGAGCTGGCTCGCAAGAGGCCGGGTCGGCCATGTGTGCGGGGAGATGGGATTTGGCCCGGCCCTTGGCCTTAGACTTGATGGGCAGGTCGGCCCAGTAATCCCGGCTGGGCGCCATGGCGAACAAGTGGATGTGTTCGGGTGCCTGAACATGCAGGCATTGCAGCAGTTGCAGCAGGCGTTGGAACAGCCCGGCCGGTAGTCCGGCATCCAGCAGGATCCAGAGGTGCGGAAGCCCGCCTTTGGATCGCCAGGATTCCATCCAAGCCCTCGCCGAGGCGGCGAATTCGGTGTCGGTCTGAAGCCCGGGATGGGTCTTGAGCAGCTCGGCCACGGTGCTCTCGGCCACCAGTGCCGCTAGGAAAGAACCCTCGGGCCAGATCCGGTCGCCGGTGCGGCAGAGCAGCGTTTCATGAATGACCCGGGCCAATTGGGTGGCCGAGGCCAGTACCGTGGCGTCGAGCGGGCTTAATGAGGCTTCGCGGGGCAGGGGGAACTCAGGCCTGTCCTGCAGATCGGGCAAGGCTGCGGCGATGGTCCAGCGGAGGCGTTCCACATCAAATCGGGCGCTGCCACCTCCGGAAGCCTGCTCGATGAGTTCCTTGAGTTCGACCTCCTGAGAATGGCTCGCGATGCCGGAAGCTTGCGCCCAACGGTGGAGGGTGGCTTCCCTGAGCCCTTTTCGGGGGAAGATTAACCAGTGCCGAGCCCGGACCTCGCGGATGCAGGCCAATTGCCGGGCGATTTCGTCCAGCAGGGTCGGGTGGGTCTCAGCGAGGTGGAGCATGGGTGCGTGCAGTCAGCCAACACGAAGGATTCGGCCGTCTGGATTACAAAGCAACCCGATCACGAGATCCCAATTGCAAGATCCCAATTGCAAGATCCCAATTGCAAAGCCTTACCAGCGGCCGTGCGCAGCAGGAGCGGCTTTTGAGGTGACGAGCCACTCTCGCCTTTCTCCGTGGGGAACGAGCCAGAGTCGGTAACAAACACGTCTGCATTCCAAAGTTCATGCTCACACAGTATCCGACCGCTGGGACAAAAACGGTCCTACCCCTCCGCGGAGTTGTTTCGATTTCCTGAGGCTCGGCGAAGACTCCCAAGTCGGAGGGGTCCCATGGGTGAGCATTGACCGAGGCCCCGAGGTGGTGAGTTGGTTGGGAGGTGGATGTCGGAAAGGCTCTCAGGTTGCACTTCATTCCACCTGAGGGAAGTTGACCCGATGAAGCGCTTTAACAGGACGTTGGGTGAATCGTGCCGGATCGCTGATATGAAGCCCGATCCGTCGGTTTTCTTGCCTGCGCAGCCGCAATCCTTCCATGAAGGCTGGGCGGAGGGGGTATGCCGATGACCTCGGAGCAATCGGCCTTGGCACGCCGTCGCCTGAGCTTGGGCATTACCAACGTGGGATTCTGGGTGCTGAGCGCGGTCGCCGGCCTCGGGTGGTTGGCAGGCAATCCGGACGGTGGATCCAGCAGTTTCCCGCTGGGGCTCGCTGTCGGAATGGGGCTGGCGATCGTATCGGTCCAAGCGGTGTTCGATTTTTTGGGCGGCTTTGTGCTGATTCCAACTCGGCACCCGCAGCCGCTGGAATTTCTGCGCCGCTGGGTTCGTGGCATCGTCGCCCACTCGCTGGTTCTGGCAGGAGTCGGCCTCGTCGGGGTGATGAGTTTGCAGTGGACCGGAGGCTTTTGTGTTGGGTTGGTCCTTTCGACGGTGGCATTGGCCTTCGGACGAAGCCTTTTGCACCGGATAATCGCCGGGGCATCGATCCGAGAAGTGACCCTCGAAAGTGGGGAAACCCTTCTGGCCACTCCGGTCGAAGACCCCTCTTTCACCGGCAGCATCGTCGGCTGGGGTCGCCGCGCGAAGAGCCTCTTGCCCGCGCGGTGGATGGACGCGTTGCCGGCGGCGGATAGGGCCGCTGAACTGTACCGCCGCCGATGGCAAATCGCCCAGGGTCTGCCGGTCCGAGCGTTCCTGTTGATCCTGTTTTGGAACCTGCTGGGAACATTCCTGGGCACGATGGCCTTCAATTTCGCCGATAGGCCGCCGGGCCTCGCCCTGATGGGACATGCTTGCTGGATGACCCTCTGGACCTTCTTAAGTTTGCTCGTAATGCCCACCGTGAGCCGGGGCGCAGTCTTTGCTGCCGACCGGGCCGCGGCCGATGCCGGCGTCGACCCTCGCAGCTGGATTCGCCTTTTCCCGCAATTCACCGGCGAAGACGGCAGCCCCCGGGCCGCTATCCAGAACATCTTCTATCCGATTCCGTCGGCTCAAACGCGCCTGGAACGGCTCGCCTATCCGCTCCCGGGGTTCGTCGCCGGCAATCTCGCCCGTAACAATCTCTACTACTCGTGGGCCTCGTTCACGCTGCTCGGTCGGGCCGTTCACTGCAATGTCGGGCGGCCTTCGCTCTGGGTGTTTCCTCCGTCGTCGTGACGATTGAGGCGGACAAATTTAAGCCCGCTGCGGACTCGCTCCGAGGGCCAGGATGGCGAGGGCCGCGGCCCGGCCGGAAAGCGCAGCCCCTTCGACACCGACGCCTCCGAAGGCATCACCGGCCAGCGCCAGCGGAGGCGCGTGGTTTACTAGCAGGCACGGTTCTAGGTCACGAATCTTGGGTTGGCTGTAGCGCCAACCGTGGACTTGGAAGGTTCGGACTCCTGCGCCAATCCAGTCCGCGGCCGCTGCGAGCAAAAGGCGTCCGCTTTCGAGTCGGTCGTGATCCCAATGCTCTAAGCTAAAGGCCGGCGTGGCATGGAGAGTCACGGAGGGTTCGGCGGAAATACCCTTCGCTTGATTGTCGGTGATCGAGGCGATGGGGCCCCGGCTAAAAAGGACGCCGCCCGGAGACGGGATGCGCGAGGGACCGTCCAGTATTGCCATCACCGTGAGGCAGCGCTCGTACTCGATGGCGTCGAGTCGGTGCCGGAGTTCGGGTGCTAGCCCGATTCCGCCGGCGTCGAGCAAAGCCATGGCTTGAGGCACCGGGGCTGTCAGCACCACCGATCTGCTGGCGAACGAGTGTCCCGAGGCGGTGGTCGCGAGCCATCGATCCGCATGGGGACGCAAATGGGTGACCGTGGTTTCCAACTGCAAGTCCAGCCCCCGAGACAATTGCTTGGGCACGGCCGACATCGAGGGCGTTCCGCTCCAACCGCGCAGGTCGAGGTGGACCTCGGTGGAGCCCGGTGTCCAGGGGGCCAGGGCTCCGTTCAGGCGGGCTTGTAGCACCTCGGAGATGAACCAAGGGTGGCTCGCCGTGAAGCCCGGAGCACCATGGTCGAAGGTTGCGCCCTCGATCCGTCGGCTCGCCAGGCGTCCGCCCACACCGCGACCCTTGTCGAGTACCCTCACGCTGCGGCCGGCCTGCTGCAATTCGGCCGCGGCGATGAGTCCGGCCATCCCCGCACCGATGACCAGCACGTCCGTGGTTTTTTCAATCGAATCCATTCGAGTAGAGCACGTTTCCGCGGGTGGGTGCTGGCGTCAATCCTTGGGCGACGAATCACACGACTCGCCGCACGATGCGGTCGGTGGGTCGGTCGGTGAACTTGTGCCCTCCGCCATGGTCTGACTTCGGATCGGTTGTGCGGGCTACGCCTTCTTCCGCAAGAGCTTCGTTGTTCGCTCGTTCAGGGGAGGAACCCTCAAAAGCGAGACTTTACGCCCTTCACTAGGGTTTCCACTGCGTAAAGCCCCTCGCGTGCGGTGATGAACAGCGTCTTGCCGTCCTTCCCGCCGAAGCAGAGGTTGGCGCCCGCCTTCGGCAGATTGATCTTTGCGATCACCGAGCCGTCTGGTGCGAAAATGTCCGCACCCGTGCCGGAGCTGGACCAGACGCGGCCTTGCCGATCGCAGCGGATGCCGTCCGGGCCGCCCTTTTCGATCACGGCGAAAACGCTGCCACCGTCTAAGGTTCCATCCTTTGCGACATTGAAGACGCGGATGTGGTGCGGATTCCCGGAGTCCGCGACGTAAAGCTTCTTTTCGTCCGGAGAGAAGCTCAGGCCATTGGGCATGTTGAAATCTTTCACCACGATCGTGGTCCTCTTCATGACCGGATCAAAGCGATAGACATAGTTTCCGTCCTGCTCCTTGTCTTGGCCTTTGGGCAAGCCATAGGGCGGATCGGTGAACCAGAAGGTCCCATCGGATTTCACTACCACATCATTGGGGGAGTTGAATCGTTTTCCGTCGAAGCGATCGACGACCGTGGTCAACGAACCGTCCTTTTCCATTCGGGAAATCCGGCGCCCGCTGTGCTCGGCTGTGACGATTTGGCCCTGACGATCCAGCGTGTTGCCGTTCGCGTTCTGGCTGGGTTGGCGGAAGATGGAAACGCCGTCCTTGGTGGACCATTTCTTCAATTGATTGTTAGGGATGTCGCTGAAGACCAGATAGCCCCCATCGCGGGGAATCCAAACAGGGCCTTCGGTGAAGCCGAATCTATCGGCAATTTTTGTCACCGTCGCGTTGGCTGGAAACAGCTTCTTGAACTCAGCCTCGTTCCGCATTTCGAAGTCGATGGCTGTTGCGGTCTGAGAAAGTGTGGGATGGAGGGCGATGAGCGACAGCGCCAGTCGAGCCAGGGTCATGAGTTTCATGGGAGTGTTCTGGATGATGATGATTTAACAGCCAATGAGTCTCAGCAAATGCCAAGTGCCTTAGAATTTCTCCGGAGCGATAAGGATCCCAGGGCGACTTCGAAGGGCACCCGAGGCGTTGGAGATCACGCAGCGGTATTCGCTGCCGATGTCCCACAGCGTCGTGGCCGGGGTGGTGTAGGTGGGGTGTGTCGCCCCCAGTATATCGGCCCGATTCTTTTGCCATTGGAACCGGACACCGTCTCCCGTCGCCGACACCGAAAAGGAGGCCGCCTCGGGCAAACCCACCGTCGCATCGGCCGGGTGAGTGGTGATGACCGGAGCACCGATGGCAGCGGGTGCGCAGTCCGTGCGGGCTATCTGGTAAGTCACTCCGGCCGTCGTGCGGAAGGTGAACTCGTCTTCATCTTGGACGAGCAACACCGCTTGCCCGGTGTCCGCCCGGGTCACGGTGATGCAGGCTTCGTCAAAAGGACTTTGCACGATGCACAGGTTGCCGCGTTCGCTGAAGATTCGTACCGAGTCCACCCTCCGACCGGCGGCCCGATATCGTGCCCCAACCAGGAATGCTCCGACCGACCGCAGTCGATGAAACTCCGCATCCACAGACCTATCCCAGTTAGGGAAGATCCGGATCACCCCGTCCTGGCTTTGAAGCAGCATCCCATTGATGGCCTCGATGATTCCGGCGGTCTCGATGCCACCCCCGTCTTTCTGCGAGACGACGCCGTTGGGCTCGGGTTTCCAGCCCTTGATGGCCTGAATCACGCGATCAGCCCGGTAGCCCGCTCGGACGGCCATCACAAACATCATTCCGAAGTCGTTGCCATTTTGCCAACCGCACCAGCGCTGCGGGTGGAACATGTTCCCGCGGTCGAGCGTGTTGCAGGTGGCTATTCGGTAAGCCGGCAACGTCCGGTGACTCATGTTGTCGAAGGTGGTGGTGAACATCACCCCGGTGTTCCGCGCGCCGCCCTGGTAATGCAGCGCTTCCATTACGTCGTGCACCGCGTCGGGCCGGAAGGTGACTTTCGAGCCCCAAGCTTGGAGCGGGTACTCGCTCATGTGGTCTAGGATATCCTGCCAGTGGGCCCGCCGGTCCGCATCGCACCGGAGTTCGATACTGGCCGCCACGATCTCCCGGTACAGGAAGCGAATCGCGCCGAGGCTGAACATGTCGTTCTTGGCGAACCAGTTGGCCCCTTCGTGGACCGATCCGTACACCTCGTACCGACCGTTGACCGGCGCGCCGATGTAGTCGTCGAAAAAATCGGCGACCGACCGCATCAACGGGTAGGCGGTCTCGGCGAGGAACTGAGTGTCCCGACCGTATTTCCACTTCCATACGATTGGCAGGATGGCGAACACCGCGTTGGTGGCCATGCAGCAATCTTCACCTCCCTGCGTCCCTCCGGCGGTGGAGGGAGTTCCGTGGGATGTGAACGAACCTTCGAACTCGACGCCCCGGCAGCCCGCGGGCATGTGTGCTGCGATTTCCGGAGAAACCCATCGGTGGATCACACGCCGTCGGGCCGTGTTTTCGGCGTAGTATCGGATAGTCTCGACATACGGATCCACCAGATCGACGTGGTTCGCCGTGAAGGTTCCGTAATAGGGATTCTGGGCGTTGTAGTTCATCCCCATGTTCCCGAACCACTTCATGTCGTCGGCACGATTCCAGGGCCCCCAATGGCCCGGAGCCTTGCCCGGCCCATTGTTTTTGCCACTGCGTGCGGCGGAACCCACTAGGTAGAGGTGATTGTACCAGTAGCGCTGAATAGGATCGCCCAACTGGATGTACGACCGGAGCCAGAACCGTCGCCACCAAGCCTTGTTGCTAGCCGACAAATCGGCGACACGGGCGGTGGTGCTGCGGCGCAGAGCCGTTTTTACTGCGGCCAGCGGGGAGGGAGCATTCTTGGTGTGCTCAGCCTGGACAACTAGGTGGATAACCCCGCCGCCAGCGGGCAGCGTGAAGGTCAGACGGGATTGGGAACGCTCGTCGGTAGTTGTCAGGGCAGGAGTGCCGAGGATCTGGGCCACCACCGCGCCCTTTACGTAAAAAGGAGCGCCCTCGGCGTTGGGCTCCTTGGTGACCCAAATCATCGACCCGGCCCTGCCAGCACGTTGGGCGACGGACGCATTGCCGATGACCGAAAGCGCGGCCTGCAGGTGGAGATCCTTCCCGCCGCTCGTGGACAACTCCAAAACCAACACATTACTGGAGGGCGACAGGTAGGCCCGGGTTTTTACCGAGGCACCGGCCATAAAAGACTCGGTTCGGATCTCGGCATTCTTCAGGTCTTGGGTGACGGAATAGTCCGAAGGCGAATCGGCCTTCGCGGTTTCCGCCGCGGCCTCGATCGTCAACCGGGCCAAATTTAAAATGTGCTGCTTGTAAGGACCCGGCGCAGACTCGCCGCCCGAACGGAACCCGACGGTGTCGTTTCCGGCGTGGAATCCATTCTTGCCCAGGTAGTAAATCAGCGAGTGCCGGGATCCACCCAAATGGGCGCCGAGGTCTCCGTTTCCTAAGTAAGCGCCCTTCATGAGGGTACGGTTCGTGGCGTCGTCCCACGGCTCGTGGTAGGTTGACGACGCGTCCTCCAGCAGCGTCGAAATCGTCGCCCAATCAGAGGCCTCATCGACCGGTTTTTGGTCGGCCCTCAGAGTCTGGGATACTGCGGATGGACGCCCCTTGTTGTCAGTGCTGGCTTCGAGGCCGACCGGTCCGATATAGGCCGCGACGCAGGCCTGCCCAACCACTTGGCAAAAGGTGCGTCTTTGCATCGGCATCAGGCTGACGGTTCAGACGTTTTCTGCAAACAGTCACTGAAAGTTCGGGCTTTTCTGACGGGTGAACTTGGCCTGCAAGAAAAAGGAGCGGCGCGCCTACAAACCAACGGACCCGACAGCATTCTGTCGCACCCCTTGCTGACCGTGGGTGCTGATGGACGAAGGTGGCAGTCTCTTATCAGGCAACAGGGCGATTTCGAGACACTTAGATTTCGGTTGCAAAGTTAGATCAGAAGGCAGTAGGTCAAGTAATTCCATAAAAAACCAGGCGGATTCCCATGTTTGGGAGTTTTGCGTCCTACCTAATTAGCGCAGGAAATGTGATGAATAATATTTATTTTTACCCTCCACACCAAAAACAAATTTCTATCGCTCCAATAACCCTATGAAACTCACCACGATCAGAATCCGTGCACTTATCGGAATCGTCGGCTTGGCAACGTCGCTTTTAGCCCAGGCCCAGGGCGACCTCACCCCACCCGAACTGAGCCGTCATGCCTTGTCGCCCTTCATCAGCAAGGGCGCCGCCAATAAAACGTCGACACGGATTTCCGTGTATTTCAATGAGCCCATGGATGAGGTGTCCGCAAAAGACATCTCACACTATAGCTTTCCTGGATCGAGCATCGTCAGCGCAAGGGTCGCCGTGAGTGTCAAAGTATTGGACGATCCACTCGAGCCGGATGGCTCTTTCAAGACCGGAGCTACGAAAGTGGTTCTCGAAGTATCACCGGCGCCTGCATCCCAAACGGCGTATTCGATGACCTTACGGGACATTAAAGACCTCGCTGGAAATGCGCTGGCTGCCAAGTCGCTGACCGGGACGACCCCGTTTTACGAGGTCAATCTCGCCCTGACCGGAGTGGCCACCCAATCATCGACTCCGGCGGACGCTGATCTGAACGAGTTCGGCAGCCCGGACTGGCATGGTAGTGGTTCGGCGAATTTGGCCAACGACGGAGACATCGACGGATTCTTCAACAATGGGTCAGTCACAATGAACAAGGGTCCGGAAGATGACGGTTGGTTGGAGGTTGATCTGGGAACGATCCAGAGCATTGGCCGCCTTCAGGTCTGGTTTCGAACCCTGACCGCGGATGAATGCCAGGCGTTGTTTAATTCCTGCGGGGTGCGAAATGACGATTTCCGGCTGCTGATTCTCGATGGCAACCGGAAGGAAGTCTTTCGCCATCAATACCGCGGTCGGCCTCCAGGGACGGTCGCCTTCAATCTTCCTCCGGGCATCAAGGGGCGACACGTTCGGTTTGAGGCCCAAAGCCCCCGCACGACCAGTGACGGATATTTTTCGCTGGCCGAAGTGGCCGTCATTGCTCCGTATGAGAATGCCACCATCCAGGTGACCCAATCGCCCGCCGATCTCAGCGTGGTCGAAAACCGCACCGCTAAGTTTGGACCCGTTGCCGCCACCGTTAGCGGTGCCCCGGCCGATCGCCTCCAAGTGCAGTGGGAAGTCAACGGTGTGGCCATTGAGGGCGCCAGCGCATCCAATTACACCACGCCATTGGCCCCACTCGCAAACAACGGAGCTCAGTACCGGGCGGTTTTCCTGCTCCCGGGACTCAGCCAACCGACTGCTGTAGCGACGATGAAAGTCACGGCTGATCCCGCTCCTCCGACCCTCCAAAGTGTGGTTGGGAGTTCAGCCCACATCTACGTCACCGTCACGTTTTCTGAACCCGTGCGGACCCAGACCGCTGAGTTGGTTGGGAACTACCAACTCGACGGTGGGCTGAGCATCGTGGAAGTAATCAGCCTGAATGCTTCGACGGTGCGGTTGACGACGACCGCGCAAACCCCGGGAAAAACTTATACGCTGACGGTGAAAGGCGTCCGGGATCTTGCTGCAGGCACAGGAAATTCAATTACCGCTAACAGCACCAAGACGTTCAAAGCCTCCGAATCAGATCAGGCCCGGTTCGTGACCGTTGGGAACCCTAAAAATCCAGCCGATCAAGACTATTCCAACGGATCTGGCGCTCAGGGCTCCGTCGCTTACACCTATCAAATCGGCAAATACGAGGTGAACAACACGGAATATGCGCTCTTCTTAAATGCGAAGGCCAAGAGCGATCCTAATTCACTCTGGGATTCCGGGATGCAAATCAGCCGGGACGGTGAGGATGGATCTTATTCATATACCGTGAAAGAGGGATCGGAAAAGAAGCCAGCCTATATGGTCGCTGGGGTCGACGCCATGCGTTATGTGAACTGGGTGAATAATGGCTCAAGGGACTCGAGTGATACGGAAACCGGCACGTATGTTTTTACTGGCTACGATGTTGTCGGTCCCCGCAATCCTAAGGCAGATTACTTCCTGCCCAACGAAAATGAATGGTACAAAGCGGCCTATTATGACCCGACCAAGGAGGGCGCCAGCAGCTATTGGCTGTATCCGAACCGGACCAGCAACCCGGCGGTGTTGAATTATCAGGAAGGCGCTGGCAATCAGTTCACTCTCTCCTTTTTGAGCGACACCGGAGGTCCTTCCGGACCGACCGACGAGGACGCTTACCCATTGGCGTCGAGTTACTATGGGACTTTTAGCCAAGCCGGCAACCTTTGGGAATGGATCGAACTGCGCTCAGGGGACACGCGTCCAAGGCGGGGTGGAGGGAGTTGGGGCAATAACGCCGCCCGCGTGGCTGCGTCGGTCCGTGCGGATAACGCCATCGGCAACGGAGGCGCGAGCGTCAATCAGGGCTTCCGAATGGCCCGAAGTTTCCGGCCACGGCCCGAATTTGTCATCGTCGGAAATCCTGGAAATCCGGCGGATCAAGACTATTCGAATGGATCTGGCCGTCAGGGCTCGGTCAATTACGAGTATCAAATTGGCAAGTATGAAGTGAATAACTCCGACTACGCCATCTTCTTGAATGCCAGTGCCAAAACCGACCCGAATTCCTTGTGGGATGCGGGCATGCAAATCGCCCGGGACGGGGATGACGGCAAGTACACCTACACCGTTAAGGAAGGTGGGGAAAAGACGCCCGTTTACATGGTGGCAGCCGTTGATGCCATCCGGTTTGTTAATTGGTTAAACAACGGAGCTGGAGAATCGGTTGCGACCGAGACGGGTTCTTATACAATGACGGGTTACGACGTGGTCAGTCCACGGACAGCCGAAGCTCAGTTCGTTCTGCCGAACGAAGACGAATGGTACAAGGCGGCCTACTACGACCCCACCAAGGACGCCACCGGTGGTTATTGGCTTTATCCCAATCGCACCAGCAATGCCGCGTTGCTAAACTATCAGGAGGGTTCTGGAAATCAGTTTACGCTGAGCTTTCTGAGCGACACGGGTGGGCCGTCCGGTCCCTCCAACGAAGGTGCCTACCCATTGGCATCCAGTTATTACGGGACTTTTAACCAGGCGGGCAGTCTTTGGGAATGGATGGAACTGCGCACCGGGGACACGCGTCCACGGCGAGGTGGCGGAAGCTGGGGCAATAACGCGGCCCGTATTGCCGCCTCCGTGCGCGCTGACAATGCCATTGGCAATGGAGGCGCGAGCGTCAATCAAGGATTCCGCATCGCCAAGGTCAGCCCGCGATCGAAGCTCACAATTCTCCTGCAAGGGAATTTCGTGAAGCTCGAATGGACCGGAGCAGGAGTCTTGACGGCATCGCCGTCGATCCAAGGACCCTATACCGCGGTGGAAGGAGTGACGGGCAGCCCAGCACTCATTCCCGCGAATCTGAGTCAGACTCGCTACTTCCGAATTCAATAGCAGCAGCGCTCCGGAGTTGGATCTGAGATCCGCTCTGACATTTAGAGCTACCG
The DNA here is from genome assembly GCA_005805505.1 of Verrucomicrobiales bacterium. Lineage (GTDB taxonomy): Bacteria > Verrucomicrobiota > Verrucomicrobiia > Limisphaerales > UBA9464 > SXXZ01. The sequence goes on along the minus strand of SYMJ01000026.1, from coordinate 404 downwards.
ATGGTGGCCATGTCCTTGACTGGGCATGGCCACTTTTATTGGGTGGGAGAAGCTACGGACGCCTTTGACCGAGCTAAAGCCCTTCAATCTTCAGGAATCTGGCATGAGTTCGCGCCAACGGGGGCAACTCGAGTGGCTCGATGTCGTAGCCGCCACTTGGGGCTCGCACGAGGCTGCCGTTGTCGATCTCTGGGTACACCTCGCCAGGGATGCAGGCCATAGAGGATGATTCCCGATTCCTCCCGCTCACCCCCGGCACAGGGCGAGGAGAACTGTGCGGATAGGATCTGAATGAGGGGTGATGGCTTTCGGTTCAAAAAACATCAAACATGTCAAGCTTTATTATTAAACCGGGCGCATTTTCACCAGGGCGGATTCATCTGCATTTGGGTAGGCGGACGACT
>SYMJ01000217.1 GCA_005805505.1 Verrucomicrobiales bacterium | reverse complement strand
GTTTTCTGAGAAGCCCACAACGGCCCCTGAGAAAATCGCGCGCCCTACTCCATTGGCCCTCGCGCAAAAAACAGACTCTCTTGCAAGAGGCGGCGGCCTAGAACCCCTTCGGTTTGGGGCTTCCGTTCCCATGGCGGCCTGTCAATCCTCTCCGTCAGTTCCGTCACCCCTGCGTCAGTCGGGTGCGGCCACGGTGAACGCCGCCTCTACACCATCTCGAATTCGGGTCACGGTTGACGGAAAAGGTTTCCGACTGGGACCCGCCAAGTTCCACGGCAAGGGGGTCACCTACGGCCCGCTGGCTCCCGGCAACGATGGGCTAACCTTCGGGTCACCCGATTTAACCCGCAGAGATTTCACACAAATTCAGGCCCTCGGAGGCAATCTCCTGCGAGTGTACCATGTGCCACCCCGGTGGTTCCTCGACCTGGCCCATGAGCATGGACTCAAGCTCTTGGTGGATGTCCCCTGGAACCGCCAGCAATGCTTCCTCGATTCAGCCGAAGCGCGCCGCGAACTGGTAGAATTGGTCCAAGAGGCCGCCCGTCGCTGCGCCGGACATCCGGCGGTCTTCGCCCTCAGCGTGGCCAACGAAATTCCCGCCGACATCGTCCGGTGGAGCGGCGCCGCCGCCGTGGCCGCCTTCCTCGACGATTTGATTCGAGCCGCCAAAGCCGAAGATCCGGAATTGCTCTGTACCTTCGGCAATTTCCCCACCACGGAATTCCTGCAGGCGGAGTCGGCCGACTTCCTGTGCTTTAACGTCTACCTGCACGACCGCCAGCCCTTCGAGAATTACCTGGCACGCCTACAAATGCTGTCGGACACCCGGCCGCTCATCCTCGGAGAAATCGGGATCGACACCGTCCGCGAAGGCGAGGCTCGGCAATCGGAAGTGCTCCACTGGAAGATCGAGAGTTCGTTTCGCAACGGCTGCGCCGGCGTGGTGGTTTATGCCTACACCGACGAGTGGTGGAATGGCGGGAAACTCATCGAGGATTGGGCCTTCGGATTGACCCGTTCAGACCGAACCCCGAAGCCCGCCTTTGAGACGGTTCGCCAGCAGTTTGCCATCGCACCGTACTTTCCGCTCCCGACCACTCCCCGGGTCTCGGTAGTGATCGCCAGCTACAACGGAGCCACCACGCTCAAGACCTGCCTCCAATCGCTCGAACACCTCAATTACCCGAATTACGAAGTCATTTTGGTGGATGACGGTTCCACCGATGCCACCCCGTCCATCGCCGCCCTCTTCCCCAGCATCGTCAGCCTTCGGCACCCCAAGAACCTTGGTCTGAGCGCCGCCCGAAACACCGGCATCGAAGCGGCCACCGGAACGCTCGTCGCATTCACTGACTCCGACTGCCGAGCCGACGAAGATTGGCTGTTTTTCCTGGTTGGCGACCTGTTGCGCTCCCGCTTCACGGGCATCGGCGGTCACAACTTACTCCCCCCGGACGACTCCCCCACAGCCGCGGCGGTCATGGTTTCTCCGGGAGGCCCCGCCCACGTGATGCTCAACGACCGTATCGCCGAGCACATTCCCGGCTGCAACATGGCGTTCTACCGGTGGGCGTTGCGAGAGATCGGCGGCTTCAATCCCATTTACCGCAAGGCCGGTGATGATGTGGATATTTGCTGGAGGCTCCAACAACGAGGCTACCAGATCGGATTCAGCTCGGTCGGTTTCGTTTGGCACTACCGACGCAATACCGTTGCTGCCTATCTCAAACAACAAACCGGCTACGGCGAGGCCGAATCCCTACTCGAGCGCCGTCACCCCGAGAATTTCAACCGTTTCGGCGGATCCATGTGGCACGGCCGTATCTACACCGCTGCCAAGATCGGCGTGGAGACCCGCCGCCCCGTCATTTATCATGGTATTTTCGGCAGCGCCCCCTTTCAAAGCATCTACACCCGGGACGCCAGCCTCACCCTGGTTGTCGGCACCAGCCTTGAATTCCATGTACTGGTCACCCTACCCCTACTGGTCGTCAGTGCCGTAGTGCCCTTCGTCTGGACCCTGGGCGTGGCCAGCCTGCTCTTTTCTCTAGGCCTCAGCATCACAGCGGCTCTCCAAGCCGAAATTCCGTCTAGCAAATCCCGCTTCTGGTCACGGCCGCTGGTGGCCCTCCTCTTTCTTTTACAACCCATCGTGCGCGGATGGGCTCGGCATCGCGGCAACCTCCTCGGAAGCCAAACGCCCTTGAGCGCCCGCGAAACGCTCGACTCGCTCAGCCTTGCCGATCGCACCGGAGCACTGGACCACCTGCTTTACTGGGCCGAGCACGGTCTCGACCGGATGACCTTCCTCGCCCACATCCTGGAACGATTAGATTCGCTGGGCTGGCAGAACAAACCCGACGCAGGCTGGAGTCCCTTTGACGTCGAGATCTACGGCTCCCGCTGGGCCCGATTGCAATTGCTCACGGCGGTCGAGTTCCACGCGGGCGGCCGCCGGATGCTCCGCTGCCGGCTGCATTCTGAATGGAGTTCATTTGCCCGAGTCATCTTCGCGACGGTGGCCGGCACCTTGTTGGTCTTCATTGGAGTCATGAGCCGACTCCCCTTCCCCGAGTCCATCGCCTCGAGCCCACTAAGATTCTGGCCTTGGTTCAGCCTATTAATCCTCTGGCCCCTGGCCTGGAAGCTCAACGCCGCCAAGCGTGACCTACACCGCCTGGTCGTTTGCTTCCTCGACGACTGCGCCAAGGAATTCCGTTTTCTCCGAGTGCCACAAGACCGGGATTGACCCTCTATTTTCCTGCCCTTCCCGGTCCTCAAACCTGAGCACCCCGACCCACCCGAACCGTTCACGAACCGTTCATCCCCCGCCCCCCGGAGCCTGTCCCTCGTCCAGCCTCTGCAGCCTGTCCCTAACATGAATCCAAGAGTCTGTCCCTAAAGCCCGAACGCTCCCGCACTTGCGGGAATGCCCGCGCTCTCGGCACGATTTGCCTCGTGATCGCCGCCTCGCTGTTGCCAGCCCCAAAACTGTCCCCCGTTCTCGATCCCGGATTCCGGCCCGCCGCCCTCGCTCGCCGGGCCTTTGCTGCCGAAGCCAAAATCCCCATCCTAATCGCCCTCGAACAGGCCGACGGCTCCGTCTTTCACCACAGCACCGCCGTCCTCGAAGCCTCCCACCCGCAGGCCCAAGCCAACGGGTTTTTTATCGAACGACTGTGCAAAACCCTCCTGTGGGCCTACGGCGGCCGACGAATCTGGATCAGCGGGCCCGCTCCCTTAGCCGCCCACCTTCAGGCTCATTATCGCGATACAGCCCTCGGCCGCTTCGACTCGGAAATCATCGGAGAGCGAATCTATGGAGGCCCCATCGACGTCATCCACACCGATAACCCGCCCCCCGCCCGAGCCACATCAGCACCCCTAGGACGCCATCTCGAAGGCTGCCGTATCGGTTTCGACCTCGGCGGCTCTGATCGCAAAGTAGCGGCCCTACAAGACGGCAAGGTCGTCTTCAGCGAAGAAATCGTCTGGGATCCTTACTTTCAATCCAACCCCCAGTATCACCTCGAGGGCATCCAAGATTCCCTTCAGCGCGCCGCCGCCCACCTGCCCCGTGTCGACGCCATCGGCGGCAGCGCAGCCGGCGTTTATGTGAACAACCAGGTCAAGGTCGCCTCGCTCTTCCGCGGCGTCTCGAAAGAAGACTTCGATACCCATGTCCGGGACCTCTTTCGTACCCTCCGCCAACAGTGGAACGGCATTCCCTTCGATGTAGTGAACGATGGCGAAGTCACCGCCCTCGCCGCCTCCATGTCGCTGGGCGTCAACTCCGTGCTCGGAGTTTCAATGGGCACCAGCACCGCCGGCGGCTTCGTCACCGCCGAGGGCAACATCACCAGCTGGCTCAATGAACTGGCCTTCGCCCCGGTCGACTACCGCCCCGACGGACCTGCCGACGAATGGAGCGGCGACCGCGGCTGCGGCGTACAATTCTTCAGCCAACAGGCCGTCGGACGCCTCATTCCCGCCTCGGGCCTGGACATCACCTCCAGCCTTCCGCTGCCCGAGCGCCTAGTGAAAGTACAGGAACGCATGGCCGCCGGTGACGAGCGGGCCGCTCGAATTTATCAGACCATCGGCACCTGCTTTGGATATGCCATCGCCCACTGGTCCGACTTCTACGACCTGCGCCATGTGCTCATCCTCGGACGCGTCACCAGCGGAGCCGGCGGTGACATTATTTTGCGCGAGGCCCAGTCGGTGTTGGCGGCCGAATTTCCAACCCTGGCGACCCAGGTGCGCTTCCACATGCCCGATGAAAAAGACAAGCGCCACGGCCAAGCCATCGCCGCCGCCAGCCTGCCGGCCCTAGGATGAAGCCTTTTTCGTCCGCGTCCCATTCCGCAGACCCGACGCCCATTCCCATTGACCCCATGCAAGTCTGGTCCACCGTTTGGAGATGAACACCCGCGGGGGCACACTTTTCGACCCAGCCTTTTTGGCTCAGCCGGAATGGAACTATTCAGGCTCTTCAGACACCATGGTCTCACCCCAGACGCTCACACCCATGATCTGCTCGTCTCCCGTTGAGCAGCCCCATGACTTTTTGAACCTGCGTCTCCTCTCCGGAATCCACGAATGAACGTCACGCTCTTCATCCCCTGCTTCGTCGATAGCTGCTTCCCGCAGGTCGGCATGCACATGGTTCGCATCCTCGAACGGCTGGGACACCGGGTCACCTGCCCCGAAGCGGTCGCCTGCTGCGGCCAACCCGCCTTCAACTCCGGCTACTGGGATGAAGCCCGGATCGTCGCGGACAAAACCCTCCATCACCTTCGAGAGGCCGAAGCCGTGGTCATCGCCTCCGGTTCCTGCGGTGCGATGCTCAAGGTTTTCTATCCCCAACTCTACGCCGGTCGGCCGGAAGAAGCCGTCGCTCAGCGACTCTCAGAACACACTTGGGAATTCTCCGATTTTCTGGTGAGCAAGCTGGGCGTCACCGACCTCGGTGCTCGTTTTCCCGGCAAGGTCACCTTCCACGACGGCTGCCACGGCCTGCGCGAATTGGGCATCAAATCAGGCCCTCGAAAACTCCTCGAAAAAGTTCGCGACCTCGAACTGATCGAAATGGGCGACGCCGAGACGTGCTGCGGCTTCGGAGGCACCTTCGCCGCCAAATTCCCGATGATTTCCACGGCCATGGGTGAAGTGAAGTGCGCCAGCGCCGCCGACACGGGGGCCGAATACATCGTCTCCAACGACTCCAGTTGCCTCATGCACCTGCAAGGCTTGCTCAGCCGCCAAGGCAAGACGCTGAAGACCCTCCACCTGGCCCAAATCCTGGACTCGCAATGAGCAACGCCGCCCAACAGTTCCTCGAGGCCGCCGGGACCATCACCCGCAACCTGCGCCACCGCGGCCTCATCCAAACCGCCCTGCGCAAGTACGAGGTGGCCCGGGACCGCAAGAAGTCGGCCTTCAACGATTGGTCGGCGGCTCGTCAGTCGGCGGCCGAAACCAAGTGGGATGCCATCAACCATCTCGACACCTACCTCACCGAGTTCGCCTCGAAGATCGAGGCCCGGGGCACGAAGGTGCATTGGTGCCCCACCGGTCCGGAAGCCCGCGACACCATCCGAGGAATCATCAAGGACGCGAAGGCCAAGTGCGTGGTGAAGTCCAAGGCCATGACCGCCGAGGAAATTCACCTCAACGAGGCCCTCGAGAAAGACGGCTTCGAAGTGGTGGAATCTGATCTGGGCGAATTCATCGTCCAACTCCGTAAAGAACCGCCTTACCACATCGTCTTCCCGGCCATGCACCTGACCCGGGATGAAATCAGCGACCTCTTCGAACGCGAACTGGGCAGTGCCCCGACGCGGGAACCTGAGGAGTTGACCATGATCGCCCGACGGGCCATGCGTAAGAAATACATCCAGGCCGATGTGGGTATTACTGGGGCCAATTTTGCCATCGCCGAAACCGGCATGGTATCCATCACCGAAAACGAGGGGAACGCCCGCCTCACATCCGCCCTGCCCCGGATCATGGTCACCCTGCTGGGCATTGAGAAGATTCTGCCCAAGCTCGAAGATCTCGCGCTGTTCCTGCCGCTCCTGGCCACGGCCGGGTCTGGCCAGACGGTCACCGGCTACAACACGCTTTATGGTGGACCTCGGCAACCCGGCGAATCCGACGGCCCCATCGAGTGGCACGTCGTGTTGCTCGACAACCGTCGCACCGAACTCCTGGCCGATCCCGAACAGCGCGACGCCTTGCACTGCATCCGTTGCGGGGCTTGCCTGAATGTGTGCCCCATCTTCCGCAATGTCGGAGGGCACACCTACGGCACCACCTACAGCGGGCCCGTCGGCAGCGTGATCACGCCGCACCTCCGCGGACTGCAAGAATGGAAGCACCTCAGCAATGCCTCCTCGCTCTGCGGGGCCTGCACCGAGGCCTGCCCGGTAAAAATAGACCTGCACCACCACTTGCTGCAGAACCGCCGCAATGCAGTCGGTGACTCCCCTTCCTGGATCGAGCGACTGGCTTGGCGAGCCCATGCCTTCGCGGTCAACACCCCGGCCCTCTACCAGTTTGGCCAAGAAGTTGCGCGCATCGTGGAACCGTTGCGCCTGCGCCTGCAGGGAACCCCGTTGGATCCCGTAAAATCCTGGACCCGCACTCGAGATCTGCCGCCCGTGGCCCCGGAGAGTTTCAAGGAATGGTGGAGGAATCGCCGATGAACTCCCAAGAACGCATCCTGGCCCGCATTCGCGAGGCCCTTAAAGTTCCTGCACCCAAGCCGGGATCGCACGGACATGGCGGGCATGGCCGCGACGTGGCTCCTGCACCTGTCTTTGCGTTTCAGGGGCGTCCGGTCCAAGTGGCTCGGTCTTGGTTGCCACCGGGCGGCTCAACCCCCCAAGAGCATCTCACCCGCTTCGCAGCAGCCTCGGCCGAATTAAAGACCGACTTCCGATGTGTGGAGTCCGAAGCCGAGGCACACACGCAGTTGCGACACATCGCCGACTCCGAAGGTTGGGCCCGCGTGGCCTCTCACCACTCGCCGTTGACCGATGCAGCCACCGCCGCGCTGGCGCGCCCCACCTTGTTCACCGATGGCGGCTATGTCCCCGATGATCTGGAAGTCTGCGATGTTGGCATCACGACCTGTGATGTGCTGGTAGCCCAAACTGGCTCCCTGGTGGTCAACAGCCGCACTTCGGGCGGTCGAGCTCTGAGCGTATTGCCGCCGCACCACGTGGTGTTGGCCCGAAAGGATCAATTGCTCGGTGACCTGACGGATGCTTTCCAACGGATAGAACAACTCCACGGGACCCACTGGCCTTCGATGATCTCTCTGGTGACCGGCCCGAGCAGGACTGGCGATATCGAGCGAATTTTGGTCCTCGGGGCCCATGGCCCGAAGAAGCTCACGGTCTTTATATGGTAGCCTAGGGCCGAGCTCAAAATAGGGCTTGCAACGCGGTCTTGGAGTGGGTCTCGGCCCCTCCAGACCGTTTCTCGGTACCGTCCTCTCAACCGTCCTCTGGACCGCAGCTTTCAGCGCAGCCCTTAGATTCCCGAGGGAATGGCAGCATATCATCAGCCCGCAGTACCACCCTCTGCCCCGTTGGGGTGGCTCCGAAAGCAAGCCAGAGGACAACCTTCTGCCCCAACGGGGCTGCGCATACCAGCCCAGGGTGGAACCCTGGGTATAGATAGGTGCAAAATCGGGGCGTTCTGAAGGAACGCCGCATAACGCCAGTGCGGGCCTAGGCCATTCCGTGGTATGCAGCGTTCCTTCAGAACGCCAAAAATTGGGAGGTCCTAATCCCAGGGTTACACCCTGGGCTGGTATGCCGTGCCCCGTTGGGGCACCCCGAATGCAAGCCAGAGAACATTCATTGAACGCCTGAACGCCTGAACCATGGGCGATGGACGGTGGGCGATGGACGGTGGGCGATGGACGGTGGGTGTTGGATTCTGAGGGTAAGTCCAAACGACAACCTTCTGCCCCAACGGGCACCCCGAATGCAAGCCAGAGAACATTCATTGAACGCCTGAACGCCTGAACCAGGGGCGATGGACGGTGGGCGATGGACGGTGGACGGTGGGCGATGGACGGTGGGC
>SYMJ01000216.1 GCA_005805505.1 Verrucomicrobiales bacterium | reverse complement strand
GGCGACCACGACCTTCCGTCGGTGGTCCGTATTCGAGGTCGGGCCCGCCGGCACACGTTTCCTGATTGTAACCGCAGCGTTCGCCCGGACAGGAGCCCCATGGTTCAAGATATCCACCGTAAGATCAGCGCCCCGACGCCCCTGCGCGGATCCAAACCGCCCACCATGGCTCTCCTCCCTCCCGTCCTTCCGCCTTCCAAGCGTCCGGCGCTGCTCGGTCTCTTTCGCCGCGGCTCGTGGTGCCCGATCCTGCTCGCCGGCCTTGTCAGGGCCTCGACGCCAGATCTGATCGTCCACGATGCGGTCGTGGTCACCGTCGACCCGGCGCGCCCGACGGCCACCGCCTTCAGTGTTCACCGGGGACGATTCGTTCTGGTCGGCTCGGACGCCGAGGTGCTGAAGACCCGCGGACCCAGTACTCGCGTGATCGACCTCCACGGTCAGACTGTGTTGCCCGGTTTCAACGACTCCCATCTGCATCCCCGACCCGAGTTTCCGGAGGATTCCATCCATGGCGAAGTCGACCTGGATCCGGACCGGGTGCCGGACCGGAATCGTCTCGTTGCGGTCCTCAGATCCAAGGCTGCGGCCACGCCTCCCGGTCTCTGGGTGCGCGGGTTCAACTACCAGGACACCCGTCTGGACGGACATCCCACCAGGGAACTCCTCGACCGGGTGTCGACCAACCATCCCATCCTGCTCCGCCACTCCAGCGGTCACGTCTGGGCCGTGAACAGCGTCGTGCTCGATGCCGCACGCATCACCCGTTCGACACCGGACCCGAAGGGCGGGGCGTTCGGGCGAAACCGGGAAGGCGAGCCAGATGGTGTGCTCCGGGAGCCCCCCGCACTCCGACTGGTGGAGGCGGCCGGACCGAAGGTGCCGGACCCCTCTTGGGAGCAGCTTGTAGAGGGTTACGACCGATGTTTCGATCGGTTTCTCTCGGAGGGGATCACCAGTGTCCAGGATGCCGCAGGTACCCCGAAGGCTCTGCGGGCCTACCAGGAACTTGCACGGCGCGGCCGAGGATGCCGGGTGGGTGTGCTGATGCAGTCCGCATACCTTGACATCGTCGAGGCGGCCGGCATGGAGTCTGGATTCGGTGACGAGTGGGTGCGCCTCGGAGGCATCAAGATCGTCCACGGCAATTCGTTGTCCGGCCGCACCTGTTGGGTGTCGGAGCCCTACGATCGAGTGAACCCCGCCACCGGGCGTCGCGACGATTTCGGCATCCCGCCCGCCCGGACCCAGGAGGAACTGGATGCCTTGGTGCTGCGGGTTCACCGATCGGGACTCCAACCGGCGATCCATGCCAATGGGGATCGGGAGATTGCCATGGTGCTGGACGCCTTCGAGCGCGCGTTGCACAAGCTCCCTAAGGCCGATGCTCGGTTCCGGATCGAGCATGCCAGCGTCTGTCCCGAGGCATTGCTGCGACGCGCGAAGGATCTCGGCGTGGTGCTCGCCCTCCATTCGTACATCTTCGAGCATGGCGACAAGATGGAGGAATACGGACCCCGACGATGGGAGTTCATGCACCCGAACCGCAGCGCGGAGGACCTGGGCATCGTGGTGTCCGGAAATTCGGACTGGCCGGTGAGCGCGTGCAAGCCGATGAGGAGGATCCAAAGTCTCGTGACGCGCGCCAGTGCGGTGGGACGGGTGTACGGCGGGTCCCAGCGGATTCCGGTCGAGACAGCGATCCGCGAATACACTTGGGGCTCTGCGTTCGCCGAACGGATGGAGGCGGTGAAGGGCACCATCGCCGAGGGAAGGGTGGCGGATTTTGTGGTGCTGTCGGGGGACCCTCGGAAATCCGAGCCCTTGCGGATTGCCGACATCCGGGTGGAATCGACCTACGTCGGTGGCAAGCCCCGATTCGAACGGTCGCGGCAATGACCGATCGGCGCGTGCTGGTGCCCCGGTATTCCGGGTTTTGGCGCGTCCCCGGGGCCTCTGGGCCATCACCGGGGTCTTGTCCGGGCTCGGGAGGGGCTCCCGCACGCCTGAAGGCGACCGTGACAGGTGGGTGACGTTGCCGGTGATCCCGCCCCACTGCTTGCCGGGGTGATCCTTCGCGGAGAGGCTCGGCACTGAACTGGTTTCCGACCGCCATTAATGGCCCGTCCTCGGGACCCTAGTAATGCTCGGGTGAGCGGTCCTGACCGGGATCCATCCGCTGACGACGGACGGATCGGCGGACTCGCCGGATTCCGCAGGGTGGCGGTCTGGTCCGGGTTTTCGCTGGCGTCCTCTGGAGATTGCGCCCCAAGGCAGGTTAGAATTCCAACGGCTCGATCCCGCCTCGACCAAGGTCCTCTTCACCAACACCCTCGCCGAGGTTTCAGCCGCCACCAACCGCGTCCTGCTCAATGGTTTGGGGTTGGTCACGGGGATTTCCATGGGGACGGACATCCCGACCTCTTTTCGACCATCCGGGGGCGTCAGGGGCCATCGGTTCGAGGAAATTCCGAGTCCGCTCCGGCATCGCCCGCACCCACGCGCACCAGTTCCCGAACAGTTATCGGGCTGCCTTGGCATCTTTCCATCCATAGCTGAATTGAAGAACCAGCATCCCGTCGCAGTCCATACCCCACAGACCGTTCCAGGGCCATCGATTGTCAATTCTGGGCCTCCATCGTCGACCTGTTCACCGGGTTTTGCGCCAAATTCACCGAATACGCTCCAAAATGGCACGACTCCTGGCTTCACCCGGATCTTTGCCTTCTGGACTTGGTCGCACCCATCCACCCCGTTTTGGATGACGTGAAGCCTGTCATACACGATTCGCACGATCTCAAGGTTGACGACCACCCCTTGGTGTAAGGCGGATCTCGATTCGATAACTCTTTGCTAGATGAGCTTGGGATATCCGTAGCGGCGAAGCAATTCTGCAGCAAAGGATACCTAAATACCGGTGTCTTTTCTCAGAGCACTGTTTTTAACTAAATAAAAATCAATAAATAGTTGACTAAAATTTGATCCAGTTTCATTAATTGAAAGCGCTTGATGAGTAATTACACACATCAACGGAAGCTACGCCGAATTTTCGGTAAACAGCCCGTTGGGAGTGTGGTTGGCCCGAGGCAGCCCGAGGCGGGCATTGCCGGTCGGGTGATCCCGTCCCATTCACCGCGCCGGACTGTTAGCAGCTTGGATGATGGCGACTTGGTGACTTGGCGACTTGGCGATCTGGCGATCTGGCGATCTGGCGACTCTGGCGACTCTGGCGACTCTGGTCGCGGGTGACCACGGGGTTTCAACCCGCGCACTCTTCTCCGGCCTCTACCTCGGACTCTCCTCCGCCTTCCGTAAAGACTTCGAGAGGTTCGCCTCAGCCGCACCTCAGGACCACGCCAAGCCCTCACTACCTCGAGCAACCATCCAAGCGTATCCTCAGATTTCACCGCTTCACGTTGTCTTTCACTCGTTAAATCCCTCTTCCCGCTGGATACCGCAAGGAACCCCGTCGCATCAGGTTGTTAATAGCGGAATAATAAAAATCAAATTAATATAAATTGGATGGTTAAACTGTTTTAATATAGTTTAATCAAACGGATGGGTTCTCAATTCATGTTCAAATCTGGTGTAATGAAATCTTGCCAATTATGGGTTCTTCCAATGATCTGGATGCTCACTCAAGGTGTGGTCTTGGGGCAGAAACAGACAGATCCCACGGTTCCACCACCGGGGCACAACCTTGTGATCGAGGGGACTCTGCTCCAACAGTGGCGGGTGGAAGGTGATCCAGAATTCCGAGACTTCCCGCCCGGATACCAGCAAAGGGTGTTCACCTTCACCAACACGATACACCCGGATGGTTGGTCAATGAGGTTTGACGATAGCATGGTCGAAGGTAGTCGCATTTCTTGGGTGATGAAGTCGGGAGTTTACTACTCGTTGAATGATTTTTCATGGATGACTCCAGATGATGGACTCAATCGAGCGGAAGCGGTCATTAGCAAAACGGACGTGCCTAGGGGAGATATCTTCAATTCCCCGGTGTTGATTTGGTCCATCTATGGTTCGGGTTGGGAGGTTTGGCGTCCATATCAGGCTGAAGGCAAAGTACCTCTACTGATTCATGGCACGAGTCCAGCGTTGGCCAATCATGGGTGGAAGCCTCCCGGACGTGTGGAGCTGGGCGCGGATAATTCGTTGGGATTGACCCGCTACGAGGCGAGAAGTGATGGCTACAATCGCAGGTGGCGAGATGAGTTGCACGGCGCGTTGATTCCCCCCGACGTCGTGGAGCGGTGGAGAGAACCGTTTGATAAAGGTTTTACCATTTCGACTTTCTCCGTTGATCGATTCACCAACGCGTTCGGTTTAAGGATACCTCTATCGGCCTCCTTTGCGGATTACGATCCTCCGATCCAGGGGACGAATCTTTTCGAATATGCCCGCGCGACGTTGAACCTGAAGCGGGTCTTCCTGGAGACAGCGACGGTAGTGCAAGAACCAGAAATCAAGTTCTTGACCATAATTCACGATTGCCGTTTTACCCAGCCTGAATCCTCTCAATCGATTTACACTGTTTCTTACATGACCAACAGGTGGTTGAGTTTGGAAGAGGCTCAAAAGACTTCCGGTTATCAGAGCAGTAAAGATTTTGCTCAAGCTGCTCGGCGGACACTGAATCTAGAGGGGCCTATAAAAAAAGAGCACTTATGGGGCGGAAGAATGGTTTTAGTTAGTTTTATTTTAACGTCAATTTCAGTAGCTGTTATTTTAATAAAAAAAGGTCATTATGCTAAAAAATAGATGGTTCAAAACTATGTTTTTTCAATTAGTGGTGGTGACGGCTGTCGTGGGATTGCAGTCGCAGCCAATATATTTGCAGCCGCAGCCGCCGCAGCCAATATTGTGTCAGCAGAATGCGCTTCCTGCAAAACCTGGAATCAGAAACGGTTGTGAATGTGCAGGCGGGAATGATGGGGTTTGCGAAAAATATGAGACAGCAGGTTTGGTCTACTACAAATATTCTCAAAATTCGTGCGATGGTATTAAAGCAGTTGGAGAGGTATATCGTGGTTGGGTATATGTTTATCAGGCTCCTTGCGTGAAATTTCCTATTTGTGGTTGCCCTGATCCGTCTAGTACTAGGTGGAAATTTAATAGAATTATTACTGATAACCACGGGACACTTTTTCAAAACTGTACTCCAGTTAATCGGAGTAACCCTTGTTATCCGAATTATCAAGATTGAACGGTGGTCCTGGTTGGGACCGAAGCTGGTTTCGGCCCAACTGCGATCTTGGGAGCACCACTGCGTGAAGGAACTAAAGAATTCCACCTGCCACTCGAAAAGGGGGGCGGAGAACGATTTTTGAACCTGCTTCAGCAGTGCTTTTGCCGTCCGTAACTGGTACTTAGACAAGCCCACGTCTAGTTTGTAGGAGTCGCTGTTAGGGTACGGGGCTAATGGACAGGTAAGAAAACGAAGGGATCAGCGTTTTTTGGTCGGGCCTATGCGCTCGATCTAGGAAGCCAATCCACTATCGTTCCGGATACACGCGAAAGGAGTGCCTTCACACAAGTTCCTGATGGAGGGTTTCTGTCATGACTCGCGCTAATCCGGAGGCGGAGCGATGGGCGTTGGTTGACTTGGAATTGGCGAAATCCCCGAGTCACAGCGATGGCTAGAATGACTGGGGCTTGGGCGATAGTCGTTGAAAATGGACAGTGGAGTCCTTCCAAAGGCTTGCGTTTTCTCTGCCCCGACTGCGAAACTAGGAGGGTTCCATCACCCGTTTTCATTCTCTCATGAACACTGTATCCTTCGTTTCTGGTTGCCTGCTGGCAGCGATGACCCTTTCTGCGGCGGCGCCGAAGAAGGTCCTCGTGGTCACCGCCACTAAGGGCTTCCGCCACAGCTCCATCGCCACCGCCGAAAACGTCATTGCGACGCTCGGTGAAACCACCGGGGAATTCACCGTGGTGGATTACGTGCGGGGCGGAGCCGACGGCAAGGACGACAACGAAGTCCGCGAGAAGCTTTCCATGGCCAATCTGGCCAAGGTCGATGCGGTGATCTTCGCCAACACCACCGGTGATTTGGCGATTCCCGATCGCGAGGGTTTCATTCGCTGGGTGGAGCAGGGACACGCCCTCATCGGCATGCACTCGTGCAGCGACACGTTTCATGGGTTTCCGGCGTTTTACGGCATGTTGGGAGGGTTGTTCCTGACCCACGGCGCGCAGGTGACCGTCGACATGGCCAACCAGGATCCGTCGCACCCGGCCAACCAACACTTGGGCGATACGTGGTCGATGTATGACGAGATTTACGAGTTTAAGGAGTTCCACCGCGATCGCGTGCACGGGCTGCTGACCCTCGACAAGCACCCGCAGAATCACTTGCCCGGCGATTACCCCGTGTCCTGGTGCAAAGACCTCAAGGGCGGTGGTCGCATGTTCTACACCTCACTGGGTCACCGCGAAGATGTGTGGACCAGCGCCGCCTACCAGAAGCACATCCTCGGCGGCATTCGCTGGGGCTTGGGTCTGGCCAAGGGTTCCGGTGCGGTGACCGATACAGCCAATGGGCTGAGCGCGGCCGAGAAAAAGGCAGGCTTCAAGCTGCTGTTCGACGGCACGTCCATGAAGGGTTGGAAGTACCGCCGCGACGACGGGATGAAGTCGTGGAGCGTTCAGAACGGCATGCTGTGCAACGTGCTCAAGGTGGACCGCGAGGGCAATTTCACCGAGCACGGCACGGATCTGCTCACCGAAGAGAAGTTCAAGGACTTCGTCATTCGCTATGAGTATCAGGTGGCTCCGAAATCGAACTCCGGCCTCTACCTGCGCGGACGTCACGAGATCCAGATCTTGGACGATGTGAAGACCGGCAAGGCCTCTAACGGTGGCAATGGGGCTGTTTACAACCTCCAACCGACCTCGCTCTTCGTTTCTCGCAAGGCCGGACAGTGGCAGACCGCGGAGGCCAAGATTGTGGGCCAGAAGATTACCCTGACTCTCAACGGCGTGAAGGTGCACGACGGGGTGCTGAGCCCCAAGGGTACCGGTGGTCAGATCGACGACCAGGTGGACCAGCCCGGACCGATCCTCCTCCAGGGCGACCACGGAGCTGTGGCGTTCCGGAATATCCGCATCCACAAGTTGGATTGAGGTTCGGCAAATCCGGGGTGCGGGGCAACCGGCGGTGTTGCTCCCGCACCCGCGGTTTTCCCGTAACGATCGGGTGTCGGGGTGTCTGTGTGGTTGAATCAAACCGGCAGTTCCGGCGAAGATTTGTAGAGATGGATCGCGGAACCCCATGTCTCAAAGCAGGAGGCCGAGTCGGATGAATCCGATGAGATCCATGGTCTGGGGATCGCTGGTAGCAATCGGGGTCTTGGTGGGATTGTTGATCTGGAACCAGAGGCCACCTGCCAACGCTCCCGTTTCAGAACCGCTGGTGGTCTACTGCGCGGCTGGGCTTAAGCCGGTGGTCGAGGCGGTTGCGAAAGACTACGAGAGGGAACAGAAAGTCGCCGTTCAGCTTCAATACGGAGGCTCGGGCACGCTGTTGAGCAATTTGCGGGTAGCCCAACGCGGCGACGTGTTCATTCCGGCCGACACCAGCTTCATCGACTTGGGCAATTCCAATCGCTTGCTGGCCGAGGTGCTTCCACTGGCTCGTATGTCCGCCGTCGTCGCGGTGGCCAAGGGCAATCCCAAGAATATCCGTTCCATTCGGGACCTTCTCCGCGATGGCGTTCGGGTGAGCTTAGGAAATCCCGATTCGGTGGCCATCGGGACGGTGGC